>JBAWGF010000159.1:0-6143 GCA_049592615.1 Candidatus Acidiferrales bacterium
GTTCTCTACAACACGTGCAGCATCCGCGAAAAAGCCGCGCAAAAAGTTTTTGCGCGCCTGGGAGATTGGAAGACGACGTCGAACGGCAAAGTAATCGGCGTTCTCGGATGCCTCGCGCAGCAGGAAGGCGAAGAAATTTTCGAACGCGCCCCGTGGGTCGGCCTGGTGTGCGGCTCCGCGAGTTACCGCCGGTTGCCCGAGCTGGTCGAGGAGCTCGAATCGGGCGGGCGCCGCGTCATGGGGCTCGATCTCGACACCGAGGAAACGTTCGAAACGGAAATCACGCGCCGCGACAATCCTTTTCGCGCCTACCTCACGATCATCGAAGGCTGCGACTACGCCTGCGCCTACTGCGTCGTACCGCATACGCGTGGCCCCGAACGCAGCCGCGCGAGCGATTCGATTCTCTCGGAAGTTAGCCGCCTCACCGACGCGGGTTACACCGAAATTCAGCTCCTCGGCCAAACCGTAAATTCCTACCGCGATCCATCGCCGCGCGGCCTCGATTTTACGGCGCTGCTCCACGCAGTCGCGGCCGTCCCGGGAATCCGCCGCGTGCGCTTCACCACTTCGCACCCGAATGATTTTCACCGCACAATTGTCGAAGCGATCGAAACCACTCCCGCGCTCTGCAACCACGTTCACCTTCCGGTGCAGACGGGCTCGACGCGCCTGTTGCGCTCGATGAAGCGGACGTACACGCGTGAGGAGTATCTCGAAAAAATTTCTTGGATGCGCAGCGCGCGCCGCCCCATCAGCATTACGACGGACATCATCGTGGGCTTCCCCGGCGAAACCGAAAGAGATTTCGAGGACTCTCTCACGCTCCTCGATGAGATCCAGTGCGATGGAGTTTTTTCTTTCACGTACTCGCCGCGCCCTAATACGCCCGCCATGTCCATGCCCGACGCCATTCCCGAGGAAGAGAAGGGAAGGCGGCTCGCGATTTTGCAGGAGCATCAGCGTCAAATTCAGATAAAACGCAACGAGACGCTTGTCGGCAAGACCTTCGAAGTGCTCGTGGACGCGCGCCATGCGTCGCGCGCGCAATGGGCCGGTCGCTCCACTAGCAACCGCATCATAAACTTCACTTCGCCGCGTGAGAATCTTTTGGGACAATATCTGCAAGCGAAGGTGACGCGCGCCGGTCCCAACAGCCTTGTCGGCGAGGAATTGTCGTGAGTTTCCGGGAGGCCACCGTGGAACACGAGGTCAAGATTCGAGGCTTGATGATGGACCCCGTGACCAACATGCCCGTTGTCGTCCTCAAGGAAACCGTTGGCACCGCGATTCTTCCCATCTGGGTCGGCATCTACGAGGCCAACGCCATCGCCCTTGAAATCGAAAAAGTCCAGACGCCGCGGCCCATGACGCACGACCTCCTGAAAAATGTCCTCACCGGATTGAACGTCCACGTCCATAAAGTTGTCGTTTCCGATTTGAAGGAAGACACTTTCTACGCGCTGATCTGGATGGAGCGCGACGGCGAAATGATGTCCATCGATTCGCGCCCGAGCGACGCGCTCGCGCTTGCGCTGCGCCTCGATTGCCCGATTTTTGTCGAAGACGAAGTGCTGAAAAACTCGAAGATGGCGAACGCCGTCACCGAAAAAAGCTCCAGCGAAGAATTGCGCAAGTGGCTCGAGAACCTCAACGACGAGGACCTCGGCCGCTACAAGATGTAGCTTTCCGCTCCGCCGCTTCTTCCATGAACCCATCTCACATTTGCTTGTTAGGGAGTTGGAACTTCAGCTCCGACATCCAGCGGCTCATAAAGAAAGGGCTTTAGCTCATGAGGTGCAAGGCAAATCTGTATCGCACCATTTATGAGACGCCCTCATTCCAAAATTCCTTACGCTTCTGAATAATTGACAATCTAGGAATCCGTGTGCAAGATGCGGTGCAAGATCGCACGAATGGGAAGCCTCAATTTCCGGCTTCGTTCGAGGCGGACATGAAGCGCAATTTCACTCGATTCTTCCTGGTGTTCGAGCTGGTTTTCAGTTCGGTCGCTGTCGTGGCGCACGGCCAAGGCGCAAGCGCAACCCCGCAGCCTCCCACGGCGGGAAGCGGTGCTCCGCCACCGGCAAGCCCCGCGCATCCTTCCGCTCCACCCTCCATCGTCGATGCCGACCATCTGTATCGCATCGACAATCTCGATGCGGCTCTCGCGGCCTACCAGGCACTGATCGCAACGAATTCGCAAACGGCGCTCGCGTACGCCGGGATTTCGCGCGTCTATCTGAAACAGAAGAAGCCTGCGGATGCGTACACCGCTTCGGCCAAGGCTGTCGAACTCGCGCCGACCGATCATGCAACCCGCGTCGCGATGGCGGAAGTTCTTTTCCGCCAGGGCAAGGTTAATGCGGCGGAGAAGGAGTTCGTGGCTCTGATACAAGCAAACACTCCGAACGCTCGCGCGTTTCTCGGCGAGGCACGAATCTCCTACGCGAATTCACACTTCAAACAGGCAAAACGGATGATCGACAAGGCCCACGAATTGGATCCGGACGACCCCGACATTTCGAACTTCTGGTTTAAAACATTCATGGGCTCCAAGGGTGTCAAGGTCGTTCACGTGCATTCTTCCGATGAGGACAACGAAGATGCGCGGGTGGAGGCTGCTCAGGAACGTGAACTGAATGCACTCGTGGAAAAACTGAACCAGCAGAACGGCGCGTGTCGTTTGAAAACCAAGCTGACCGCGATGCAGACCAACCTCAAGCAGCTGCTCTATGATCCAAGATACCTTCGCGGCTTTGGGCTAAACGTGAAATTGAACGGCACGACGGCCGCTCTCCTGCTCGACACCGGCGCGAGCGGAATATTGGTCAACCGCAAGATTGCCGAGAAAGCAGGCATACAGCGCGTCTTCGAGACAAAGATTGGCGGAATCGGCGACAAGGGCGACGCCGGCGGTTACTACGGCCGCGTGGACTCGATCAAGATCGGCGATCTTGAGTTTCAGGATTGCTTGGTGGAGGTCATCGACAAGAAATCAGCCGTGGACGAAGAGGGGCTCATCGGCGCTGACGTGTTTTCACAATTCCTCGTGGACCTCGACTTTGCAAACAACAAGTTCCGATTGAGCGAGTTGCCCCGCCGGCCCGGCGAGACGGACGCGCCGGCCGCTGGTCTCGAGTCCCACGCCTCGGAAGCTCCCAAGCCTTTCGATCGCTACGTCGCGCCGGAAATGAAATCGTACACGCCCGTTCTGCACATCGGTCACATGCTCCTCGTTCCTACAAAACTCAACGATGGCTCGCCCAAATTGTTTCTGCTCGACTCGGGAGCCTTCAACAACACGATCTCACCATCTGCAGCGCGAGAAGTCACAAAGGTCTATGGCGATAACGATACGCAGGTGAAGGGACTGAGCGGCAAAGTCGACAAGGTCTTTCGCGGCGACCAGTTGACACTTGCCTTTGGCCGCTTCCGGCAGAAGAACCTCGATATCGTTGCGTTCGACACGACGCGCCTCAGCGACTCGGCCGGAGTTGAAATCTCTGGTATGCTCGGATTTGGATTGCTGCGAATGCTCGACGTTAAAATCGATTACCGCGATGGCCTCGTCGATTTCGAATTTGATTCCAAACTCTGGCATTAATTCCCGCTGCTAATGCCCCCTCCGAATCTCTCTCGGCAACGAACCGCCCAAGATCGGACCTGTCGCCTTCCCAATCAAGGTTCAGCCTGTCTTCGCCGAGCGCCACGCGGCCGCAATCAAACACACCGTAATCAGAGTTGAGAAAACGATGGGGGTAGTGAAGGCGTATCTCCAGCTCAACGCTGTGACTGCGACAAAGCAAATGGCGAGCGCCCACGCAATGCCGCGCACGCGTGCCAACGTCTCTGCCGAAAGTCCGCCTAGCAGCCACGCTAATACCGCCGCGAACAAAAGAAACACGGAGAAAAAAAGTCCGAACGCGCTGAAGAAGTCCCAATAAGTCCGGGTAAACCCTTGCGCGCCGAAGTGAACGGAGCGCATTAACCCAATAACCGCGTCCGCTCCCCATTCCGGATTATTCTGGCGAAACCCAAACGTATGTCCGGCGGCAAAAAGCAGCAGAAGAACGGAAGAGATTCGGTAAAGAATTGGCGCTTTCACGTGCTGCCTCCTGAACATTCGCGGGCCCAGCTTACCACATCAGCCAACCCGGCCTTGCGCTTGCTGCCGTTCTGAGTGGACCAACCCTTACGGCGCGCCGCCCACACACACAAACGGATTCAATCTCTGGCGCGCCTGCCATTTCAATTTCCCGCGGTATCCGACCATCCAGCCGATTGTGTTATAACCATGCGATTCAGAAATAGAGTTGCCGCTCGCAAGAGGGAAGTGCCGCTTGAGCATTCAGCGCAAGACAATTCTCACAATCATCGTCGTGGGCGGCGGACTCGGATACTACCTCTGGAATTTACCGCGCGAGTTCTGGACGCTCTCGCGCATCGTCGGCCTCCTCATCACGATTCCGGCTTTTGCTCTCTGGGCCACCGCTAGAATTCAACTCGGAAATTCTTTCGCATTGCGGGCGAAAGCCACCGAATTAGTCACGCACGGCCTTTACTCGAAATTTCGCAACCCCGTTTATGTGTTCGGGACACTCGTCATAATCGGTGTGCTCCTCGCCGTGGGGAAACCGACTTGGCTGCTCATCTTGCTGATTGTCATCCCGCTGCAAATCACTCGCGCCAGAAGGGAAGCGAGAATTCTCGAGCAATTCTTCGGCGACTCCTACCGGAAATATCGCGACGGCACATGGTTTTAGCCATGAGTCGGCCCCGTCGAATACTGCGATCCGGCCGCCTCGAATCGAGCTAACCCTCTTTTTTCTCTTGCATCAGGGCCGCACGACTGGGTAAAGTGTGCCTACTCGTTGTGTGTTTTGGGCCGGATGGGGCCATATGTAGCCCCACGGTTGCCATAGGGGAGCGAGGGCAAAGCTTGACCTGCGTTCTATCCATTGCGAATCAAAAAGGCGGCGTCGGGAAAACTACCACAGCCATCAATCTCGCCGGCGCCCTCGCGCTGAAGAAGAAAAAAGTCCTCCTGATTGATCTCGATCCACAATCAAACACCACGATCGCTTTTTTCACTCCCGCCGACATCCAGAACACGATGTACGACATCTTCGCCGAACATCCCATGGAGATGTCGAAGATCATCCGCCCGACGAAGGACCCGAATCTCTTCGTCGCTCCGTCGCGTCTGGCCCTCGCCCGCCTCGAGCAGCAGCTTGCGGGGGCGTTCGACGCGCCGTTCAAGCTGAAAGACGCAATCGCGCCCATTCTGAAAGACTACGAATTCATCGTCATGGACACGCCGCCCGCGCTCGGCATCCTCACCGTAAATGCGCTCGTCGCTGCGACGCACTTGCTGGTCCCGATCCAGGCGGCCTATTTCGCCATCGAAGGTACGGACGATCTTCTCGAGACCTACGCGCGCATCCGCGCTCGCCCCAACCCGGACTTGAAAGTCCTCGGCGTGGTCATCACGCTCTTCGACAAGCGCACCAACATCTCGCGCGACACGCACGAGCAGATCCGCGCCGTGTTTGGCAACGCGCTCTTCAAGACGCGCATCAGCAAAAATGTCCGGCTCGAAGAGAGCCCGGCTTACAAAGAAACAGTTTTCACGTACGCGCCGAAATCTTCCGGCGCCGAAGAATACAAAAAGCTCGCTCAGGAGGTATTACATCGTGTCCAAGAGGATCGGGTTACCCGTCACTCTCAAGATGCGGCATGACGCCCACTATGTCGAGACGCTGACCAGCTTCAGCGGGGCGTCCATCGGCCGCATGATCCCGATCGATAAGGTTCGTCCGAATCCGGACCAGCCGCGCAAGGCGCTTGGCGATCTCCGCGAACTCACCGACTCGATCCGCGAAAAGGGCGTGCTCGAACCGCTCCTCGTGCGCTTCATTCCGCGCGAAGACACCTACTTCATCATCTCGGGCGAGCGCCGCTACCACGCAGCGAAAGCCGCGGGACTCCACGAGCTTCCGTGCATCGAGAAAATCGCGGACGATGCGGAAACTCTCGAGCTCGCGCTCATCGAAAACTTACAGCGCAAGGATTTGACCGCGTTCGAAGAAGCCGACGGCTTGCAGCGCCTCGCCGATCAATTCGATTACACGCATGACGAC
>JBAWGF010000160.1:0-6925 GCA_049592615.1 Candidatus Acidiferrales bacterium
CGGCGCTGGCAGCCATCTCCACATTGCGGCCGCGCTTGCTGACGTAGCTGCGCAGGTAGGCCGTCGCATCGTTCACGATTTTTTTATGGAGCGTTTCATCGATCTGCACCGGAGTGCCACCCAAGACCATGATCGGCGAAGCCGCGCCGGTTTCAGTGCCCGGAGACATCACCGCAACGTCCGCCGAAACGAGAATGAAGAATCCAGCGGAAGCGGCGCGAGAGCCGGTGGGTGAAACGTACGCGACAACTGGAACATGCGAAGTCAGGATCGCGTGAATGATCTCACGCATGGAAGCGTCGAGCCCGCCCGGCGTGTTGATGGTGATCAGGATAAGGCTCGCCTGCTCCTTGTTCGCCTGGGCAATTCCATTCACGAGGTATTCGGCAAGAATCGGTTCGACTTCGCCATCGAGGCGAAGCTCGATGACGGTGGAGGAAGTGGGCGCAGTGACCGGAGCGATGGCGCGCGCGGGCACAACCAAAAACAAACTGGACACCACGCAAACACTCGCCAGGAATGAGCGCAATGACCGGAGAGGCATTTCGCGCACATTATAGCAAGGATGGAGATGGAACAGTGCGGCGTTCGCACGTTTCACGGCGAGTCCAAACGCGAGCCGTTAGTTGGTCGGAGGAGTTTTTGCGTCGCCGGCGTAGGAGGGCGGGACCTGCAAAACTTCCTGCACGCGCGGGTCCCTGATCACTTTCGCAAATGCGGGGTCCTGCGCCGCCGATAGAAAATTCTTGTAGCCGTCGTCGCGGGCGAGTTTCAGATAATGAGCCGTTCGCTCGGCGTCGCCGATTCCCGCATAGGATTTCGCGACGAAAAAGTAGAACAGGCCGGGATCGGTTGTCGTGCGCTGCTGCACGATGGTGCCCGTCCCGCTTCTTCGCTCGAAAACCAGAGGATCGATCTCCAACGCCTTGCGGAAAGATTCCATGGCCTCGGGATATTCCTTGTTTCCGAAATAGGCGTAGCCGAGGTTGCTGTAAATCGTGGACATGTCTGTGTGCAGGGCGAGCGCCTTCTTGTACAGCGTGATGGAATTGCCGTAATGTTTCTTCTCATACTCCACCGTGCCGAGATTGTTCACGGCGCTTGCGTACGTCTTGTCCGCCTTCATGGATTTCCTGTAAAAGCGTCCGGCGCGATTCAGATCTCCAAACTGCTGGCACGCGACGCCGGTTTTGTTGAGCAATACGGCATTCTTGGGTTCGGTCGAGAGGATCTGACTGTAGGCGTTGATGGCCTCGGTGTATTCCTTCCGCGCCATCAGAATGTCCGCGTGCATCTCGGCGGCCTGTCGAGGGGTCAACGCAGGCAAGGGTGCTGGGGACGTGGTTGAAACCTGGGTTGGGCTGGCGACCGGAGTTTCTTGCGCGTGGCTGACCCCGGCAACCGTCAGAGCCAGCGGTATGGCAAAGAGGGCCAAACGACTCATCGCCCTGCTCCTTTTCCGCGCCCTGGCCTACGGCTGGGGTTTCGGACTATCCGCAGGCTTCTTGCTTCCACCAAAGATACCAAATACGCGGTCGAGAAACCCCTTTTTCTTCTCCGGCTCCTTGGCAGGGTCCGTTTGACCCGGGGCCGTATCAGGAGCGCCCTTGGCACGCGGTCTGTTTAGTTGGTTGGACGCGCTGTTCGGCGAATTGGGAGCACCGGGCGGCGGAGGCGGGTTCGCCGGCCTGCCAAAAAGGTGTGCGAGCCACGAAGCAGGCGGGGATTGCGCCACTTGGCCGCTGTGCAGTTCGCAGAAGCGTGCCGGTTCGCTGCCCGAAACGAAGTATTCCTGCTCCACCTGAGGGCACGACGAGGTGGCCAACTGCCCCGTTTGCGGGTCAATCGCTTCTTCGATGACGCCCGGCGGCGGCTCAAATGGCTGCGGATTGCTGTACGCCGGCAAGGCCACGGCGCGCTTCATGAAGTCCGCCCACATCGGCGCCGCCACCTGGCTGCCGGACAATCCGAGGTCGCGATTGTCGTCAAACCCGATCCAGATGACGCAGAGCAGATCGGACGTGAAACCGGCGAACCAGCCATCACGCGACGTTCCCGTCTTCCCTGCTGCGGGTGCCGTGAAACCGAGTACGCGAACCGATGCGCCCGTGCCTCGATTCAAGACGTCCTGCATGAGGCTCGTCACCAGGTAGGCGACGCGCGGGTCCAGCACGGGACGCGTCTTCGGGCCGGCCGATTCCTCGACGTCTCCGTCCGCCGCCAGTACGCTGCGGATGAAGAGCGGCTCAGCGCGGATGCCGTTCGTAGCAAAGGCGGTGTAACCCGCGGCCACGTCGATCGGAGTCATTTCGTAGGCGCCCAGCGCGACGGCCGGAGTCGCCTGGATATTCGTCCCGAGGCTCATCTGGCGCGCGATGTCCACCACGCGCTGATAGCCGATCATTTCCGCCACTTTCACGGTCGCCACGTTCAGAGAGTGAATCAAAGCGTCGCGCGCCGTGACTGTGCCGAAAAATTCTTCGCCGTAGTTGTTCGGGGTGTATTCCTTGTTGTCGAATTCGAATGTCGTGGGGATGTCTTCCACTGTCGTCACCGGAGTTACGACCGGCAGAAACCCTTCGGCCGCATTGTCGAACGCAGCTGCGTACACGAACGGCTTGAAAGCAGAACCGGGCTGGCGGTGGGCCAGGGCATGGTTGAGCTGGCTTTCGCCATAGCTGCGCCCGCCAATGAGAGCGCGGATTTCACCCGTGTGGGGATCGAGCGCCACGATTGCCACCTGCGCCTGCGGGACAGCCTCGCCTTTTTTCTTCCACTCCGCGTAGCGCTTGCCGAGGAGCTTATCCACATTCTGCATTCCGGTCTGCACGGCTTCGGAAGCGGCGCGCTGGAGTTCGGGATCGAGCGTCGTGTAGATGCGGAAACTCTGCGTCTCGAGATCGGTTTCGGAGTATTGCTCGAGGAGATGGTCCTTCACCATGTCCACGAAATAGGGAGCCGAGCTGCTGACCACGCCGCCCGTGACGAAGCGCAGCTTTGCTTTTTTCGCGGCGGCGGCGTCATCGGCTTTGATGTAATCGTCTTCCACCATCTGTCCGAGGACGCGGTCGCGAGCTTCGACGGCGCGGTCCAGGTGGCGCTCGGCCGCAGAGTAGCGGTTCGGCGCGCGAATGATTCCCGCCAGAAATGCCGCTTCGCCCAGATTCAGTTCGCGAACGTCCTTGCCGAAGTACGCCTGCGCGGCTTCGCCGAACCCGCGAATCGCGAAACTGCCGCGATTGCCAAGGTACACCTCGTTGGAATACAGCTCGAAGATCTGCTGTTTCGAAAAGCGCTGATCGATCTCATACGCCATGATTGTTTCTTTTGCTTTGCGCCGCCATTCGCGCTTGGTGGTGAAGAAGAAACTCCGCGCCACCTGCATGTCAATCGTGCTCGCGCCCTGTGCTTTCTGGCCGCGGCGCAGGTCCGCCCACGCGGCTCCCAGGACGCGCACCATGTCGAGCCCGCCGTGCTCGAAGAAGCGCTTGTCTTCCGCGGCCAGCACGGCGTTCACAAGGAAGGGGGGGATATCTTCAAACCGGACGATGCGGCGTTTTTCCCGCGAGCTGTCGAAGAGATTCGTGATCAGCTCGGGTTCGATTTCCGCCGAGTCGCGCGACGCTCCATTGGCGAGCATCGCAATTCGCGAAATGGCATTGCCGGAGAATTCCACCCGCAGCGCACCACCGCCGCGAAAATAAGACGCGGCGCTCGGCCGGATTTCCACCATCGAGCCGGCAACGCGGAAGACTCCCGGCGCTCCCGGGACATCGCCTTCCTGGTATCCGGCGCGAAGCATGTACCCGGCGAGGTCGCCTGGCTTGAGCTGCTGGCCCACGTAGATTCGTCGCGGAGCGGAGAAAACGCGCGAGGTGTTCTGGAAAACCTGACCGGTCAGGTGCTGGTCAATCAGGTGGCCGAATTGAATGTAGTAATAGGCGAAAACCGATGTGGCGACAACCAACACGAGCAGCGCCGCGCTGAGCAGCGCGATACCAAACCGGGACGTCCAGAAGCCACGGGCAAATCGAATCCGCAATCGGTTTCTCCGCTAAACCCTGTAAGACCTGACTCGAGCCGGAAGCCGCGGCCGGGCAAGCGCGGTACTGCCGGGGCTGGAACCCCCTCGGCCCCCAAATAGTATGGACTCCTATTCTAGAGCGTACGGTTGTCCGCGTGGGGATGAAATTCTAGTTTGAATTGATAAACCCGGAGATCCACCGGCACGGTGTAGCTCAGCGAAATCTGCACGTAGCCTTCATTGGACAGGATCCGAATGTCCTCTTTTTTCGCCGGGATGCCCAGTTCCTGGACTTTCTTCCAGACGTCTTCGCGAACGTCATCTTCGCCCTTGCGGTTGGCGATGGAAAAACGCGCTTCGGTTTCGATGGCGTCCTGGAATTGATAGTTCGCGAAGTACGCCGGAATGATCTTGACGCCTGCGAATATGAAGGATCCCAGGATGAGGAGCGTCAGCAGCGTATTCAGTTTCGATCCGCCGCGTTCCCTGGTCCGATCTGTCGGAAAGCCGGTAATGGCAAAACCTCCCAAGTGGATTCGACGATCCAGTGGTGAAGTCATGCTAGCACTGCGGAGGAATGCGCGAGGGAGTCGGCTCAAGCCCTTGTTTGCGATGAGTAAACCGCGAAGGCCCGCCTGAGAGCGCCTAGTAGGCTCGGGCGAAGATTGCCTTCTCTTTCGCCGGCTTGCCGCAGAAGACGCATTTGCCCGCGCCGCCCGCCGACGCGCTTCCACTGAGGGTTTGATCGACCGGGATGCAGCGCATCGTGGCTTTGGTCTCCGCCTTGATCTTCTCTTCGCAGTCGGCGCTGCCGCACCACCACGCGTACGCGAAGCCCTTCTCGACGGCTGTCTTGAACGTCGCATAGTCGGCAGGCTCGGCCATGTTCGCCTTGCGAAATGCGAGTGCGCGGTCGTAGAGCGCTTGCTGAATCTCCTCGAGCATCTTCGCGACGGCCGCCGCAATTCCCTGCTGCGCGACGAACGACTTCCCTTCCTTGCCCGGTCTGTCGCGCCGCGCCAGCACGACCGACGCTTTCGCCACGTCCTTCGGTCCCAACTCGAGACGCAGCGGCACGCCGCGCATCTCCCAATCGTTAAACTTGAACCCGGGGCTCATGCCCTCGCGCTCATCCATCTTCACGCGGATTCCCGCATCCACCAGCTCGGCGCGCAGCTTCTGCGCATTCGCCATCACCGACGCCTTCTCCTCATCGCTCTTGAAAATCGGCACGATCACCAACTGAAACGGCGCCAGCCGCGGCGGCAAAATCAATCCCTGATCGTCGCCGTGAACCATGATGATTGCGCCCACAAATCGCGTCGAGAGGCCCCACGACGTGGTCCAGCAATATTGCAACACGCCGTTTTTGTCGAGGTAGCGAATCTCGAACGCCTTCGCGAAATTTTGCCCCAGGTTGTGGGACGTCCCCGCCTGCAGCGCCTTGCCGTCGCCCATCATCGCCTCGATCGAAAACGTCTGCTCGGCGCCCGCAAACCGCTCGGAATCCGACTTGCGCCCCGGAATCACCGGAACCGCCGCATCGCGCACGGCAAAGTCCGCATAAATATCGAGCATCTGGCGCGTTTCAAATTCCGCCTCTTCGGACGTCGCGTGCGCCGTGTGGCCCTCCTGCCAGAAAAATTCGAGCGTGCGCAGAAACAGCTTCGTCCGCAATTCCCAGCGCACCACGCTGTTCCACTGATTGATCAGCACGGGCAGGTCGCGGTACGACTGAATCCACTTCGCGTACGCGTGCCCGATGATCGTCTCGGACGTCGGGCGAATCACCAGCGGCTCTTCGAGCTTTTCGCCGCCGCCGTGCGTCACCACCGCCAGCTCCGGCGCGAATCCCGCGACGTGCGATTTTTCCTTCTCGATGAAGCTGCGCGGGATCAACAGCGGAAACGCAGCATTCAAGTGTCCCGTCGCCTTGAACCGCCGGTCGAGCGCCGCCGTGATGTTTTCCCAAAGTGCCCAGCCGTACGGCCGCACGATCATGCAGCCGCGCACCGGGGCGTAGTCGGCCATCTCCGACCGCAGCACGACCTGGTTGTACCACTCTGCGTAATCTTCCGACCGCGTCGGCAGTTTCAAATCCGACATGCCTGGGTTCGCTCTTTTCTGCGCCGTTTCGATTCGGAACATCCTCATTCGTCCGTCGAGTGGCGCGATAAAGCAGTCAGGTTATGGGAGTCACATCGCGAAGTCAACCGACCCGTCGAAACCGCTTTTTTGCGTGAATAAAAGGTCAAATCAGTGTAGGCTACTCGGCGCGCGTGGTCCTCCAAAGACCTGTGTTGATAAGATGAGGAGAAATCGAATATGAAGATGCCCCGGGCGTTCCCGATTTTGTTTGCTGCCGTGGCGGTCCTGATCGGAGTCGGGTCGCTGGCCACACCCTGCTCCGCGCAAAACCCCATGTCGTTTGCCGACACAAAGCAAGTGCTTGGACTCGAGGGTTTGAAGCATAACGTCTCCGGGACTCTCTCCGTTGAGAATGGCTCTCTCGTGTTTACGAAGGGAAAGAAAAAAGTCACCATCCCGACCAACACGATCACGGAAGTGATAACCGGAAAAGACACCGAGCGAACCATCGGTGGCACCGTTGGCACGCTCACGATGTTCGCCCCGTACGGTGGCGGAAGGTTTCTGAGCCTGTTCCGCACCAAGATTGACACTCTCTCGATCCAGTATCACGACCAGTCCGGCGCCGTTCATGGCGCGATCTTCACCCTGATGGAAGGCAATGCATGGGCCGCGAAGAAGGCGCTGGTTGACCAGGGCGCCAAGACAAGCGTTCCGGTCGAAGTGGAAGCGGAACAGCAGTCGAAAAAGGGGAAAAAATAATGAAGAGGATCGCCTATTTGACCGCTCTGCTTTCACTCGCCATGGTGTTCC
>JBAWGF010000161.1:0-2076 GCA_049592615.1 Candidatus Acidiferrales bacterium
AATGCGGACGGTGAAATACCGGTCGCCCACATCGCGACGACGGGCAGGATGTAGGTCAGCGAAACGACGACGACTGCCAGCATCATCGCCCTTGGATAAGTTTTCTGCGGACGCCTCACTTCCGTCGCAATCGTCGAGGCATTGTCCCAGCCCATGTAATTCCACATGCCGATCAGCAAACCGCCGACCAGGCCCACTGTCGAAGTCGTCGGCGCAATCACCGCGCCCGAAAGCGCGCCGATTTTGAGCGGTGCGAGCAACACGATGATTGCAAATGGCGCCGAGAGAATGAAAAAGAGCCAGAGCGAGGAGATCGCTACCACGCGGATGCCCGCGATATTCATCAATGCACACACGGTGACCACAGCCAGCCCCACCATCACAGCGCGATGTCCCACACCGAACCACGGTATCAACCGCGAAAGGTACACCACGAACAGCGTCGGATAAATCGCCATGTCGAAGATGCTGGCGACGAGCGAAAGCCACGCTTCCTGGAATCCCCAGAAACTGCCCAACGCGCGCCGCACCCATGCGTAATACCCGCCCTCGGCCGGCAGCGCGCTCGAGAGCTCGCCAATCATGAACGCCGTCGGGAGGCTCCACAGGATCGGCGTTAGCAGGAGAATCAGTATGCCTTTCGCATAGCCCGCGCCGTGGACGATGTCTTCGGTCCCATATGTGCCGCCCGAGACCATGAAAAACGTCGCCGCGACAAGCGGCCACAGTGTCAGCTTCGGAATTCTCTTTGCGGAAGGAATCGCCCGGGAGGGGAATTGGGCTGGGAGGGATATGGTGCTCAATTTGTTGTCGCGTCCTCCACCGGCGATCCTCGCTCTCTCACAGCCGCGCACGTGAAGCGAGTTCGCATTCGCAGAATACGGATATTCACTCGCGATGCAAGGGAAATATTCAGTCAGCGCGAGATTTTTTTGTCAGGATGAGTCCCTGCCGGAGGCGCGTCTCCGCGGCCTTATGAACCACTACGCACATTCGAAGTGGTTCAACATTTGACTCGAGCCGCGGCTAGTTCGAATACTTCACGGAACAGCCGTAGGGCCGCGTGCTAGCAACACTAATCGGCTTTCCGGCCAGCGCTTCGTCGAGCGCAAGCGAAACGTAGTTCTTTGCTCCGTTTACGTCCGCAGGGTCTGTTGACACACGGTCATCAATCGCTCCGTTGTAAATCAAGATACCCTTCGGATTGATGATGTACATGTGCGGCGTGGTCTTCGCGTCGTAGAGATGGCCGAGGGCGCCGGTCGGATCGAGCAGGACGGCGGTCGGCGAAGCCTTCACTTGTTTCAAGTACGCGTTTTCTTCCTCCGCGGTCACGTAGCCTTGCTTGCCCGGCGCGGACGACACGACCGTCAGCCAAACGACTCCGCGCGCGGTCCAATCGCGCTGCAATCGTTCCATGTTGCCGCTGTCGTAATGCTTCTGCGTGAATGGGCAGCCGCGGTTCGTCCATTCCAGGACGACGAATTTACCGGCGTACTCCGAAAGCTTGTGAACTTTTCCGTTGCTGTCGGTCGCCGTAAAATCCGGCGCGGGCTCACCCACTCGCGCCGCCCACGCGGTTGACAGCGCAATCGCGGCCGCGAAAAGCAATGCAATCGATGCGACCATCCGTTTTCTCATTTTGCCTCCCAGATTCTCGCTCCATATTTTCCACTAAACAAAATTTGATGCAACTGCTTCCGTCCGCGTCCTTCGTCATTACTGTGCGACGAGTGCGGAGATTTCGAATGCGCGCCCGTCACCTAAAGCGATCACGCCCTTCAACGTGGAAATCAGCTTATCGAGCTGCTCCGATTTTTTCAGCGTCATGCGAAATCCATTGTTGGTTACGTTCCATTCTTGCGGCGCAGAGTTTTCAATCACACCCGGCTCGAGCGGAAAGAACGACACATTTTTCGGCGCGCCCGCTCCTGCGACCGAGAGAACGAACTGATCCTTCTCGGATTTCGCCGAGATTGTCCACGCGGCAGGCGCAGACTTTGGCAATTGCGCTCGCGTGCGGCGAAAAAGTTTTTGCCATTCGGTGAGCCGTGCGGACGCGGCGTCTCCAACAGG
>JBAWGF010000162.1:0-7274 GCA_049592615.1 Candidatus Acidiferrales bacterium
TTCTGATGGCGCTGAACACCGGCGTCGCAGCGTTTGTGCTGCTTCGACGGCTCGACGGAATTGGATACGCCGTGGAATGGCGGCGCGATTTCGGATTCCATTTTGGATTCAACTTTGTAGTCTTTGTGGCCATCGCGATTCCACTCGGGATGAAAATCGGATTTCTCACGTGGGCTCCAACGCTCGGACGCTGGCAATCGCTTCCCGCGGCTGCGATCGGAATTTTATTTTTCACGGCGTGGCCCGAAGAATTTTTGTTTCGCGGGTTGTTGCAGAATTTGGTTTCGCGATCGCTGAAAAATCAGTGGGCCGGACTTGCGGTTGCTTCCGTGATTTTCGGCTTCTCCCACATTTTCCACGCGCCTGTGCCGAACTGGAAATACGTCCTGCTCGCAACAATTGCAGGATTTTTTTACGGCCGCGCGTGGATGAAATCCGGCTCCCTTCTCCCGGGCACGCTCGTCCATGCCCTGGTGGATATTTCCTGGCACGTCCTGTTCCGATGAATCATTCGAAACATCCGATATCTATCGCACGACACCGCTGAGCGGGCTCGAAGCAGTGGCGTACAGTTTTTTCGGGATGCGGCCGGCAAGGAATGCTTTGCGGCCCGCATCAACGGCGGCGCGCATGGCCTCCGCCATCAGGACTGTGTCCACCGCTCCCGCAATCGCCGTATTCATCAGGACTCCATCCGCGCCAAGCTCCATGGCAACGGTTGCGTCGGAGGCAGTTCCGACTCCCGCGTCCACAATGAGAGGAACTTCCGTGATGCGCTCGCGCAGGATGCGGAGGTTCGCGACATTCTGAATTCCCATGCCGGAGCCGATCGGAGCGCCAAGCGGCATCACGGCAGACGCGCCCGCGTCGATCAGCTTGCGCGCGACGATGAGATCGTCATTCGTGTAAGGGAGCACGACGAATCCTTCTTTCACAAGCGCGCTCGTCGCGCGGACGAGCTCTTCGGTCTCCGGAAAAAGCGTCTGCTCGTCGCCGATGACTTCGAGCTTAACCCAATTCGACAATCCGACTTCGCGTCCGAGGCGAGCCGCGCGAATGGCTTCGTCCGCCGAATAGCAGCCCGCCGTATTCGGAAGGATGAAGAATTTTTTGCGGTCGATGTAATCGAGAAGCGATTCCTTCGTGCGGTCGGTGAGGTTCACGCGGCGCACCGCGACTGTGACCATGTCGGCGCCGGAGGCTTCGTGCGCGCGGACCATTTCCTGAAAGCTGCGGTACTTTCCGGTTCCTACAATCAAGCGCGAATTAAATGCGCGTCCTGCAATCACGAGTTGATCGGTCATGGCAATTTCTCCTGATTCATTGTACCCCCTAGGCCGAATGTTGCGGGCGCGGCTCCTCGACGTCGGCATAGAGGCGAGCGATGACGTCCTGATAGCGCTGCTCGATGACGCGGCGTTTCATTTTCATCGTGTACGTAAGCTCGCCGTTGGCATACGTGAAATCCTGCTCGAGCATTGCGAAGCGCTTTGGCTTCTCGTACTGCGCGAGGGAGGACGTGAGCCGCTCGATTTCATGCGACACAAGATCGCGCACCCAGGGGTCATTCATCATCTGCACCGGCGTGGGAAAATCAAGGCCGTGACGCCGCGCCTCGGCTTCGATCCCCGTAAAATTCGGCACGATGAGGACGGATACAAACTTGCGGCGGTCGCCCACCACAATCGCATTCGAAATAAAAGGGCTCGTCTTCAGTGAGTTTTCAATCGGCGCGGGCGCGATAAATTTTCCGGCCGCCGTCTTGATCAATTCTTTCTTGCGATCCGTAATCGTGAGGTATCCGTCTTCGTCGAGGTTTCCGATGTCGCCGGTGCAGAACCAGCCGTCCGGTGTGAAAACTTCGCGCGTCTGATCGGGCTTGCGATAGTAGCCCTGCATGACGTTGGGCCCTTTAACGAGTATTTCGCCGTCAGAGGCGATGCGCACCTGGACGTCGGTTATCGGCCGGCCGACAGTGCCCACCTTGTTAGCGCCCGGGAGATTCGTCGAGACAACCGGAGAGGTTTCCGTCAGGCCGTAGCCCTGATATACCGGGAGACCCACAGACCAATAGAACTCCGCCAGCTCCGGCGCGATGGGCGCGCCGCCAGAGGACAACGTCCGAAGTCTTCCGCCGAGCCCAGCGCGAATCTTCGAGTAAACAAGCGCATTCGCAACTTTCCACTTAAGTCTGACGCCGAAAGAGACTTCTTTGCCGAATGCGCGCCAGGGCGCTGCCTGGTCAGCGACACGGAGCGCCCACTCAAAAATCGCGCGTTTGATTCCCGACGTGTGACGTCCCTTGTCGAGAATGTTGGCGTATATTTTTTCGTAAAAGCGCGGAACGGCCGTCACCATGGTCGGCCGGACTTCAAGGAGCGCTTGCGCGACGGACTCGATCTGCTCCACATAAGCGATGGATATGCCGCGAAACAAGTAACCATAGCCCACGACCCGCTCGTACACGTGGGCCAGGGGAAGAAAAGATATTCCGACGTCGTGGGGGAGAAACTCATTTCCTTTGAACGCTTCGATCGCGTTCGATGCGAGATTCGAATGCGTGAGCATGACACCCTTTGGCTCGCCGGTGGTTCCCGACGTGTAAATGATTGTTGCGAGTTGACCCGGAGTGACTTCGGCGGCGCGACGCCGATATTCGGAGATTTCGTTTTCACCGGAGCGGACGATCAGGGTTTCGTAGCGCAAGATGTCGCCGCGAAGGTCGGCCGGAGAAGCGACCGAGACAACCTGCTCGAGTCCGGGGATGCGGTCGCGGCATTCGGAAATTCTTCGAGCCTGCGATTCACCCGACGTGAAAACGATGCGCGCACCGGAGTCGTTGAGAATGTAGATCAGGCGGTCGGGCGATTCGTTGAAATAGATCGGGACATCCACGGCGCCGAGCCCCTGAATTGCCAAGTCGGCGATATGCCATTCGGGACAGTTGGGCGCGAAGAGTCCCACCCGGTCGCCGGGCTTGACGCCGAGTTCGGCGAGCGCCTTCGAAAGTCCCGCGACGCGGCGGAGCATTTCATTCGCCGAAATCGATTCCCAGCCCTCCGCGGAGCGGTACATCTGAGCGCGCGGGTTCGCGTAGCGGTCCACCGCATCGAGAAGGCATTTCGGCAGAGAGGGATATTCTGTCGCCATTTCATTCACTGTAGCGTATCGGGGCGGGGGCGCGCAATTCGCGAAAAAAAATGGCTGGATCGAGTGACGATTAGACAAGGCGCGGATCGTTTGTTTCCAAGGAGTTGGAAGGATTTCTAATCGGCAGGGGTGACGATTAGAAATGAAGGATGCGAGGCGGAGTGCGGGCGGTGACGCGGCGACTGCGTGTTGTGTGAGCGAGTTGTGATTTGTCGGCATTGTTCCGAGCGAACGTTAGCACGAAGCCCATCGAGAAATGATTGTCCAAAGGTACAGAATGGGGCGAGGACTAGTACACCTGTACGAGACGAGGGCGGAAATGCAACCACAGACCCTTCGTCCGCCACAGCGGCCTCAGGGCAAGTGAACACAGATAAACACAGATAAAAGCAAAGGGGCGGGAGAGAAAGACAGAAGCAAGTTCCTCGCTCCGCCAAACGCCACGCCAAGGTCGTTTGCCGAACGCAGCAGCCCTTCGCAAACGAGGCACAGGGTAAAGCTGCGCCCCCTCGAAGCAGAACATTATCCGGTGAGAAGCGTTTGTGAGATTGGTTCTTGTCGCGTGAAACCTGTAAATGCGTGGCGCGGTGCGATAAGATGCCGCGAGAGGAAATTGCATGTCGAAGATCGACACCGTAGAGACGACGGGATACCAACCCGTCCGAGCGCCGCGCGGGACGGCCATCACGTGCAAGGGATGGCAGCAGGAAGCCGCGATGCGCATGCTGATGAACAATCTCGATCCCGAAGTCGCGGAAAAACCGGAGGAGCTGATCGTTTACGGAGGGCGCGGCAAAGCGGCGCGCAACTGGAATTGTTTTCATGCCATCGTCAGGTCGCTTCGAGCGCTTGAAAACGACGAGACGCTGCTCGTGCAGTCGGGCAAGCCGGTGGGAATTTTTCGCACGCACGAGTATGCTCCGCGCGTGCTGATTGCGAATTCAAACCTGGTGGGACATTGGAGCGACTGGAAACATTTCGACGAGCTCGACCGCGCGGGGCTGATGATGTACGGCCAGATGACCGCGGGGAGCTGGATTTACATCGGCACGCAGGGAATTCTGCAAGGCACCTACGAAACTTTTGCAGCGGCGGGACGAAAACATTTTCAGGGAGATCTAGCCGGAAAATTGATTGCAAGCGGCGGGATGGGCGGAATGGGCGGAGCGCAACCGCTTGCGGCGACGCTCAACGGAGCGGCGTTTCTTGGAATTGATGTTGATCCGGAGCGGATCAAGCGCCGCGTGAAGAGTGGTTATTGCGATGTGATGGTGAACGATCTCGACGAAGCGATGCGCATTCTAAAGAATGCGGTGCGCAAGCGCGAAGCGACGTCGGTGGGGCTGGTGGGAAATTGCGCGGACGTGATTCCAGAGCTGGCGCGGCGCGGGGTCGTGCCCGACTTGCTGACAGACCAGACGAGCGCGCACGATCCGGTCGGCGGATACATTCCGCAAGGACTAAATGCCGCGCAGGCGGCGGAGTTACGCGCGAGCGATCGCGAAGGCTATCGCAAGCGGTCGCTTGAATCAATCGGGCGGCACGTGGAAGGAATGCTCGCGCTCCAAAAAATGGGCGCGGTGACATTCGACTACGGCAACAATATCCGCACGTTTGCATTCGAGCAGGGCGTGAAGAACGCGTACGATTTTCCGGGGTTTGTTCCGGCGTACATCCGGCCGCTGTTTTGCGAAGGACGCGGCCCGTTCCGCTGGGCCGCGCTGTCGGGTGAAGCGTCGGACATTCATCGCACGGACCAGCTGGTGCTCGAAATGTTTCCGCACGATGAAGTGCTGACGCGGTGGATCAAGCTCGCGCAGAAGCGCGTACGATTTCAGGGATTTCCGGCGCGCATTTGCTGGCTGGGCTACGGCGAGCGGGACAAGTTTGGATTGGCGTTGAATGATTTGGTGGCGCGCGGAGAATTGAATGCGCCGATCGTGATTGGGCGCGACCATCTCGATTGCGGCTCGGTGGCGTCGCCCTACCGCGAAACGGAAAAGATGCGCGACGGATCGGACGCGGTGGCTGATTGGGCGCTGCTCAATGCACTGCTGAACACTGCGAGCGGCGCGAGCTGGGTCTCGATTCACAATGGCGGCGGAGTCGGAATCGGCTACGCGCAACATGCGGGACAAGTCACCGTGGCGGATGGAACGAAGGAAATGGCCGCGCGAATCGAACGCGTGCTGACGAACGATCCGGGGATTGGCGTCGCGCGGCATGCGGACGCGGGGTATCCCGAAGCGATTGAATTTGCGAAGAAAAATGGAGTGAAGGTGCCGATGGCTTGAAGCGATTGGAACCACAGATGAACACAGATGATCGCAGATAGAAACTCATATTGAGGAAAAGGAATGGACGATTTCCCCGGATTCATGAAGACTGCGGCAAACGGAATTAAAACGAGCAGTCAGGCGACACTTGGAGTGGAGGGCTATGTGTTCGACGGCGCGGATGGAGGCCAGTTGGCCTTCTGGACCTGCCGTGAAACAGCGACTTCCGCACTGCACGTCCACGATTTCGACGAATACATCATCGTGGTTCAAGGCTGCTATACGCTCGTTTTTGGCGACGAGCGCGTTGCACTAAAAGCTGGGGAGGAATACTACATTCCCAAGGGGCTGCGACACGGTGGAGAGGTCATCAGCGGCACTCGCACGATTCATGCCTTCGGAGGGCGGCGGGCGGAGCGGGTGGCCTAGACACCAACGAAACTCAGACGCTCCGCTTCAGAAAAAGACTTGGAATCGAAGGGATTGCTCCATGAATCGGATGGAGTGGAGGAAACCATGATTGTCATTACTGGAGCAACGGGAAGAACGGGAAAAGCGGCAGCCGAAGCGCTGCTTGCAAAAGGTGAAAAGGTTCGCGCGGTGGGGCGCGACGCGAAGAAGCTCGAAGCGCTCGTACAAAGGGGCGCGGAAGCGTTTGTCGGCGACGTCGGGGACGTCGCGTCCATGACGAAAGCTTTCGAGGGCGCAGAGGCTGTCTATCTTGTGCTGCCCGAGGATACCTCGCAGCAGGACTTGCGCGCGCGCCAAGAACGCGTCTCGGATTCCTACGCTGCGGCAGTCGCAAATGCGCACGTGCCTTACGTCGTCGCACTCAGCAGCGTTGGCGCACAACACGCGGAAAAGACGGGGCCCATCGTCGGTCTGCACAATATGGAACAAAAACTCAACCGCATCGCGGGCCTCAACGTCCTGTACTTGCGCCCGGGCTATTTCATGGAAAATCTCCTCATGAGCATCGCGCCATTGCGCTCGATGGGAACTCTTCCCGGCGGGATGGTGAGCGATGTGCCAATGCCGTGGATTGCGACAAAGGATATCGGCGCATATGCGGCCAAGCGCCTTGCTGAACGCGACTTCTCCGCCAGTTCCATTCAGGAACTTCACGGCCAGCGCGACATCTCGATGAAAGAGGCGGCATCGATTGTCGGCAAAGCGATCGGGAAACCCGGCCTCAGTTACATGCAGGTGCCGTTCATGATGCTCGAACCTGCGCTCGTTCAGATGGGATTGCCGAAGAATACGGCGGCGCTGTTGATTGAAATGTGGAAAGGCGCGAACGCGGGACTGGTGGCGCCGCTGGAGACGCGCTCGGCGAAGAATACTACGCCCACAACGCTCGAATCCTTCGTCGCCGAAGTTTTCGCGCCGGCATATCTGGGCAAGACTGCGACAGCTTGAAGGACGCACAATCTCCGTACCTTTCATCTTTCGGACCGACGGCTCCGGCCCGAAAGAGTTCTCTCATGCCATCGAGGTCCGCTAAGCGAAGGCACCGCGCCATGGTAGTTTTTTCACTTATGTCGAGTTAGTATCGAAGCGGTTCCCGTGCACGACTGGCTGATCACCGGCTGTTCGCAGCTTCTAACTTTGCGCGGGGCTGTGCCAAGGCGCGGGCGGGCGCTCCGCGATCCCGGGATTATCCGCAATGGCGCGCTTCTGACGCACGGCGACAGGATTATTGCAGTCGGGCCGCAGCGAAAAATCGAGCGCATGCGCCAGGCAAGGCGCGCGGAGAAATTTGACCTCGGCGGGCGAGTCGTGCTGCCGGGATTCGTTGATTCCCACACCCACCTGATTTTTCCCGCAAGCCGAGCCGCCGAATACGAG
>JBAWGF010000163.1:0-54865 GCA_049592615.1 Candidatus Acidiferrales bacterium
TGCTGGCTCGCGCAAAAAATAGAGTGGTGTCTTTGGACTTTGCGATGAACGCTCCCGGGAGGGTGAATTGTCAAAGGGTGTGACATTGGATCAGCAGGCGACTGGACAGGCCGTATTTCACCTGGTCGCAAGCCTATTGGACGCCCTCGATCGTCCCTTGCTTGTCTCCGACCGCGGAGGCCAGCTCCTTTTCACGAACCTGCACGCACAAGACAAGCTCGCCACGGCCGATTTGCATCCCGGGTCAGACAGAAATCTCTTCGCAGATATTCTGCGGTCGGATCGCAAAGCAATCCTGGATCAACTCGAAGGCGGCGAACAAGAGGTCAATCTCCCGCTCGAGTTCAAGAATGAGAAGAGCCGGGCACGCATTCGCTGGCTGCCTGAACCCGACTGGCTCGTCGTCTCGATCGAACTGGCTCCGGCGGAAGCGCCTGCCGATGAAGCAGAAATGCGCCAGACGGTTCAGGATCTTTTGCAAGAGCGCGAAATCACATATCGAAATCTCCTGGCTGCTTACCTGCGTCTTCAGGAAGTGAACCGGCAGAAAACGGTGTTCCTCGCCTCGGCGGCGCATGAACTGAAAACTCCGCTCGCTGTGATGAAGGGTTACTACGACCTGCTGCTCACCGGCTCACTCGGAAAAGTGAGCGATCGTCAGCGCGAAATTCTACAGGAATCGAAGGAGAGCTGCGACCGGTTGGTGCGGCTGGTGTCCATGTTCCTGAACTATTCGGCGCTCGAAAGTGGCAAGCTTGTGCTCCAACTCCGCGAAAACGATCTCCGCGACTGCATCAACGAAGTTGCCTGCCGCTGGCAAGACGCGTTTCAGCGAGCGAAGGTGCACCTTGACATCAAGTTGCACCGCGATCTGCCGCTCTTCAAGTTCGATTATCAGAAGGTGCAGCAGTGCGTAGCGAACTTGATCGATAACGCGCTCAAGCACACGCCTGCCGGCGGTTGTGTCACGCTGCTCGCGGAACCGCATTTCTGGGAACGCCGCGTTTCAGAGGCCTCGCCTTCCAGCGAGCGGCGGCGCGACGTGGGCGGCCGTACGAACAGCGTGCTGATTTGCCTGACGGACACCGGCAACGGAATTGCCGCCGAGTACCATCAGGAGATTTTCGAAGAATTTGTGCGCGTGGATCCTTCGTCTTCTGGTATGGGGCTGGGCCTCGCAATTACGAAGCGTTTGATTCAGGCGCATCGCGGAAAAGTCTGGGTGGATAGTGAACTGGGCCGTGGGAGTTCATTTTCATTCTTGCTGCCGATTAATGTCGAATAACATTGTAGAATCCAACGGAGCGGAGCAAATCGCGTGACTGTAAAGAAGGCAGTTGAAAAAGAAAAGATTCTCGTCGTGGACGACGAACCGAGTATTCGCAAGTACTTACAAACCCTTCTGGAAGTTGACGGCTTCGATGTTCACACTGTATTGAGCGGCAAAGAAGCGCTCGAGCGGATCGGCGGAGGGGAACGTCCGGACTACATCATCCTGGACGTGCTGATGCCGGAGATGGACGGGCTCGAGACCCTGCGGCAACTGATGCATTTGGACCGCACGCTCAACGTCATCATGCTTTCCTGCTCGAATGAAGTCACGACGGTGGTCGAAGCGATTCGCTTGGGCGCGCTCGACTACTTGACGAAGCCGTTCGAGAAACCAGAACTCGATGCCGCCATTCTGAAATGCCGCCAGAAGCAGGAACTGCGCTCGGAAAATAAAGCGCTCCGCGAATACTGCGAACAATTAACGGAAGATCTCTCGTTCCTCGCCGCCAGTCCGCAGATGCTCAAGATCCGTCAGCAGGTTTTGCAGATTGCGCCCGTGGATGTGCCGATTTTTCTCAGCGGCGAAAGTGGCGTCGGCAAAGAAGTGATTGCGCGGATGATTCATCTCCGTTCGACCCGCCGCCAGCAGGCTTTTGTGAAAGTGAACTGCGCGGCCCTTCCCGGTGAATTGCTTGAATCCGAGCTTTTCGGCTACGATCAGGGCGCGTTCACGGGAGCCGTGCGATCGAAGCCCGGCAAGTTCGAGCTGGCCAATAAGGGCACGATCTTCCTCGACGAAATTGCGGAGATGAGCCCGCATCTTCAGGCGAAACTTCTGCACGTGCTTCAAGACAATCAGTTCTCGCGGCTCGGTGGCCGCTCGGTAGTTCAGGTGGATGTGCGCGTCCTCGCCGCCACAAACATGGACGTGAAAGAAGCGATGCGTTCCGGGCGCTTCCGCGAAGATCTTTACTACCGTTTGAACGTCCTTGCGATTCACATTCCGCCGCTGCGCGAGCGCACCACGGAAATCCCGCTCCTGTTCCGGCATTTCCTCGTCAAGTACAGCGAGAAATATAACAAGCCCGCGCCGGAGCCGTCGAAGCATCTGCTTGAAGCGACGCTTCGCTACCCATGGCCGGGCAATCTGCGCGAGCTTGAAAACTTCGTCAAGCGTTACGTGATTTTGGAGGATGACGAAGGCAGCTTCCGCGAACTTCTGGAGATGACGGGCGCACAGCAACGCATCTCACCGCGCGATGAATCACCCGCGCCGAAGGAGCAGGGTCTCAAAGCACTCGTGCGCGGCTTGAAAGACGAAGCCGAGATGGAAGCCATCGCCGACGCGCTCGAGAAAACAAACTGGTGCCGCAAGGACGCCGCAAAAATGCTGGGCATCAGCTACAAAGCGCTGCTCTACAAGATGAGGCAATTCAATCTCGACTCCGGTCGCGGCTCGCGTTCTGCGGCTGCAAAGGAAGCCGCGAAGGAAGCTGCTGCAAAAGCGGCAGCCACAGCCGCGGCAACAGCCGCACCCAAAGATCCCGTCCCTGCCGGACCGGGAATCCGCGGCTCGTAGAGTCGTTCCCGGGTCCGAAATCAACGTAATCAATATTCTGGTTGATTCAGAGTTGGTCACGGCGCTCGAATGCGAGTCTGATTCACCTCTTTTTATCGGTGAAACCCATATGAGTCGTGGCCGGGCACGTAGTCCTGTACCCTGCAAAGAGTTGCATATCTAGAGCACCTCCAGCGAAATAGCACTACCCATCCCCCGCAGATTGGTCTAGTATTCCGCTCCGGAATGACACACACGCAAAATTCTCTCGCGTGTGAGATCGGGCTCTCACCTCCCAGCCGAGAGCTTGACGAAACGTTTGTTACTGTTTTCAAAGGGTTTGTTTGTCGTGCCAATTTTTGGCGAGGCAGTTTTTTCCATGCGCTTGCCAGGAATGGTGAAACGGCAGCGTGCGGGAAACAGCGCGTGACCTTTGGAAGAGGGATTGCTAACCTGATTGGTGGGGATTCTCACGTCTTCAATTTTTTCCTGGAGGAACAGCGGGGATGACGGAACGTCGCATGGCTCGCCGGTACGACCTGTCCCTACCGGTGAACGTCCGCACACCAATCACTCGAGAGCCCGGGGCGCATAGCGGCCAGACTCGGGACATCTCAACGCGCGGCGTTTACTTCACAATGCACAAAGATCTCACTCCCGGCACCGAACTCGACTTCACCCTCACACTGCCGGCCGAAATAACCCGCGGCACAGAAGTTTTCGTTCGCGCTCATGGACGCGTCGTCCGAATCGATAAGCGGCGCGATGAAGAGCACGAAACGATCGGAATCGCTGCGGTTATCGAACGATACGACATCATTCGCGGTGAGGCGTCCCGAATCTAGAATTCGTGGCCGCTCCGCGAACGAGTTCGATCTTGGCTCTGTCTTCGGGTGACTATCTCTGACGTTTTCTCAACGATTCTATCGTCCCAGGCGCGGAGAGTCTGCGCCATTTGGTCTGGGCCTCGGCCGATCGTCCCGTGAAATCCAGTTGCGTTCCAGGGTCGAATCGTCCTAGCATGACCCCACTTCAGCCACCTAGGAGGGTCCGATGAGAGTTGCGGACCTCATTGCATCGCGTCGTGAGGTTTACTCCATCACCGAGGATACGACTGTTCATGACGCGGCGCGCTTTCTCCGCGATCGGAAAGTGCGCTCGGTCGGAGTGCTTGACAAGCAAGGAGTCCTCGTAGGAGTGGTTTCACAGAGCGACGTCTCCGACAAAGTTGCGGCCGAAAATAAATGTCCTGCCTGGATGCGCGTTTCTGAGATCATGACGCGACAGCTTGTCACCGCGACCCCGGATACCTCCATCGAAGATTGCCTGCGGCTGATGGATCAACACGGAATTTTTCATTTGCTGGTTCTTGACAGCGAAAAGGGGTATCGCGGGATGCTTTCGGTGACCGACCTGCTACAGTTGTTTGCTTCGGACCAGAAGGCTCGTGCCGACATGCTTGAAGCGTTGATCTTTCCTCAGCGTTAGTCCCGTTCTAGATACTTGCGCTCTCGCTGCATCCACATCCAGCAACGTAAAATTCAGGCGGATTCGTTGTTTTCTCGATCCCTCAGGACCGCCTCGCGTCAATGCATCCCCCGAGAAAATCCACAGGGAGGGCACTTTTCCACAGCCCAGCTCTGCGCTAGTGCGCGCGACGAGCAAAGCCTCTAGCGAATCTGGAAATCTTCTAGGCCAAATGTGGGAAGCGCCCTTCCCGAAAGTGCCAAGGATGTTCTGGTTTCCCCACGAAAGGGCTCACAGGACGGCGTTCCTTCGCCGCATCGGGGTGCATCCATGGCACCACATAATGAATTGATTAATAAGGTGTTAAATCTCAAATGCGGCTGATGGTCTGGCATTTTTGTCAATTCACGCCGCGTCTCGTTTGGCGTTCCGTGTGCAAAGTACCCAAGTGGAGATTGTAGAGCGCCCGCTTGTGGCGCGTCGTCCTGATGGCCTTTGCCGCTGAAGCAAGATCTGGAAACACACCACTTCCCGTCGATTCTTCTGACGTGCACATGTATTTCGGGCCGTCAGAAGCAATGGCCGCGGTCCGGCAACGCGTGGACCGTGCGGCCGGCCTGAATGTCCCCATTCTAATCCTCGGGGAAAGCGGAACGGGAAAAGAGGTTCTCGCGCACTTCATTCACGAACGTTCGCCCTGGCGCAACGGGCCTTTTGTAAAAGTGAATTGTCCCGCAATTCCGGGCACGCTGCTGGAAAGCGAGCTCTTTGGATTTCAAAAGGGCGCCTTCACCGGCGCCGTCGCAGCAAAGCCCGGCCGGATGGAACTCGCACTGGGCGGCACGCTTTTCTTGGATGAAATTGCCGAGCTGGATGGCAGCCTCCAGGCCAAGCTGCTCCATGTACTGCAGGACGGCCATTTCACACGCATCGGCGATCACGAAGAAAAACAGATGGACGCGCGGGTCATTTGCGCGACAAATCGCCAGCTCCAGCAGGAGATCCGAGGCGGCTCCTTCCGTTCCGATCTCTTCTATCGAATCAATGTGATCAGCATTACGCTTCCGCCGCTCCGCGAGCGCCGCGACGACATTCCCTACCTGCTCGAATATCTCCGGCAGCAGTTCAACGTCCGGTTCAAACGCGAGTCGCCGCCGGTTTCAAAAGACATCATCCAACTCTTACAGCAGCGGGATTGGCCAGGGAATGTCCGCGAGCTGGAAAACTGCATGGCGCGCTACGTGATTCTCGGTTCCGAAGAGGCGTTCTATTCTGAACGCGCCGAAAGAAAGCCGCTCGATGTCGCCTACGAGATGAACGAAGACGGCAAGATTCCCCTCAAGCGAATTGCCCAGCAGGTCACCCGCAGGATGGAGCATGACGTCATCCTGAAAGTTCTTCAGGCCAATCATTGGAATCGCAGGAAAGCCGCGGAAGTTTTGAAAATCAGCTACCGTGCTTTGCTCTACAAGGTTCGCCAGGCCGGTCTCCCTGCCAAGCGTCCACAGCGAAAGATGGACGAGCCCCCTGTAATTGCAAGGCGCTCCGTGTCGCCGGCTGATTGAACCTGCGAGGCGATTTCTCTCTCGTGAAATAGAACGATCACTGTCTCCGTTTCCGCCGCTCGAACTCAGACACGCATTCGAAAGAAAGGCGAAATCGCTCGCTATGTGACACCCCGCGACCGGACATTTCGCTCCAAGCCTCAGCGTAAATTAAGGGCAATTCGTTTCAGCCATCAGGAAAATGGTTGGCGTTCGGCGGGGACACTATTTAGGACCCTCTTTTTTTTCAATGACTTATGGGCCCTCCTTTTGGCAGCTCGAGTGCTACTTCCTTTGTAGTTGTGATTGTCTTCACAGTGAGCCACGGTTAATGAAAAATTGGGCCATCTGGATGTTGGTCGCGGCAGTTGCTCTGATGGTGGTACCGGCTGCATATGCCGACGGTACAACCGTAAATGCATACTTTGTGGGAGCGACAGGCACCAACGACGGTCACTACTATGTCGGACCTTATGTTGGAATCGTTGGCGGACAGCAGGTCACTCTCTACTGCGTTGACTTTAACAACGACGTAACCAAGGGACAGACCTGGGTGGCCAATGAGACTCCCATGTCGGGCGACCTGAGCAACACGCGATATGGCAACGCAGCGAACGTCGCGCAGTTGACTCTGACGGATCCGTACTACAGCTTGTACACGCCCACCCAGCTCTATGAGCAGGCCGCGTGGCTGACCACGCAGTATGCGCAGTTCATGTCCGACCCGAACTATCTTTCGAATCCGACCGACGTCAACGCGATTATTGCTATCCAGTACGCGATCTGGGATTTGTTCGACCCCCAGGCGCCTACTAACGGTGCCGCAGCGGCGTGGATTCTATCGGCGGAACAGAATTATGGCTCGATCAATCCGAGTGGTTTCTTGATCCTGACGAACACGGCTCCGGTAAATCTTTCCGGCCAAGTCCAGGAATTCATCATCACCACACCCGAACCCGAAACCCTCCCGATGTTCGCTGCGGGACTCTTGGCGCTCGGGCTTCTGATGCGGCGCAAGAGCGCGAACGCAAAGCTGCAACAAGAAGCGGTCTAGCTAGAACTACTGTATTTTATCCCGCCGAGCGCCGAGTGAAAGCCGCACGCGCCGGATTCTTCATTTTCAGCGACTTTTTTGTGATTTCGACCCCCTCCTGTACCCGTGTATTGTATGAAATCGCTCTTGTTGTCTTCCTTGCCCCTGTAGGGCAATTCCGCTAGCCTAAACTACGATGGCAAGAGGGGCCGCAAAATCGCATCTGAAAGTCTGTCTTCTTTCGCCGCATCCGATGGTGCTGGACGAGTTCCAGCGCCTGCTCACGAATTCCGGTTTCCAGATCGTCTCCCGGCAATTGGAGTCCATGCTGGCTCCTGATCTTCGCAACTTGGAAGTTCCCCGCGCGTCTGTGTATGTCATAGATGCTCACGCCGCAAAGCAGGCCACTGGCGCGCTGCTCGGCAATATCCTCGATCGCAACACCGGAGCGCGTTTATTGGTAGTTGGTGACAAGCTGAAGGAGGCCGATAGTTACACCCTCCTCCGGCAGGGCGTGAAGGGGATCCTGAACTACGAAGAGGCGCGGGAGCAGCTCCCCCGTGCACTCCCGCTCGTCGCCGCCGGAGGATTCTGGGTTCCACGAACCGTGCTTTCTCGCTTCGTGGACTCGATTCTCAGCAGCACCCAGGGGCGTCGTCTGCGTGGAGACTCGCCGGCTGAGTTGAGTCGGCGCGAGCAGGAAGTGCTCAGTGGACTTCTCGAAAATCTTGCCAATAAAGAGGTCGCTGACCGCTTGCACATCTCCGAGCGGACCGTGAAATTCCACGTTTCGAATCTGCTTGCAAAATTCGGCGTGCGCCGCCGAGCCGACCTGATTCTCCTCTGCTACCAACGCCGCGGCGCCGGGACGTAATCACGCTGCTTCCTCGCTCCGCATGGGCCACCCTTTGCGCATGACCAGAGTCTCCCGGTGATTCGCTGCTATAATTCCTCGTTTCCAATTCTCTGACCCGGTGCATCACGCGACCGCATGGCCACATTTTCCATCGAGAATTTCGGTTGCCGCGCCACCGAAGCGGACGCCGCCGCGCTTCGTCATGCGCTGTGCGCACAGGGATTGACGCTCACCTCCGAACACGCGCACGCCAGCTTCGTCGTGCTCAATACCTGCACGGTCACAGCCGCCGCCGATTCGCAGACGCGCGAAGCAGTGCGTAAGATTCATCGCGCAAATCCGGCAGCGCGAATCGTCGTCACCGGTTGTTATGCCCAACGAGCACCCGACGAATTGGCAGTTCTTGATGGGGTGAGCTTTGTCGTCGGAAATTCGCATCAAGCGGAAATTCCGGGCGTCCTCCGTGAATTGATTTCCCCCGCAGTTTCCGTAGTCGCGACGGCTACGGATTTTGTTCCGCTTGCGCAGCTCGAGGAGGACCCGCTGTCGCTATCTCGCGGCCCTGCGAAAATATTGACCGGCGACATCTTCGCGCAAATGTCCATGCAATTGGCCCCGGCAGCGCACGATTCAGGCGACCGCACGCGTCCGATTCTGAAGATTCAGGACGGGTGCAACAATCGCTGCTCTTACTGTGTGATCCCATTTGTTCGCGGACGCAGCCGCAGCTTGCCCCCGGACGTGGTCATCGAAGAAGTGCGCGCGCTCGTTGCTGCTCGTGCGAAAGAAATTGTCCTGAGTGGAATTAATCTGGGCGCGTATGGCCGCGATCTCACACCTCGGGCCGGGCTCGGAACGATCGTTCGGCGCATCCTCGAGGAAACAGAGCTTGAACAATTGCGCTTCAGTTCGATCGAGCCGCAGGATGTAACTGAGGATTTCGTCGCGCTCGTAGCCTCATCCGATCGCATTGCGCAGCATTTTCACATTCCGCTGCAGTCCGGCTCGGACCGAATTCTGCGCGCGATGCATCGCTGGTATCGCGCCGCGCACTACGCCGAGAAATTGAAAACCATTCGGCGCATTTTGCCCAATGCGGCGATCGGCGCCGACGTCATCGTCGGCTTCCCCGGTGAGGCGGACGACGATTTCGATGCGACCGTTGCATTCATCGATCGCCTCCCATTCACGTATCTACATGTTTTCTCGTTCTCCGAGCGCCCCGGCACCGAAGCGGCCAGTCTCGCTGCGCGTGTTCCGTCCGGCGCGACCCGCGAACGCGCGCGGCGTTTGCGCATTCTGGCGCTTGAAAAGTCAGCGGCATTTCGAGCCGCGCAGGCAGGGCGGGCGCTCCGTGCATTGACGCTCTCGCGCAGCGGAAACGGTTGGACGGAAGCTTTGACCGGAAATTATCTGAAGGTGCGGATTGCTGGCCGGCGTCCCGCGAACGAATGGTGTGAAGTTCGCCTCGGGACCGACCCTTTTTGAGAAATTGGCACCCCTTTCAACCTGGGCAGACTCCGAATTTTGCGCACTCTCCAACTCCGCTCAGTTTTCAAAGATAACTTGAGCGAGTGCAAAATTGCCACTGTGAGTGATGGAAAGCGCGATGTTCTTCACGCCCATGCGATCGGCAAGCTCCCGTGCGACGCCTTCGAGACGCAGAGTCGGCTTTCCGCCGGGTTCGCGCATTACTTCGATATCGCGCCAGCGTACGCCGCGGCGCCAGCCCGTCCCGAGCGCCTTCATCGCGGCTTCCTTCGCGGCGAAGCGTCCCGTGTAGCGCTCGAATTTGTTTTTGTGGCTTTCGCAGTATGCAACTTCGCGAGGTGTGTAGACCCGCTCGAGAAATGGTGCGCCGTGGCGCGCGATGGCTGCGCCGATGCGATCGATTTCCGCGATGTCCAGTCCCAATCCAACAATCACGCGCGCCTCTGCCGTTCGATGGGTCTCACAGCGAAACTTTCATCCCGTACACACCTGCGCCGCAGCGGAATTATACCTATAATTGGTGGGCGCCGCGATTCAGCGCGAGGAGCCTTCAAGAATTATGACGGCATCGGTGACAAAGAAAAAAACTGCGCCAAGAGAACGCGTCGCAAAAAATACAAAATGGAATCTGCGCCGCGCCCGTGGTTTGCAAATTCTTGAAGCGCCCGCCCTCGCGCGACTCGATTGGCTCGTCCATGGATTCAGTACGCGTCCCGGCGGCACAAGTGAACTGGAATCTCTGCGCGACGGCCGCAAGCGAAAAGAGAGAGTCCTCAACCTGAGCTTCACGGATTGGGACACGCGCGAGCGCGTCCTCGCCAATCGCAAGAAATTCCTCGACGCCGTCGGCGCGAATCAGATGCGTGTTGTCGCGCTGCGGCAGATCCATTCCGACATCGTGCATCGCGTCGATTCCTCTGAAACGGCGAGCGGCGCAGAATCCCCGCAAGCCGACGCGCTCATTACGCGCGAGCGCGGCGTACTTCTCGTCGTCCAGACCGCTGACTGCGTTCCGATCCTGCTCGCAGACACGAAGCATCACGCCATCGCCGCCATCCACGCCGGTTGGCGCGGTACGCTTCGCCGCATCGCTGAAAAAGCGCTCGGGCGAATGCAGATGGAATTCGGCACGCGCCCCAAGGATGTGATTGCCGCGCTTGGCCCTGGCATCGGCCAGTGCTGCTATGAAGTTGGCCCCGAAGTCGCGAAGGAGTTTCAGGCGCAGTTCCCGATGGCGCGCGACTGGTTCGATGGCCCGTTCGACGCGCTTGTCTCGGATGGAAACGACCCGAACTGGTTGCCGTGGCTTACGATGAGGCCGCCCGGTCATCAGCCGCCCCCGCCGCGCGTTCAACTCGATTTGATTGCCGCAAATCGCGCGATTCTCGCGCTCGCCGGAATCGCGCCTGAGAAGATTTTTTCTTCAGGCTTCTGCACCGCTTGCCGCACAGACCTATTCTTCAGCTACCGCCGTGAACGCACAACTGGCCGCCTGATGGCCGCCATCGGCTTGTTCTACCGCTTATCGGGTCGCGGGGGTGCTACACAGTCGGCGAAATTTGTGCGAGAGGAGTTGACGTAGCGGATTCGAGCAGCGCGAGCTGCCCACACGCAGCCATCACGTCCTGTCCGCGCGAAAAGCGGACGAACGCGCGCACATCTTTATCGGCAAGCGTCCTTCGAAATTCTTCGACGCGCGATGGGTCCGGCTTCTCGTACGGCAATTCGCCGGGGTTCCACGGAATCAAGTTCACTTTCACGCGCAGTTTTGACAGCAATTTCACCACTCGCAGCGCGTCCTCCGGCGAATCGTTGAAGCCGCCCAGCAGCACGTATTCAAACGTCAAATGTTCCCACGGCCTCAGAGGATACCGCCGGCAGGCTTCGAGCAATTCTTCGATCGGATACTTGCGATTGATCGGCATGATCCGGTCGCGCTGTTCGTTCGACGACGCATTGAGCGAAATGGCCAGCTTCGGCCGCACTTTTTCCCGCGCGAGCCGCTCGATGCCCGGAATGATTCCGCTCGTCGAGAGCGTCACATGCTTCGGCGAGATCGCCATCCCGTTCGGATCGAGCAGAATCCGCAGCGCTGCCATCACCTCGTCGTAATTCAGCAGCGGCTCGCCCTGGCCCATCAGGACAATATTCGTTTGCGGTTTGAGCGCGGCGCGATTGTCCTCGATCGCAACGAGCACCTGCCCCAGAATTTCACCCGCCGAAAGATTTCGAATCAGCCCCAGCGTCGCCGTCAGGCAGAAATGGCAATCCACCGCGCAGCCCGCTTGCGTCGAGATGCAGATGGTCTGCCGGCTCTCCTCCGGCATGAAGACGGTTTCGATTGTCGTGGCTTTCGCGGCCGCAGAATTTTTCGAAGAATTTGCCGGCCCAAGCTCGAGGACGTACCGCACGGTGCCATCGCCTGAGCGATAGCGTCGCAGGATTTGCGGCAGCTCGATAGCGGCGCCGCGTCCGAGGCGTTCACGAAACGCCGCCGGTAGATTGGTCATCCGCACAAATTCAAATCGTCGCTCGGCATAGAGCGCGTGATAAATCTGCGCGCCGCGGTACGCAGGCTCGCCGAGGGATTCCGCAAACGCGCGCAGCTCGTCCACGGATCTTCCGATGAGATTGCGGTCCGCTTTGGAATCGCGCGAAGACATCTTGCGTTCATGATAGCACGCCGCCCGTGCGCAATTTTCTGCTGCCGGTCCGCGCGCAGGGAGATATAATGCGTTGTTTAGAACCATTCTGGGATTGCTCCGGGGGAGGCGCGCCGATGGAGATCATAACGATTGATGAATGGGTGAAGCAGCTCAAGGAGATTCCCAAAAAGGATTTCACGATCCCGCGCGTGCAAAAATTCACGTCGCAAAAAGCGATTCGCTCGGAAACGCTCGCTCCCTATCTTTTTTACGCCAAGAGCCATTACACCCGAAATCTCATTTACAAATGCGAGCTATTCGAAGTCATATCCATTTGCTGGGAAGTTGGGCAGGCAAGCCGCATTCACAATCATCGCGACCAGAATTGCTGGATGGTGACGCCGATCGGGCGCCTGCGCGTGCAGAATTTCCGAGTCGAGAACCGCGACGCCAAGCACGGCACGTGCAAGCTCGTGCCTACCGATTCCTACGACATGGACGCCACGCATCCCGCCGTCGTGCAGCCCGAAGAGCCGGTGCATCAGGTGCTGAACCTCAAGGAATTTGGCCTGCGCTCCACGAGCATTCACATCTATTCATATCCTTACTCGTCGTGCGAAGTTTATTTGAACGAGAAAGGCACGTATTCGGACGTTCCGCTTCACTACTCGAGCGAATACGGCAAGCTCTCCCCCGACGAAAAGCTGATCTAAAGCCGCGCCATGCGGCGTCGTTCGTCGCCAACAATCCGCATCTAGACGCAGGAGTTTGTTCCACGAAAGCAGATTGCTGCGGCAGAAAGTAAACATTTCGCTTCACGCCGGAATGACATTTGCCGGCGCGGCATGACAGAATAGAAACAGATATGTCGGACACAACGCGTACCGTGCAGAAAGAAGTTCTATCGAACGGACTCGTGGTCATCACCGAGCCAATGGAACACGTCCATTCCGTCTCGGTCGGAATCTGGCTGCGCACTGGATCGCGCCGCGAGCCGGCCGAGCTGAACGGCATCTCGCATTTCATCGAGCACATGGTGTTCAAAGGCACCGCACGCCGCACCGCCGAAGACATCGCGCGCGAAGTGGACAGCGTCGGCGGAATGCTCGACGCGTTCACCGCGAAGGAAATGGTTTGCTTCAACACGCGGGTCCTCGACGAACACCTTCCGAAAGCGTTCGACGTCGTGGCGGACATGGTGCTAGAACCAAAATTTGCACAGGAAGACATCGATCGCGAGAAATCCGTCATCCTCGAGGAAATCGGGATGACGCAGGACAACCCCGAAGACCTGGTCCACGAACTCTTCACGCAGAATTTCTGGCATGCCCATTCGCTCGCGAAGCCGATTCTAGGCACGCCCGAGACGGTTTCGGCGTTCACGCGCGAATCTCTGCAAGATTGGTTCCGGCAGCGCTACGCGCCGAACAACATGGTCATCACAGCGGCAGGCCATCTCACCCACGCCCAGTTGGTTGACCTGGTGGCCGAGCGATTCGCGAAACTTGCGCCCGCCGAAAACGCCCTTCCCGATGCGAAACCGGCGGCATCGCCCCACATCACGCTGCGCGCGAAGCACGAACTTGAGCAGGTGCACATTTGCATCGGCGTGCCCGCGCTCCCGATGACCGACCGCCGCCGCTTTGCCGTCTCGGTGCTGAACAATGTCCTGGGAGGAGGAATGTCGTCACGGCTTTTTCAGAATATCCGCGAGCGTCAGGGCCTGGCCTACGCGATCTTCAGCGAGCTGAATTCTTACCGCGACACGGGACTGCTTTCGGTCTACGCGGGGACATCGCTTGAAACAGCCGCGCAGCTTGTGCACTCGGTGCTCCAGGAATTCCGCCGGCTGAAAGACGAGCCTCTCGGCGAGGAAGAACTTCGCCGTGCGAAAGACCATTTGAAAGGCGCGACCCTGCTAGCGCTTGAAGGAACGGGGCAGCGGATGAACAGCCTCGCGCGGTACCACATGTATTTCAATCGCCACTTCACGCCGAAAGAGCTGATTGCTATGCTCGAAGAAGTCACGCCGGCCGACGTTCAACAGATCTCGCGGGAATTCTTTCAGCAAGATGCACTCGCCGCTTCCGTCGTCGGCAATCTCGACGGCTTCCAGCTCACCCGCGATCAACTCACACTTTAGTCACTCGCTTGTTGACGGCGCTGCGGCAGTTTGCCATCATCCATCGTCGTGCTGCGCGCGAAGCGGAATCGCAGCCGCGGCAGACTGAGAGAAGCGCATCTCGTTTCGGGTTTCCATTCTCGCTTCGGGCAGCTCGGGCAACACCACTTTGCTCGAGACCGAGCGCACCGCTCTCCTTGTTGACGCCGGCCTTGGCCGCAAGGAAATGCTTCGCCGCTTCGAAGCGCTTGGCCGGGCGCGGCCCGAGCGCATCGACGCAATCCTCATCTCCCACGAGCACTCCGACCATTCGAGCGGCCTCGCGCAAATGCAAAAGGAATTCGATTGCCCCGCATACCTCACCGAGCCGACCTATCGCGAATATCTGAAGATGGTTCCCGAGGCGACTTCGAAAAAACTCGAGCGGATCGAGTACATCCATGCGGGCGAACGATTCGAAATCGGCGACATCGAAATAACCCCGTTTGCGATTCCCCACGACGCAGCCGATCCCGTCGGCTACGCCTTTCGCTCGAACGGCACGAAGGTCGCAATCGTCACCGACCTCGGCTATCTCCCCGAGCTGGTGAAGCATCACCTGCGTGAAGCCGACTTCCTGATTCTCGAATCAAATCACGATCTCGATATGCTGAAGGTGGGGCCGTACCCGTGGTACATCAAGCAGCGCGTGATGAGCCGCACCGGACATCTTTCGAACACGATCGTCAGTGAATTTCTCGCCGACGCGGAAGTCTTCGACGCGCGCGCACGCCATCTCGTCCTCGCGCATCTCTCCGAGCAGAACAACACCCCCGACCTGGCGCGCATTTCCGCGGAAGAAGCCCTCGGACGCCGCCCCGGCGAATTCACTTTCCGCGGCACGTTGCACATCGCCTCTCAGCGCACCCCTCTCGGTCCCTTTGACTTGTAGCCCCCCGAATTTATTCTCTGGATTCTTCGCGGTGGGAAAGACTCTCGTAGAAAAGATCGTGCATTGTGCGGGTGCGGCCCTCTTCTAAATCCGCTTTGCGCGCAATCGAAATCCGCGCATCCAGAAGATTCTCAGGATTCACAGCCACTCCCGGCGCCACTTCAATCTGCACCAAATCTGGGCCGCGATGGCCCTCGCCTGCATATTCCTGTAAGCCCCGGCACTGATGGCACACGCCGGTCTTGTTGATGAGCGCGCACAACCCGTCGTAATCCTCAGTCATCGTTGCTCGCGCGGCCGAAAGATGATGACGAAATACCGGCTCCGAGACGCGCAGGATTCCGGCGGCCTCTTCATTCGTGAAGCCGAGAACTTCTTTCAACATCAGCGCCGCTTGCTGTTCCGGCGGCAGCGTTCGTGAAATACAGGAAAAACAGAACGCGATGTGCTCGCGAATCTCGAAAACAAAATCCGGCTGGCTCATCAGCTGCACAAGTCCGGCGTGCTTTTCGGGATCGTCACCCGTTTCCTTCTCGCCCAGAAGTTGCGCTTCCACGCGCCAGCGCTTCTTCTTGCGCAAATGATCCAGGCAGACGTGCGTGGCAATGCCGAAAAGCCAACTCTTGAACCGCGCCTCGCCGCGGTATTCGCGAATCCCTTCGAGCACGCGCACCAAAACGTCCTGAAGCAGATCCTCCGCATCCTGCCGAAGCACCACCATGCGGTAGATGTACCCGAAGAGCGGCTTCCGCCACGGCTCGACGAGCGAGCCGAACGCGGCCTGATCGCCCTGTCGCGCGCGTTCGACGAGCGCTCCTTCTTCTTCCGTTGAAATCTGCGGCTGCGGTTGTACGGCCATGTGAATCTCCTCTTCGAACGAGGCAGCGGCCGCGACAGTCTACACCGATCGAACCCAACCGGCGCGGCCCGCGCCCGCTACTGCTGCATTAGCACCTGGCAAAGCTGCAACCGGTTGCCCGATGGATCGCGAAACGTCGCCAGCTTCACGACGCCGGGAATTTCTTCCATCTTCCCTTCGAATTGGACGCCGCTCGACTCCAGGCGTTTGCGCTCGCGCGCAATGTCTTCCACGCGAAGCACGATGGTTGCGCCCGGCTCCTTCCCTGCATGCGCCGCCGCAGCAACCCCGATCGATGCCTCTCCTTCCGCGTCGGCGAATTCCGCCCATTGCTCCATCTCAAGTGTTTTCTTCATCCCGAGTGTCTCGCCATAAAACTTCTTCGCCTTCTCGAAATCGTTCACGCTGAACCACGACACGGTCACTTTCATTGCGCCTCTCTCCTTATTGAATTTGTCCTGCTATCAACTAAGTCGTTTGGGCTCCAAATTTCCGCCAAGCCACTGAAACGAAGCTTGTTACCAGCGCAGCCGGCCACACCATGTCGGGTCGAACCCGCTCCCGGAATTTCCGGTTTGGGCTCGGAATTTCGGTTATCATGGAGCAGGGATTTTCCCCGCCGTTTGCGGATTTCACCGGGAGCTGCGCTTGATCACACGTTATACGCGTCCGGAAATGGGCCGCGTCTGGAGCGAAGAAAATAAGTTCCAGAAGTGGCTCGAAGTCGAGCTGGCTGCGACGGAGACGCTCGCCGAGGCGGGCATCGTCCCGCGCGAAGTCGCCGCGAAATTGCGCGAGCGCTCTCGTGTGGATGTGCCGCGCATCAACGGGATCGAAGCGAAAGTCCGGCACGACGTGATCGCATTCACGATCGCCGTGCAGGAATCGATCGCCGATCCCGAAGCGGCGCGATGGCTGCATTACGGGCTCACTTCGAACGACGTCGTGGATACGGCGCAGGCCTTACTCGTGCGCGAAGCGTCGCAACTCATCACGAAAGCCATCCATCGCTTCGGCGAAGTCCTCGAGCGCCGCGCGTGGGAATTCAAGGACACTCCTGAAATCGGCCGCACGCACGGAATCCATGCCGAGCCGATCACATTTGGTTTAAAAATTGCCAATTGGTACGCGGAAAATCGCCGCGATGCCGCGCGATTCGAAACGGCAGCGCGGCAGATGACGGTGGGGAAAATTTCCGGAGCGGTCGGCACTTGCACGCACCTCGGCCCTGAAATCGAGCAGAAGATTTGTCAGCGGCTCGGGCTCACGACCGCGCCCATCACCTCGCAAGTCATCGAGCGCGATCGGCACGCGGAATATCTTTCAACGCTCGCGATTGTTGCCGCTTCGCTCGAACGCATCGCGCTCGAGATTCGCCACTTGCAGCGCACCGAAGTTCGCGAAGTAGAGGAGCCTTTCGGTGGCGAGCAGCGCGGAAGCTCGGCGATGCCGCACAAACGTAATCCGGTTTCAAGCGAGCAGATTTGCGGACTCGCCCGGGTCGTGCGCGCGAATTCCACCGCAGCCTTCGAAAACATAGCGCTGTGGCACGAGCGCGATATTTCGCACAGCTCGGTCGAACGCATCATCCTCCCCGATTCGACAATTGTCGCGGACTACATGCTCCATCGCACCACCGAGATTGTCGCGAACATGAAAGTATTTCCGGCGCGTATGCTTCGCAATCTTGACGCCACGCGCGGCCTCGTTTTTTCCGGGCAACTTCTTCAGGATTTGGTCGAGCACGGAGCGCCGCGAGAGGATGCCTACAAATGGGTTCAGACCCATGCGATGGCCGCATGGGAATCGGAATCAAGCTTTCAGGATCGCGTTTCGGCCGACCCGAACATCCGCAAATTCCTCGACGAAAAAGCTCTGGCGCACACGTTCAATCTGCAACGCCAGTTGCGCGCGGTGGACACCATCTTCTTCCGCGTCTTTGGCCGCCGTGCCTTCGACGCTAAATCCTCGGCGGCCGTCTAGCGCCTCTCCAAACAGAATTGACTTCGATGAGTCGCGGGAATAGATTGCCGTGGCCTCGGGTTCATTGCAATTGGTTCGCATCTCTCTGGCCGGGGCAGATTTTTCAGGAACCCCACAAATGAGTTGGAAAAGTCCGCCACGTTGGACATTTCTGCTTGTCGCGTCACTCGCAATCTTTTCGGCGGGAATGGCCTTTTCGGATGAATGGAAGCCGCGGCACGCCCTCGTTCCCCCCACCGGCGTTATGAATTTGCCCGCCGCCCCGCTTCCGCAGGAAGTGCTGCTTCCGGGCCCTGAAAATCCAGCCGATTCCGCGGGCTGGCTTGCAGGAATCAAGGCCTGGCGCAACGATCGCCTCAAACGAATGCGCTACGACGATTCCGAATATAAGCGCTCTGACCTTTTGTGGACGCAGCACGTTTTTTCGCAGCAGCAGATGCTGATCTGGGAGCGAACGTTTTACGATCCAGATCGTGGCGAATACACCGTGGACCGCTTTCTCGGGGACGTCGAACGCCGCATCGGCCCGATCGATGCCGTCCTCATATGGCATGTGTACCCTAATATCGGCGTGGACGACCGCAACCAGCTTGATCTCCTGCGCGATCTGCCCGGCGGGATTCCCGCGTTGCATCGTGTGGTCGAGCAGTTTCATCAGCACGGCGTAAAAGTGTTCTTCCCCACGCTCGCTTGGGCCACCGGCACTCGCGAGGAGAGCGTCGCAACGTGGACCGCGCTTGCAAAGGTCCTCAAGGAAATCGGCGCCGATGGAATCAATTTCGACACGCTCGAAAGCGTTCCCGCTGATTTTCGCGCCGCGGCGGATGCGGCGGGGCATCCACTCGCTCTCGAGCCGCAATTCGAGATTCGCGACGAATCGCTCGCGTGGAGCAACATTGGTTGGAATGATTGGGTTACGTGGGAAGACGTGCCCTATCCCTTCGCGCCCATGGTGAATAAATCGAAATGGCTCGAGACTCGCCACATGGTCAATGTGACCGACCGTTTCACCCGCGACAAAACCGACAGCCTTCAGCACGCGTTCTTCAACGGCGTAGGCTACGTCACAATGGAAAATCTCTGGGGTTTTTGGTATTCGATGTCGCCCCGCGACTCGGAAACCGTTTTGCGCTTCACCCGCATCGAGCGCGCCTTTGCGGAAAATCTCGCGAGCGCGGATTGGGAACCGCACACGCCGGTTTTGCAGGCGGGCGTCTTCGCAAGCAAATTTCCCGCGCCGAAGCAGACGCTTTGGACGATTGTGAATCGTAACGAATTCGACGTTGCGGGGGAACAGCTTCGCTCCCCGCATCGCGCCGGATCGCACTACTACGACTTGTGGCATGGCGTGGAAATCACACCCGACGTAAGCGGTGGCGAAGCGACTCTTGCTTTTGCGCTCGAAGGTCTCGGTTTCGGCGCCGTTCTCGAGACGCAAGAAAGTCCGCCCTCCGGACCGCTGAAGGAATTGCTCGCATTCATGGCCGCTCGCGCAGCGAAATCCCTTCGCGAGTATTCAAGGGAATGGAAAGCCCTGCCACAAACGATGGCCGAAATTCATCCCACGAAGCCGGCTCCCTCCGTACCCCCCGGCATGATTCGTATTCCCGAAGGCGACTACGATTACGTCGTTCGCGGAATTGAAATCGAAGGCGGAAATGATCCCGGCGTGGACGTTCAATATTTCTGGGAAGACGCGCCGCGACGGTTCCATCGGAGGCAGATGCACCTGCGCGGCTTCTATATCGATCGCGCCCCTGTGACAAACGCGGAGTTCAGGAAATTTCTCGACGCGACTCTCTATCATCCCGCGGACGATCACAATTTTCTACGTGATTGGAAAAGTGGAAGTATTCCCGAAGGCGAGGGCGCCAAACCCGTGACCTGGGTCTCGATAGAGGACGCGCGTGCGTACGCAAAATGGGCCGGCAAGCGCCTGCCGCACGATTGGGAGTGGCAATATGCCGCGCAGGGCGGCGATGGCCGCGTATATCCCTGGGGCAACGATTGGAATTCGCAATCGCTCCCGCCGGTCGATCACGGACACTCGATGCGCCCGCCGACGGATGTGAACGCGTTTCCGCAGGGCGCAAGCCCATTCGGCGTTCTGGATCTCGAAGGAAATGTCTCACAGTGGACGGATGAATTTCGCGATGAGCACACGCGAGCCGCCATTATCCGCGGCGGCGCCTATTACCAGCCGAGAGGATCGATCTGGTATTTTCCGCAATCGTACCGGCTCGACGAGCACCAGAAGTATTTGCTGATGTCGCCGGGCCGCGATCGCGCCGGTACCATCGGGTTCCGCTGCGTCGTCGATGTGCCCTGATTCTCAGCGCTTCGTTTTAATTGTCATACTGAGGCTTAGGCTCCTTGGCGGGGAATCTCTCTTCGACTTCGATCTGAAGAAGCGCAGACCGCCGCGAGAATCAGCCAACTGCGAGATAGATGTAGCGCAGGATGAACAACGCCGTGAGAATCCATAGCAGTGCGCTCACCTCACGATATTTTCCCGCCGCCACTTTCACTACCGTGTAGGAAATCAGACCAAGGCTTAATCCCGTCGCGATGCTGAACGTCAGCGGCGTCGCCAGCATGGTGATGAACGCCGGGAAGGCATCAGTGAATTCGGACCATTCGACGTGCGCGATCGATTGCGTCATCAGCGCTCCGACCAGAATTAGCGCAGGCGCAGTGGCGTATCCGGGAATCGCCGCCGCGACCGGGGACAGGAACATCGCGCCGAGAAAGAGCGCGGCGACGAAGACATTGCTGAGTCCCGTCCGCGCCCCGGCCGCCACTCCTGCGGCGCTCTCGATGTAACTTGTCACCGTGGATGTGCCGGTGAGCGATCCAAAGACGGTTCCGATCGCATCCGCAAGCAGCGCTCGCCCCACACGCGGGATCTTCCCATTTTTTACGAATCCCGCCTGCTCGCACACGCCGACAAGCGTTCCGACGTTGTCGAACAAATCCACAAACAGGAACGCGAAAATGATTTCCAGCAGCCCGAGATGAATCGCGCCGCGAAGGTCCAACTTCAAGAACGTGCTGGATGGATGCGGCATGGAGACAAGCGACGCTGGCCAGTGCGCGATCCCGCGCGCAATTCCCAGAATCGTGGTGCCGAAGATGCCGAGCAGGATCGCGCCATTGATTTTTCGCGCCATCAGGATAAGCGTCAGCACGATGCCGAAGCAGGCAGCCTGAACTTCCGGGTCGGCGAAATTTCCGAGGCCGATAAATGTCGCGGGATTTGCAACGACCAGCTTCGCGTTGCGCATTCCGACAAACGCGATGAACATTCCGATTCCCGCTGCCGTCGAATGCTTCAGGCAATCGGGAATTCCGTTGACGATTTGCTCGCGAATGCGCGTGACAGTAAGAATCACGAACAGAACGCCCGATAAGAAGACCACTCCGAGCGCCGTCTGCCATGGCACGTGCATGTTCAGGCAGACCGAGTACGTGAAGTAGGCGTTGAGCGACATTCCGGGCGCGAGCGCGATCGGATAGTTGGCGTAGAGCCCCATCACCAGCGTCGCGACGCCCGCGGAAATGCATGTGGCAAACACAACGCCTTCGGCCGGCATTCCTGCCTGCGCGAGAATCTGCGAATTCACGACGACGATGTACGCCATCGTCATGAACGTCGTGAGGCCTCCGAGCAGCTCGCGCCGCACGGTCGTCTGATTTTCAGCAAGCTTGAAGTAGCGTTCGATCATGGCGCCCGGAAAAATAGCGGGCGCCAATGTAGGGCGCGGCGGAATACAAGTCAATGCGGTTGTAACGGGGAAATGATTCCCTGTGCAGTTGCCGAATCGTTATTGGACGCGCTGGATGTAGCGACCTTCGGAAGTATCCACCTTGATTTTATCGCCGGTGCCGACGAATGGCGGAACGTTTACGACGAGCCCCGTTTCGAGCTTGGCCGGCTTCATCACTGCGCTGGCCGTCGCTTTCTGAATGCTTTGCTCCGTCTCGACCACGGTCAAATCAACCGTGTCGGGCAGCAGAACTCCGATCGGTTTTTCGTCGTAGTATTCGATTTTCACGGGCAGGTTTGCGATGAGGTAGTCCTTTGTGTCGCCCACGATATCGTTCTGCAACTGAAGCTGCTCGTAATTCTGCGTGTTCATGAAGTGGTGGCCGTCACCGTCGCTGTAGAGGTACTCGAACTCGACTTCGTCCACTACCACTTTCTCTATGAATTCCTCGGCCCGGAACCGGTAATCCGTCATCGAGCCGTTGCGCAGGTTGCGCATCTTCGTCTGCATCGAGCCGCGCTTGTTCCCCGGCGTGCGATGGTCCACGCTGTAAACCACGTGAAGATCCCCGTCGTGTTTGATAATCATCCCGGGGCGCAGCAGTGTTGCCTTAAGCATTGGTGCTCCTGAATCCTGACGTGGGGTGCTGACGGCGGGCGTTTGACGCTCAGCCGAAACAATCCATTATAACGGCCCGCACCGCGTGCGGTCAAACGGAGCGATTCTCTACGGGTTGGCTGCTGAACGCCCTTCGGCCATCACCTTTTCGATTTCATCCACGCTGCGCGGCAGCCGCTCGGACAGCAGCTTATGCCCGGTTTCCGTCACGAGGATGTCGTCTTCAATGCGCACGCCGAGATTTTCTTCGGGGATGTAAATTCCCGGCTCATCCGTCAAAACCATTCCGGCGCGGAGCGGCCTCCCGTACTCGGTGGGATCGTGCACGTCGAGCCCGAGGCCATGCCCGAATCCGTGAATGAAGTATCGGCCCAGCGGCTGCCCATTCTTGTCGTGTCCGTGCGTGTTGATGTACTCGTAGGCAATCAGTTGCAGGCTTTTTGGACCTCGCCACGTGGCGCCGGGCCTGATCGCATCGAGCACCGCGTTCTGCGCCCCCAGCACGATTTCATAAATCTCGCGCTGGCGCGCCGTGAATTTGCCGTTCGCCGGAAGTGTGCGCGTGATATCCGCGGCGTACCCGCCGTATTCTCCCGCCACGTCGAGCACCACCACGTCGCCGTCTTTGATTTCATTGTCGAGCGCGTCGTAATGCAGCACCGTGGAAAAGAATCCGGCGCCGACGATCGGAGAGTACGCCTCTCGCGAACAGCCCGCCATTTCGTGAGCTTCTTTCATCCGAGCGGCAACCTGATATTCGAAAAGTCCGGGCCGCATGTGTTTCATGGCGTCCAGTTGCGCGTCCACGGAAGCATCAACCGCTTTTTGCAACAGCTCCAATTCTCCGGCAGACTTTGTCTCGCGCATGCCGGTGAGGACCGGAGCGACGTCGCCCACTTCCGTTCCCGGCACAGCATCGCGAACCCACGCGCTCCATGTCGTGAGGTGCGGATATCCCGCTTCGATTTTCGGAGGCATCAGCGTGTAGACGCTCGGAAAGACCTTCGCGAGGTTCACCAGGTCGCCCTGCAAATTCGAAAACGCCTTCACGGTTTGGAAGCCGGTTTTTTCCGCAACGCCCGGATCCGCCGGGCCCAGCTTCGGCCCTTCCCACAGGGCGCGCCTTGGATCGCGCGGCGGGAGGTAAAGAATCTCGGTCGGACCATCGAACGGCTTGCCGTTCGGCGCGTCGGGAATCAGCAGCAGCGCTGCGTCCGGCTCGCTGTAACCCGTCAGGTAGTAGAAATTTTCTTCCTGAAAGAAAATCGCCACCTCGCCCGCGTCCTGCCGGCTCGTGTAGCCGAAAATCACCACCGGCCCGTCCACATCGGCGCGCAGTTTTGCCCGCCGCGCTTGATATTCCGCGTTCGGCTGCTTGAACCGCGCCTGCGCGAGATACGAAACCGAAGCGATGAAAATAAGCAGCATTGCGCCGCGAAAAATGGACGTCCGACGATTCATGGGAGGCTCCTTACGGCAGTTTGACGCAGCTGGTGGAAAATCTCTTCACGCTCGGCCATTAAAATCCAGGCACTCCCGTGGAAGCAGGCCGGACTTCTCCGGACTCGACGCCGAAGCGCATCCGTTCGAAATACGTCTGCGCGAGCGACATCATTCCAGTGTACAAGTAGCCCCAAACGAAGAGCAGCAGGAAAGGAATCGTGGCGTAGTTCTCGTTTTGGATCGCGTAGCCCACCGTGGCGGCGAAATAAAGTCCGAGCGCAACTTCCGCGAACGGCATGCACCCCGCGCGCTTGCGATATGTCTTCTTGGCCCACGCGCCATTCCCGTGCGCTCCCGCTTCGACGCGGTATTTCGGCGTGCGCACGAATTCCGATTTCACGCCGACAATCGCTTCGAGCACCGCCAGCGCGTTGCGCACCGAAAGCCCGATCCCGACCGCCATCACGAACGGCAGATACAGGAACGTGCGCTTCCACGTCTTCGGATACAGCGCGCGCTCGGCTGCGAGATAAAACGACGAAATCGAGCACGTCGAAGCGATGAACAGCGGCAGGTCGATCACCAGCACCTGAAACCATCCCTGATAAAACCGCACGATCATCGCCGGCAGCAAAATAATCGAAAGGAAAACCATCAACGGGTAGCTGATGTTCGCCGTCAGATGGAAGAACGCCTCGGCCTTCACTTTCCCCGGAACGTTCGCGCGCATCACGCGCGGCAGGATTTTTTTCGCCGTCTGCATCAATCCCTTGGCCCAGCGCGCTTGCTGCGACTTGAACGCATTCATCTCGACCGGCAATTCGGACGGACAATCAATCTCGGGCAGATAGAGGAACTGCCAGCCGCGAAGCTGCGCGCGGTAGGAAAGATCGGTGTCTTCGGTGAGGGTGTCGTGCTGCCAGCCGCCTGCATCTTCGATTGACGCGCGCCTCCAGATCCCCGCCGTGCCGTTGAAGTTGAAAAATAGCCCGCTGCGAAATCGCGCGCAATGCTCGATCACGAAATGTCCGTCGAGCAGAATCGCTTCCACTTCCGTGAGCGCCGAATAATTGCGGTTGACGTAGCTCCACCGCGTCTGCGCCATCGCCAGCTTCGCATCCGTAAAATATGGCACCGTGCGCCGCAGAAATTCCGCCGGCGGGATAAAATCCGCGTCGAAGATGGCGATGAATTCCCCCTTCGCGGTTTTCAACCCTTCCTGCAGCGCGCCCGCTTTGAATCCTTCGCGGTTGTCGCGATGAATGTACGAAATCGAAATGCCCAGTCCCTGATACCGCTCCACGCAGTTCCGCGCCACTTCCCGCGTTTCGTCGGTCGAATCGTCGAGCACCTGGATTTCGAGCAGCTCCCGCGGATAATCGAACTGCGCCACCGCTTCCACAAGCCGCTCGATCACGTAGCGTTCGTTGTAGATCGGAAGCTGCACGGTCACGCGCGGCCAGTTCACGATTTCCGGCGCCGGGCCCGGCAGTCGGTTCCGGTTCTTGAAATAATTGTAAACCAGCGCGTAGCGGTGAATCCCGTAAGCCGCTAGGATAATCATCACGATGAAATACGGCAGCATGATGGCCAGATCGAATGCGTTGAGCTGATAGAGGTGCAGGAAAGGATTGTGGGCAGGATCCATATTCCTGCGCCAGAAATCGGTCACAGGGTTGCCCGCCGGCGCGAGCCACATGGCCAAATTGTGAAGCGTCATCAAATTCCACCTAATCCTGCAGGAGAACCGGGCTGGCGGCTTCTCGCGAGGCGTTCTACCGCGGCAATGATTATACGGGCCAGCCGCAGTGTGTCAACCAATCGAATCGATTCGCCTTGACACTCCATTTCGCACCGTATATAGACCCTCGCGTTGAAAGGAGCGCGATGAATCCCACACGGAAATCGGACGAACCCAATCGCCGCGAGTTTCTTGCCGGCTCGATGGGCGCACTGCTCGCCGCCAAAATCGGCGGACTCAGCGCCGCCGCAAACGCTTCCGCGCTTATAAACCCGGAAATCACTCCGGCGCAGTCCGCCGCACCGCACCGCATAATCATTGACACGGACCCCGGCGTGGACGACGCGCTCGCCATTCTTCTCGCTCTCCATTCGCCCGAACTGAAAGTCGAAGCCATCACTCCCGTCGCCGGCAACGTTGGCCTTGAGTTCACTCTGCCCAACGCGCTGCGGCTCGTCGAAATCGCGGGACGCACGGACGTTCCCGTCGCCGCGGGCGCCAGCCATCCGCTCGTGCGCACGCTCTTCACCGCAAGCTACGTTCACGGAAACAACGGCCTCGGCGGAGTTGATTTTCCCGCGCCGAAAATTAAACCCGTTGCGGAGACAGCCACCGAAATCATTCGTCGCATCGTGCGCGCCAATCCCGGCGAAATTTCGATCGTCGCCGTCGGCCCGCTGACCAACGTCGGAACCGTGCTCCGCGCCGATCCCGCGCTTGCCTCGATGATTCGCAGCATCGTAATCATGGGCGGCTCGCTTTCCGGCGGCAATGTCACGCCCGCCGCGGAATTCAATCTCTGGGTCGATCCCGAAGCCGCGCGAATTGTCTTCGACGCAGACGTTCCGCTCACCATGGTTGGCCTCGACGTCACGCGCAAAGTTCTCTTCACGCCGGAGCATCTCCGCATCCTCGAATCCGGAACCACTCCGTCGAGCCAGGCCGCCGCGCGCATCATGCGCGCCACCATCGACAACCTCAGCAAGTTGCCGCACCCCATGCTCGAAGCCATGCACGATCCGCTCACAATCGCACATCTCATCGACCCGGGAATCCTGAAGCTCCAGGATTATTACGTCGAAGTCGAAACGGCGGGCGAATTCACGGCCGGGCAAACGCTCGGGTATCCCTGGGCCCCGGCGCGCGGCTCGGCGCCCATGGCCACGGCCGCCGGAAAAACTTCCACGGCGGAGCTTGAATACCGCACCAACGCAAAAGTTGCCATCGGCGTTGATCCCGACCGCTTCTTCCGCCTACTCCTCAGCCGCCTCATGTCCACGTAGCCATCACTCGCGCTCGCCGCTCCCGCGCAGTCGTTCCGGGGGCCAAGCGACCGTGCCCAACTGGCAGAATAGCTTCCGTGTCTGCCGTGATTCATTTCCTATCCACTCTTCTGTTGGGATAGACTCACCCGGCTCACACACATGCAGCTCTCCGTAGGCGATAAACTTGGTCCTTATGAGATCCTTGCGCCCATCGGCGCGGGTGGAATGGGTGAAGTGTATCGCGCCAGAGACCACCGTTTGAATCGGGACGTCGCGATCAAGGTCTCCGGCGCCCAGTTCGGCGAGCGGTTCGAGCGCGAAGCAAAAGTCATCGCCGCGCTGAATCATCCCAACATCTGCCAGATTTACGATATCGGCCCGAATTATCTGGTCATGGAGTTCGTTGACGGCTCGCCGATTGTTTCCCGTGAAAAGCCGCGCGCTCTTCCGCCGGCTGAGGCCTTGCGGCTCGCCACGCAAATCACCGCGGCGCTCGAAGCCGCGCATGCCAAAGGCATCATTCATCGCGACCTCAAACCAGCGAACATCCTCGCGACCCCGGGCGGCGTTATAAAGCTGCTGGATTTCGGGCTCGCGAAACACAGCGGCGCCAGCGAGGTACCCAGGGACGAAACCCAACCGGCATGCGTCACCCAGGTTGGCGCGATCATGGGCACTCCGGCGTACATGTCGCCAGAGCAAGCCGAAGGCAAGCCGGCCGACGCGCGGTCCGATATTTTCTCGTTCGGAACAGTGCTTTACGAAATGCTCGCCGGACGCCGCGCTTTCGCCGGCGGCTCGGCTGCCTCGACGATCGGCGCAATCCTCCACAAGAATCCGGATCCGCTCAACGCGCCGCCCGCGCTCGAAGCGATTGTGCTCAAGTGCCTTTCGAAATCTCCCGACGGCCGTTTCCAGACGGCAACCGATCTCCTCCAGGCGCTTCAAAAAGCCTCAACCGGTGGCGATTCCATCGTCGTCCATCGAATCAATCGGCGCGCACTCGCTGTGACTGTTGCCGCCAGTCTGCTTGTGATCGGCGCCGTGGGCCTCGGCATTTATCTGAAAGGGTCCAGGACAGGCCGGATTGATTCCATCGCCGTTCTCCCTCTCGATATTCGGAGCAACGATCCCGAAGCGGACTACATTTCCGATGGGATCACCGAAAGCATCAACAACAGCTTGGCGCGGTTGCCCAGTCTGAGGGTGATTCCGCACAGTGTCGCTTTCCACTACAAAGGTAAAGCGATGGATTTCCAAAAGATTGGCGAGGCACTTGGCGTCCAAGCCGTGCTCACGGGCCGCGTCGCGCAGCGAGCCGATGACCTTACCATTGGCGTTGAACTCGACGACGTTCGGAGCGGCAAACAACTTTGGGGCCAGCAATATAACCGCAAGCTGGCCGATCTGCTCGCGGTACAAAACGACATCGCCAGGGAGGTTTCTCAGCGGTTGCGCTCGCAACTGTCCGCTGAGGACAAGCAAAAGCTCTCGAAAGGCTCAACGGACAATCCCGAGGCCTATCAGCTTTATCTCAAAGGCAAGTACTACACGAACCAGTTCACCAAAGAGGGCTTTCGCAAAGGCCTTGACTATTTCAATCAGGCCATCGCCATCGACCCAAACTATGGCTTGGCTTACAACGGCCTGGCTTACAACTACATGAACCAGGACGATTGGTTCATCGCTCCCAACGAAGCCGGACCCAGAGCCAAAGACGCTTCCCAGAGGGCATTGGCGATCGACGAAGCGGACGCCGATGCTCATCTTTCACTGGCTTTGGTGTACCACTCGTATGAGTGGGATTGGGCCGCTGCGGAACGAGAGTTCAAACGTGCCATTGAATTGAATCCCAGCGATGCGGAGGCTCACGCGTACTACGCTTGGTTTCTGGCGCCGATGGGGCGAATGGACCAGGCACTCGCGGAAGCCAAGCGATCTCAGCAAATCGATCCACTCTCCTCGTTACCGAACGGCATCGTGGGTGCGGTCTTGGTCTTTGCACAGCAGTGGGACCCGGCGATTGAACAACTGCGTCGTGCCAAGGAGGTTGACTCGACTTTCTGGTTTAATCCTCAATTCTTGGGCCGGGCTTATGAACAAAAAGGAAGACTACCGGAAGCGATTGTCGAGTTTCAGCGCGCGATCGAATTGGAGCCGTACAATGCCGAAAATTGGGCAAGCCTTGGACACGCTTACGCGTTGTCCGGGAAAAGGAGCGATGCGCTAAAGGTCCTGGATCATTTGAAAGAGTTATCGGCGAAGGGCAACTACGTCGCGCCATATAACGTCGCAATCATTCATGCGGGCCTGGGTGAAATAGACCAGGCATTCGCTTGGCTCGATCGGGCCTGCAAGGACCGCTCCTACTATATGTCCGTCTATCTGTCCACGGACGCACGTCTGGACCCTCTGCGCTCCGACCCGCGCTTTGCTGACCTCCGGCGCCGCGTCGGACTCCCCGAATAGCATCAGCGATTCGCTGCGCCCCGCCGTTCACACCGCCCACCCTAGCTCAATCGACGTGTTTGAAGAGCTCCATATGATCGATTTGGCCCTTCATGATCCATACGTCCAACACCAAATGACCGTCTGAATCATAAACGTCCACTTCGCGGTCTTCGGCGCGAGGGCTCATCTGTTCCGCGGAACTAAGTACGTTGAGAAGAGGCGGGCGAAATATTTCTTTTGGAAGCCTGTCCGTGTGGGCTTCGAGAGACCGACGGCATGGTACCGGTTTGTCCCTCTGGTCGTCTTGTGTCGGCGACGACCTACGATCGCATCCGATTTCCACATTGCCCAGGTTCCGCCGAAAGCGTCGGTGCGTGTTTGAACGGGCTTGCCGAATTGCTCGGCCACTGTAACGTCTGTCATTTCGATCTGGAAACCTCCGAAGACTCGAAGGTCAATCAACTGTCCAACAGCAGACGCCTTCGCCACATGAATCCGGACCTGTTGCCGAGGCGTAGACAACCACGCAACCATGCTGAATGTCTGGATGTTTGCGCTCTCAATCGGGGCCACTCCGCTAAGGCTCTTCTCTTCCACCCGATCACAGCTGAGCACAAGAAAAAAAACCAGGAAGCACGCGGCCAGCAATGTATCGAACCGTTTCGTCATGCGCGTGTCCCTACCGCCACACATCGTACGTCACGGTCTTCGTCCATATTCCGCTACGCAGGGACTTCGACCGATTGAGCTTCTTGAATAGGGCAGTGCCAGCATTGCCTTGCTCTGATGTCAGCAAGGCCTTCGTGCCTCCGAGCCCGTAGAAAGGAATTATCCTCGCCGTCACCGTCACATTGCCCTGACAAATCAAGAAGGCGCAGGATTTCGTCAATGTCGCTATTTCGCGGCTCGAATCCATCCGCAAATCCCTGGCTTTGATTGTTGACTTTGAGACGGTCTGCGATTCGCTGCCGCGTCTCGATGCCGATGCCGATTCTGCCTTCATCCGAGAGATGGATTTCCATACTTGCTTGATTGGCATCCTTGGGCACAAACCGAGCGATATAGACAAGCCTGTAGTCATCGGTCGGGGCGTACACCGGGTCGTTATCTTCGGTGAAATCCACAGCGACCAGCCGTTTGTTGTGCAGCCAATCTTTGAGTTCCTGACGCAAACTTTCTGTGCCGGCTCCAGCACCATCATTCCCTTCACGAACAGGTCGCAAAGCAGACTCTCCAACTTCTGCTCTAATATTGTTACCACGTCCAATTCTCATAGTGGCGGTTGCCGGACTATATGTTTCTCATCCGGACCGACCAACCGATGCCGAGGACTCTCTCTTCGCCGGGGTGCCGCACCGCAAAAGACTCGAGGTTTCGCTCCCCGCTCCATGAAGCCTGCGTCACACGCCTGAGCACTTAACCGTGGCCTGGACCCTTCCTTCGTCTGAGAGAACACCTCATTAGCACATCGAGTGCTCTTTCGAATTCGAAGATGTGACGCTCAGTACCAGTTTCAAATATGGCTTCGTCATCCTCCGTGGCCGACTCGAAGCGTACTCCCCGCCGATACGAATCGATGTCTTGAAAATGCAGGCGCTCCCCTTCCTCTGCCTCCAAATTACGACCGACGAATACCTTAGGTTCCATGGACGGGATAAGCATTTCGTCATCAACGAAGTTGACTGCGAAATAGACCGCACCCACCTGGAGTTCGTCTAGCGGCACCGTCTCAGCATAGGGCTTCAACTCGCGCTCTTCGAAACGCATTGAGTCTACCTCCGCAATCAGGCAAATTTGCAGTCGCTTGCCGCAGTCCTAACCCTGGCGATGGGCCGCCTCGTTGCCTAAGCCGCACAGCCCACCTCGCCCGCCGTTCACTTTCCGCTGAGCCAAGAAGCCATTGGTATAGCGATCATGCACAGCATGACCGCTAGAACGGCAAACACGAAATGCCATCCCAGTAGCCATGCACGCAGTTCATCGGGATCATCTGGACGCGGACCAGAGAAGAGGCGCAACCTGCCCTCACCATCCAGGCCGAGCTCTCGTAGTCTCCGATAGCAAAGGGCCATGGACACGAGGCACCACCCGAAAGACAAGCAAAACAGTGTAAGGAGAACCGAGTCGGCAATCGTCGTATGATGCGCCCACGCAAGCCAGAGAGTGAGAGGTATCACCACCACTAGCCCCAGCAGGATCGATAGGGCCGACATGGCTTTAACAAGGCCTGCTACAGCCTCTTGAAATCTCTCATCCAGTCCTTTGCCCATGTCACCCTTGACCGCAGCTTTCTGGCAATGAACGCGACGCGTAGTCGTGATCGCGGGTGGCTCACTTTCCCGACCGCGAACTCATAGCTTCTCTACGTTGTGGCGCAATTTAAGAATACCACGCCGGTACTCACCCACTGAGTTCACTCACGCTTGCGGGTGCTGCCACAGTTAAGTCTTCCGGCATCTCTCACCGACAGCCTTTTAAGGGGTCAGGGCTTTAGCCCTGACAATAATGTCGAAAAGACAAAGGGGCTTCCACGCCGTTTGCGTCCCGATGCCTTTTGTCGGGAAGCCCCTGAGGAACTGCGATATCCCACCTAGCATCTATCTGCGTTTATCCGTCTTCTCTTGCCCTGAGTCCGTCGTGGCGGACCTGTCCGCCGAAGGTGGACGAAGGGTCTGTGGTTGTATTTCCTCGAAGCTATCCGTGCCTCCTCCGTGTCCTCTGTGTTTCAATCGGCCTCGCGCTCCCCAATTTTCACTGGGTCAAACCATCACCTCTCCTTTCGTACAGGTGTACTAGTCCTCGTCCCAAACTGTACCTTCGTACCAATTTTTCCCCGCGCACCAAGTGCTAGCCTAAATCTGTGACAATGCCGAGAATTCAAAACTCGCTCCTAGTAAACGACGATCCGACCAGGATCGTCGTCCTGCCTGCCCCGAGAACAGGCGAGGGGAGCGCCCAACGGGAGCCGAAGGACCTCTCTCCACTGCCTTCTCGCCCGCGCCGTTCTAATCGTCAAGCCGGACGATTAGAAACCCCTCTAACCCCTTCAAAACAAAGGAAAGCGATCTGTTCTAATCGTCACTCGATCCGGGCCCTGAAATCTCGATTTTCGAGCCCTAATTCTCCTCAACCATCGCACGTTGACACGGCTACGGGGCGACGCCTAACATGGCGCGTCGAGCAGAATTTGCGCTCGCGGGAGATGCGCTGATGCAATCAGACCGGACTCGTCTTGCGCTCGTACTTTTCATCGTGCTCGGATTTTCGCTGCTCGCGACGCAACTACTCGTCATCGGCGAGCGGAACATGGCGCAGGCCGCCGGAACATCGTCTGCGCCGTCGGCGCAGTATTCGGATGATCCCGTCCTTGCGAAGGCGCTTCGGTTCGACCGCGGCGGTTGGATCTACGTGCATCTCGAAGGCTCGCCGCATGACGTTGGCTACCAGCACGGTTGGCTGCTCGCGCCGGAAATCGCGGACGCATTCGCCTCCGTTCGTCTGAATGCCACGCATGAGACCGGGCGCGATTGGGATTTCTTCCGCCGCGCCGCCCGCGAAATGCTCTGGCCGAAGATCGATCCGGAATATCAAGCCGAGCTGCAAGGCATCGTGGATGGCCTCGAAGCGAAAAAAGTGAAACTCGACCGCGACGACATTGTCGCGATGAACGCTTTCGAAGAATTGCCCGATTACTACGTGCCCTGGCTGAACAAAAAAACGAATGCCGCGAACGCTCCGAAAATCGACAGTCCCGGGAATTGCAGCGCGTTTGTAGCCACCGGCAGTTGGACGAAAGACCATCAAATCGTGATGGCCCACAACAACTGGACGAATTACGCGAACGGCGAACGCTGGCGGATCATCTTCGACATCGTTCCGGAAAAGGGCTACCGCATGTTGATGGACGGTTTTCCCGGCGTGATCGCGAGCGACGACGATTTCGGGATCAATTCGGACGGGTTGATGGTGACGGAGACGACGATTTCGAATTTTCACGGATGGGACCCGAACGGCAAGCCGGAATTCATGCGCGCGCGCAAGGCGTTTCAATACGCCGGCTCGATTGATGAATACGTGAAAATTATTTCCGACGGGAATAACGGCGGCTACGCGAACGACTGGCTGCTCGGCGACCGCAAGACGGGCGAAATCGCGCAATTCGAGCAGGGGCTGAAGCGTACGAAACTTTACCGGACGAAGGACGGCTATTTCGTGGGCTCGAATTTCGTGAGCGATCCGGACGTCATGAAGGAAGACACCTCATTCGATCCGAAGAATCCCGCGACTTCACCCAACGCGCGACACGCCCGCTGGGAAGAGCTGATGAGCGAGGCGAAAGGAAAAATTGATATCACGCTCGCGCAGGTTTTCCTGTCGGATCACAAGGATTCCTACACGAAAAAATACGGCGCCGATCTCCGCACTCTCTGCGGCCACGGGGATGTTGACGCCGAAGCGTACCCGGATTGGGACTCGAAGCCCTTTCAACCGCACGGCGCGGTGCAGGGAAAAGTCGTGGACAGCCGCATGGCTGCCGCGATGACTTTCGTCGCGCGCATGGGCCATCCTTGCGGAGTGAAATTCGACGCGTCGAAATTCCTCGAATATCACCCGGAATATTCCTGGCAAGCGCCCGTTTTGCGCGACATGGACGCCGGACCGTGGACCGAATTTCGGGCCGGAGAGCGTGTCGCGCATTAGGGAGCCCTAGTCTATGGTGACCCCGCTATTTACTTTCTTCGACGCGGAGGTTGTTCGTCACCGAGAAAACGCCGGAGACACCGTTCGCGCGGACGTTCGCGGCATCTTTATCCGCCTGAGCCGCCACGACTCCTTCGAGCGTGACGTTTCCGTTTTTCACGATGATGTGAATCGGGGGCACCGCGCCCATCGCGTAGCGCTCGAGCGACGGAAAGGAATAAATCGCGCGAAATTCCTCCCGGCGAATGCGGTCGTCATTCGGAGACACCGGAAGAACTTCGATATTGTTCTCCACCGCTTCCACGCCCTCGATTTCCTTCACGGCGCGCGCCGAATCGTCCTTCAACGAAGGACGCACCACCTGCCCGGAAAGAATCACTTTCGCGCCCTCGATCTTGTACTCGAGGTTGTCGAACACCGAATACCAGGGAAGCATCACCAACTGGTGCCGCACCTCTTTCGTCAGCCAAGCGTGGAATTTCGTCGAATCACGCGGGGCCTGGGGCTTCGGATTCGCAGCGGCGAAAGCACCGCTTCCAGAAGCGAGCACGAGGACCATTGCCAACACCATAGCTATGAAGCCAACTGCTGGAATACGAGAATGAATTTTCATAAGCCACCGCCTTTCGAGTATGACTACATTGATTTAGATGAGCCGTCGCGCCCCGAGGTTGCGGCAAATCGGTTTCGCCGGGGGCGCTGAATCCGGGCCAGTTTTGAAGGAATCGCTGCTATCCGATTGGAAGCATGGCGAGCGAGCGAACTGGAAATTGCCGGCGGAAGATGCTAAAAAAATGAAAGCCTTCGATTGGACGTGTCCGTGCCAGAATCCTGCAGCGCAAAAGGTTGCAAGGCCCCCGTGCCAGCGGGGCTCGCCGCAGAACGCATGTGCATCCTCCATTTCACGCTTTTCATCGAACAGGAATGCGCCGAAATGCGCCGCGAATCCGCGCTCGGAAAAACCACGCACGAGCGCCAGGTGGAATGTATCCAGAAAATCGCGGGCCGGGGAGAGACGCTGGTCCACGTCGCGACGAGCGGGTTCCCCATGACCGATGAAATCAAGGCGCGCATCTTGAGCACCCTGTTGACGCTCATGAATTGCCGCGAAAATCTGGATCGCGCCTCGATGCGCCAGTCCGCGCTCCGCCGTTTTGTCGGTTAGTTATTTCCCGTGCAGCGAAATTTCCGTCGTGAAATTTTTTCAGGCGATTTATGCGCCGATGAAGCGCGCGTAAAGGGAACGCGCGACAGCGGGATCCTGCGTTCCCTTGATGATCGCGCGGCCATCCGCGAAGATCGTCATTTCATACGGCGGAACGCGGAAGCGAAGAAGGAATTCGTTGTTGCGGATTTCACCGGCGGAAGCAGTTGTCAGGCGCCGACCGAGTTCAACCAGATCGAGCCTCCGGCTGCGTTCGTGGATTTGCACGGAGTCGCGTCCGCACATCGTGATGTGCGGTTGTGCGCTGCCGTTCAAGTAAGCAAATTCCCGGTACCCGCAAGCGCGGCAATCCGCGTTGCGCGCGACGCGGATTGCTTGAAACTTTCCCGTCCACACGTCGCAAGCGATCAATCGCCCGTGCAACGCTTCCGGTTTTTCCGCGAGAAGTTTCATTGCCTCGGCCGCTTCCATCGACGCGATCACACCGACAGCGGCATTGAGCACGCCCGCGGTGTCGCATGTTGCTTCGGCGCCGATCGCGGCAGTTTTGTTTTCACCTTCGAGCAGACAGGCAAGGCAGGGCGTTTCGCCGGGACGAATCGTCATCGTCACGCCGTAACTTCCCACAGCGGCGGCGTAGATCCATGGAACGCGGAGCGAGATCGCGGCGTCGTTGAGAAGCAGCCGAGTTTCGAAATTGTCCGTGCCGTCGAGAATCAGGGGGAATCCGGCGAGCAAATCGGAAACATTTGCAGGCGTAACATCGGCGACGACTCCTTCGGCGCGCACATCCGAATTGATCACGCGCAACCGGCGCTCGGCCGCGACAGCTTTTGGCAACGCCTCACGCGCGTCCGATTCCTCGAACAGTGTTTGCCGTTGCAGATTCGAAGGCTCGATGAAATCGCGGTCGATAATTCTCAGGCGTCCCACTCCGGCGCGGACCAGAAGATTTGCGACGACGGTTCCGAGCGCGCCGCAACCAACCAGTACCGCGCTCGCTGCGAGGAGTTTTTCCTGGCCCACCTCGCCGATTTCACGAAACAGGATTTGCCGGGAGTATTTTTCAAGTTGTTCGCGATTCATCGAATGTTTCCAAACAGAAACTTCATCATAGCGCCTTTTCGAGTCCGCGAGGCAACGCGGCGTGCTAACCTTTCTTCTCACCCTTTTGCGAATGAGAATCCTGTGGAATACATCGCCGCTGCCGCGCTGCCTCGCGCCCCTGACTTTGGTCCTGAGCGCGCTCGCGTTGAACTTCCTCGCAGCTCCGCGCGCGGGCGCGCAGGAAACGGCTCTCGAAGGCCGCCGCGTCGCCGAAATTCGCGTGGTGGATGAATCCGGGAAAGCCGCCGGAGAGCACACGCCTGCGCTGCCACTCGAAGTAGGAGAACCATTCGATTTCGCAGCGGAGCGCGAAACCCTTCGCACACTTTACGGCACCGGCGACTATGCCGACATCCGCGTAACCGCAACGCCCCAGGCCGACGGCGTGCGAGTGGATTTCATCGTCCGGCGGAATTTCTTCAACAACGTGATCCGCATCGAGGGACTGAAAGAACCTCCCACCGAACCCGCAGCTCTGGCCGCGATACGGATGGGCTTGGGCGAACCCTTCCGTGAAAGCGCGCTGCGCGAAGGAATACCCCGGCTCCAGCAGGCGCTTCACGACGATGGTCTCTATTTGGCGAAGGTGACGTGGGACGTGGTTCCGCACGAATCCACACGCCAGATGGACATCACCCTCCATGTGGATCCGGGGATGCGCGCGCGAGTGGGCGATTTGATCCTCAAAAATCATACGTCTTATTCCGATCAAGAACTGATTCGCCGCTCGAAAATCTCTGGGAAGAACGAATTGACGGCTGGACGCGTGACGCGCGGAGCGCAGCGGCTGAAGAAATTTCTGGTGAATCAAGGCTATCTCGGCGCGAGCGCCGTGATCACGCCCGGAACGTACGACCCAATATCAAATCGTGTTCCTCTAACGTATGACGTCACCGCAGGACCCCGCGTGCGCATCGAGATCGGCGGTGCTCACATCAGCAAAAGCCGCGAGCGCAAACTGCTTCCGATTTACGCCGAAGGCGCCGTGGACGAAGACCTGTTGCAAGAAGGACGCCGCAACGTGCGCGATTTCTTCCAGCGCGAGGGATATTTCAATGCAGACGTTCAGGTCAGCTCACATGATGATGCACAAAGCGGCGAGCGCGTGCTCAGCTACGAAATTTCCCGAGGGGACCGCTTCCGTTTGGCCAGTGTTTCGTTCGATGGCAACAAATATTTCAGCCGCAAACTGCTCTCAAACCGCCTTCAGCTTTTGCCCGCTTCGTTTGCCTCGAGCGGCCGATTCAGCCAGCGGCTCGTGCGCGACGACGGCGACTCGATCCGCGCGCTCTATTTTTCGAACGGCTTCCGCGACGCGCAGGTGACATCCGCCGTGGACGACAACTATCAAGGCAAGAAGGGCAACCTGTTCGTTTCGTTTCACATTGTGGAAGGCCCGCAGACGCGCGTTGAGTCCCTCGAAGTCCAGGGCAATCAGGCGTTGAGTTCGAATACGTTATTGGCCGTTGTCGGTTCCACGGCCGGGCAGCCTTATTCCGATTCGAACATTGCGAGCGATCGCAACAATATCCTGGCGATGTATTACAACGAAGGCTTTCCGCAGGCGCACTTCCAGGAGGAAGTACTTCCCGCCGGCAATTCAGATCAGCTTCGATTGATTTATCACATCTTTGAAGGACCCCGGATCGAGGTGGCGAAGGTATTGCTCACGGGTTATCAATACACGCGGCCGGGGATCATTGCCCGCGAGGTGCAGATCAAGCCGAACGGCCCGTTACGGGAAGGTGACGTGGTGGAGTCGCAGCGCCGGCTTTACAACCTGGGCGTTTTTAGCCGCGTGCAAATCGCTCCGCAAAACCCGAATGGAACCGATCCGGACAAGACTATGGTCGTCGTGACCCAGGAAGGAGGCAGGTACACGATCGGCTACGGATTCGGATTCGAAGTTCAAAGGCTGGCGGGCGGCAGCGAGAATCCGAACGGCACGACTGTCGCGGCCAGCCCGCGGGGGATCTTCGAAATTTCCCGCTCCGACATGTTTGGCCGGGCGCAAACTCTGACGCTCAAGGTGCGCGCCAGCACGCTGCAATATCGCGCACTGGTAAGCTACACGGCCGACAATTTTCTCGCCAAGCGCAAATTCAGCCTGCAATTCACCGGCTTCGCGGACAAGACGCAGGACGTGAACACATTTACGTCCACACGGTATGAAGGCGCAATTCAACTCATCCAGACACTGTCGCCTTCGAGTTCTCTGCTCTACCGGTATTTTTTCCGGCGTGTGGAAGCCGCGCAGCTCCGGATCAATCCCAATGAAATTCCGCTCTTGAGCCAGCCGACATTGGTTTCCGGATTTGGCGTCACGTATGCTCGCGATCGGCGTGACAATCCTGGCGATCCGAAGCGCGGAACATTCAATACCGCCGACGTCAGCATCGCCTCCCGCTCGCTTGGATCGAGCGCCAGTTTTTTCCGGGGCTATGTGCAGAATTCATCGTTCACTCCGTTTGGCCGGGCGTTTGTCTTCGCGCGCTCGACGAGGTTCGGGATCGAAGAGACGCTGGGCAGCACCGAGGAACTGGATGTGCCGTTGCCAGAACGTTTCTTTGCCGGCGGCGGGACATCGATTCGCGGCTTCGGGCTCAACCAGGCGGGCCCGCGCGACCCCGTTACCGGTTTTCCCATCGGCGGGCTCGCACTCCTTGCATTCAACCAGGAGTTGCGTTTCCCGATGCGGCTTCCGTTCGTGGGGAATCGGCTCGGTGGGACGTTGTTCTACGACGCGGGCAATGTGTACAGAGACGTCAGCCACATCTCGTTTTCATGGAAGCCGCACTCGTTCAGTGACCTCAATTACTTTTCGCACACGGTCGGATTTGGTGTGCGCTATCCCACACCGGTCGGCCCATTACGGTTGGACCTCGGGTATCAGCTCAATCCGCCGCGGTACCAAGCGGAGATTGGGCCTTCGCCGATCGCGCAATTTCCAAGGCTCATCCAGCTCCCGCATTTGCAGTTCTTCTTCAACATTGGACCGATCTTCTGATGCGTCGCGCGATTCTCATCTTCGGTTTGCTGGAATGGCTCGCGGGAGCCAAGTACGCATGCGCGCAGACGGATTTATTCTCGACATTGCCTCAGGCCGCCACCTCAACCAGGGCGCAGACGGTTGACGGCGTGGCGGCGAGGATTGAAGACGACATTTTGACGGAAAGCGAGTTGCGCGAACTCGGCGCATTCCAACAACTCGTGGACGGCCAATCGAAATCGCGGATCGAGCTGATTCAGGAGCTGGCGGACCAATGGATTATCCGTGGCGAGGCAAATGTTGCGAAGTTTCCCAGGCCCTCCCCCGAAACAGTTGACAAGGCGTATGCGCTATTTTTGCAACAATTTCCTTCGCCGCAAGAATTTCAGAAACGCCGGGCCGCGGCGGGGCTCACAGAGGCGTCTGTCCGGCGGATGCTCGAGCAGCAATTGTACCTTTTCCATTTTCTCGATTACCGCTTCCGCCCGGCCGCGCAGGTGGAGTCGGCGCAAATCGAAGCGTATTACCGCGACGAATTCTCGCCGCAACTGAAAGCCCGCAACCAGGCGGTTCCCGCTCTGGAGGATGTGGAAGAGACGATCCGCGAAGTGCTGATCCAGCGCGCCATCAGCGACCGCGCGACAAAGTGGCTCGACGAGACGCGTGAACGGTTGAAAATCGACGTGGTGTCGCAAGGAGCGGGCTCGTGAGCGGGCGTTGGAAGCGCTGGACAAGGCGTTTGCTCTTCCTCGCCATCGTCGTGGTGGTGTCGATCGTTGCCGCCTTTGAGACCGGCTTCGTCGAGCGATGGGTCCGCCACGTTGTGGTCCAGCAGATCGAGCAAGGAACCGGAGCGCGCGTGGAGCTGGGCGGATTTCATTTTCACGCCTGGCGCTTGCATGCCGAGATGAACGATCTGACGCTCCACGGCCTGGAAGACGCGGGGAAACCGCCGCTCTTTCATGCCACGCACGTGAACGTCCGAATTCGGATCATTTCTTTTTTCGGGCGCGAAATCGCGCTGGATGAATTGACACTCGAGCGCCCGGCGGTGGCCCTGCGATTCGAGAAGGATGGGCGCAGCAATTTGCCCGTTCCCAAAGTCCACGCGAGGATGCGTCCCTGGCGCGATGCGCTTTTCAGTCTGCAAATCGGCCGGCTCGAATTGCGCGACGGCACCGCCGCGGTGAACGACCAGAGGATGACGCTGGCGGTCCAGGGACGGAATCTCCAATTCACTCTGCACTACGATGCTTCCACTTCCGGCAACGAATCCTACGTCGGAAAATTTCAGTGGCAGCAGGTGGAACTCGCGGCGCGCCGCGACGCGCCATTCAAATCAGACATTTCCGCAAAATTCACTCTGCATCGCGATTCTTTCGAGCTTGACGAACTCATCTGGAAACTGCCGCACTCGGAATTGAATCTGCGCGCCGAGCTCCCGAGTTTTTCGAAGAGCGACGTCAATCTGAGGTATCGCGGCCGGCTTTCGCTTGCCGATCTGCGAACGATTTTTCGCGAGCCGCTCGTTCCGGATGGAATCACCGATTTCTCCGGGGACGCTCAGTATGTCTCGGGTGAGTGGACCGCGGCCGGGCACTATGCAGGACATGAAATTCACTTGCCGTACCAGTGGTTCCACGCGAGCGGATTGGACTCGTGGGGCGATTACGAATTGGCGCATCAACTGCTTGTAGTTCCAGAACTCTCCGTGCGCGCACTCGGAGGCGCGGTGGCGGGGCGTCTCGAAATGGATTTGCCGAAGCTCGTCTTCCGCACCGAAACCCATTTGCGCGGCGCAAGCCTTGCCGCCGCTTTTGCGGCGGTGGACAACGAGAATTTTCCGGTGAAAACGCTGCACTGGGATGCCCGCATGGAAGTGGATTCGGCGAATACGTGGGTGGCCAACTTCAAACACTTCCGATCGAAGGGCGAATCGCGATGGTCGCCGCCGGGGACCCTCCCGCCGGGAATGATTCCGGTGACGGCGCGGATTGAATATGACACTTCGGAAGACAGCGCCCTGCTTGCACTCGAGCCAAGCGAAATCTCGACGCCGAATTCGAAGCTCGAGATGGAAGGCACGCTCGGCGCCAAAGATTCCGCAATGGAATTGAAAATTCGTGCGGACGACCTCGTCGAGTGGGACGATTTCATCAACGTGCTGCGCGGCGTTGATGAGGTGCCGACCCGCGTCGCGGGCCGAGTCAATTTTCGCGGAAGGGTCGTGGGACCGCTTGTCGGGCCGTCGTTCCGGGGACACATGCACGCCACGGAGGCGTGCTACGACACACTGTACTGGGACGAAATGGAAGGCGACCTCGACTATTCTCCCGATGCCTTCCAATTTACGAAAGTCATCGCGCGCCACGGCGGCGCGACCGGTATGCTCGACGTAAATCTGAAACTGGACGGCGACTGGAATTTTCTTCCGCAAAGTCCCTGGACTCTCGACGCCCGGCTCGAACACGCTCCGACGGAAGATTTGCAGGCAATGTTTCAAACGAATTATCCCGTGAAGGGATTTCTCGGCGGCGCCTTTCACGGCAGCGGGACTCACGCCGCTCCGGTATTCGACGCGAATTTCATCATCGACGATATCGAAACGAAGGGAATGCGATTCGACCGACTGAGCGGCCAATTGCGTCTCGCGCACGATGAATACCGGCTGTCGCGCGCCGAGCTGCGAGGAGACACCGGGCGCGCCTCGGGAGACATTCTCTTTCGACCGGTGGAGCAAGATACGGAATTCCACGTCACGGGCACGGGGATTGCGCTCGAAAAATTTGCGGCGTTGCAAAATCCGGCGCTGCCGATCAGCGGTCGGCTCGATTTCGATTTGCGGGGCAGCGGGCCAATCCTTGCGCCTACATTGCAAGGCGAACTGCGGGTCGCGAAGTTGCAGGCGGGTTCGGACGTGCAGGGCGATTTCCGCGGGCAATTTACTTCGAACGGCCAGAGCCTCCGCGTCGCTCTCACATCGGAAATGACGCAAGGAAAACTCGAAGGACAACTTACGATTGGCCTGACGGGTGACGATCCGATTTCCGGCCAGCTTACCGTTGCGCAATTCGATATGGATCCGCTCATCTCCGCGGGGCTTCACCTGAAACAACTGACGGGGCACAGCAGCGTGGACGGCGTCTTTACGTTTTCCGGGGCGCTGCGCCAACCGGACACGATTGGAATCGATGCAGACATCGCGCGGATTTCTTTCGATTACGATTTCGTGCAACTGCAGAATGACGGGCCCGTCCGGATCGTGTACCACCGCAACGAGGTCCGAATCGAGAAGGCTCACCTGCACGGGCCCAACACTGACGTGCAGCTCAGCGGGTCGGCGCGATTCGATCGCGATCGACAGGTTCGTTTGAATCTTTCGGGCGGTTTGAACTTGCGATTTCTGAGAAGCTGGATTCCGGATTTCGAATCGCAGGGCGCCGCCGACGTAAACGTATCGATGGAGGGCACCATGGCGCGGCCGCGGATCACGGGGCGCGCGAGCGTTCACGATGCTTCCGCGAACTATGCGGATTTTCCGGTGGGGCTGAGCCATGTGAACGGGGACATCGTGTTCGACCGCAGCCGGTTGTTGTTTGACCACGTCACCGCGCAGTCGGGCGGAGGGCAACTTTCGCTGAGCGGCAGCGTGACGTATGGCGAGGGAGATTTGCGCTACGAAATCAACGCGGAAACGACCGTCGTGCGCGTGCGGTATCCGGCCGGGATGAGCTGGCTCCTCGGCGGGACGCTGCAACTCGCCGGGACAAATAAGGCTGCGATTTTGAGCGGACGCGTGGAAGTGAAACGCCTGCTGTTTGCCGAAGGCGTGGACGTGGCTTCATTTTTCGCGACGGCATCCGAGACCACTACGGCGCCGGCCACCACTTCACCTTTTTTGCGAAATCTTTCATTCGACGTGCAGGGAAATACGGGTCCCGGTGCGCGAATCGAGTGGAGCGGCGCGCAACTCGATATTGATGGGGACATACGGCTTCGCGGCACGTGGGACCGGCCCGTTCTGCTCGGCCACATTCATCTGCTTGGCGGCCAGATGGCGTTTCGCGGCAACACGTTTCAACTCACGCGAGGCGATCTCAACTTCGCGAATCCGTTCCGGCTCGATCCGGTGCTGAACGTTGAGGCCACGGCGACGATCAGCCAGTACCAGGTGACGATCAATTTCTCCGGACCCGCCAGCCGGCTCTCGCTTAACTATCGATCGGACCCGCCGCTGCCGGATACGGACATCATCGCGCTGCTCGCGCTGGGGAGTCCGGGGGAAGGAAGCGCGCTGAGGTCGCAATCATCCGCCGGGTCTCAGAACTATGGTGCGACGGCGTTGCTTTCGGAGGCGATCTCGAGCGGACTCGGCGGGCGAATCGAGCGGCTGTTCGGGATCAGCCATTTCCGGGTGGATCCGTTCCTATCGGGCACGGCGACCGAATCGAACGCCGCCGCGCGCGTGACGATCGAACAGCAAGTGACGCACGATCTCACGATCACGTACTCGACGAACGCCGCGACTTCGAACCAGTATCAACTCATTCAGGTTGAATACACCGTGAAGCGCGGCCTTTCGGTCGTATTTCTCCGCGACATCAACGGCACTTACGGCCTCGATATCAAGTTCGTCAAGCATTTCAAGTGATTCGCTGCGACGAGATGGATCAGCGGCCGAGGCCGCTGAGTCTGCGCCGCGAGAGGTAGTAGAGGATCGTGCCCACCACGAGGCCGATGACGTAGCCGTATGGCAAGCCGACGCACAACAGGCCCGTGAGGATCACGAGCAAAAATTCTGCTTTTGACGCGGTCATGTCGCGCGTCAAGCCCATCAAGTTAATTCCTTCGAAGAGAAGAATCACGCCAAGCACCGGCTTCGGGAAAAGTTCGATTGCGGTTGTAAATCCGCGGCTGAGAAAGAGCCCCAGAGCAAGATAGATTCCGCCGTAGATCACGACCGACCCACCCGTTCGCGCGCCAAATGTGTAATGTCCCACCATGCCGCCCGACCCGTGGCACGTCGGAACGCCGCCGAAAAATGGATTCACCAAATTCATGAGCGAATAGGTTGTGCTGATCTGGCGCACGGAGAGTTTGCGGTCGGGATAATAATCTTCAGCGATCTGGCGCGTCGCCAGCACGGAGTTGCCGAGCGAGAGCGGCAATTGCGGGATCGCCAGGACGACGAGTCCGGTGAGAATGTCCTGCCGGGCCGGAAGATGAAATTGCGGCAAGGAAAAACCGAGGCTGTGGGCGAGGTCAGCGCCGTGAATTTTGAAAATGAAGCCATAAGCCATGCCGAGCAGAATCACGAAAAATGCGGGCGGGAATCTCCGGTTGCCGAGCAATGCGATCGTCAACACGAAGGCCACACCCGCGAGAACGTAACCGGGAACGCGATCGGCCGGGATGTAATCTTTCAGTGCGAGTTGTGCGAGCTGAAGGCCGAGGCCGAGCTGAATGCCGCGGACGACGGTTTTTGGCACGGCGCGCGCAAGCCAGTCGATCAGGCCCGTCACGGTGAGGATCAGCATCAGGATGCCGATGGCGAGGCCGCCGCCGTAGAGCACGTTGCCGCTGAGCTTCTGGCTGATGACGATCACGGCCATCGCCTTCAGCGGCTCGGCCGGCATGGGAATGCCGTACACGAGGCCCGTAAAAACCTGCATGATGCCGAAGAGCACCAGGCTGCTCGTCACGTCGAGCTTCGCGACCAGAATCATTCCCACCAGCAGCGGAAAATCCGTGCCGATGTCTCCGAACGCGCCGGAAAGCTCGTTGCGGTCAAATCGGAGTCGGCTTTGTAGCCAGCCGCTCACTTTGGGGGCGGTGCAGGATGGGGCGCAGGCGCAGGAGTTGGAGCCGCCGGGGGAGCGGGAGCTGGTGCGGGACCTGGAGCCGGCGCCGCACTCGGAGCAGGTGCAGGCGCGGGTGCGGGCTTGGAATTGTCCGGCGGGAGTTTGGCCTTAAGCTCCGGATAATCGTCCGTCATTCCTCGAAGGATTTCCATCGCTTCCTTTCGAACGATCTGCATGCCAGCTGCTTCCGACTCCTGATATACCTGCGGCAATACCTTCGTCACCCGCTGGCCAACCGGCGATTCATAGAACTGCGCGATTCCCTGAAGATCTTCCAAGGAAAAATGGCTCGCGTAGATGGCGATCGCGGCGTTATTGATTCTTTCCGGCGGGACGAGCTGCTTGAATTTCTGGCTGAACCTGTCCATGAATTCCGATTGGCGGTCGGGGGGAATGCTTCGGCTCGTGAAGGTGCGAACTTGCGTGGTCGTCGCGCTCGTGATCTGGTCACCCAGCTTGGAAGTGCCCATCAAATCCATGACGTGCCGGATGGCCGCTTCTTTTGCAGGGTCTGGTTTCTCCGGGGCTGCGGCGGGCGGAGCCGCTTGCGGAGTGGCCGGCACTTGCGGGGGATTGGCAAGAGTTCCCGGCTGGTGCTGCGCGGGCGGATTCTGCTGCGCCGCCGGAGGCGCTTGGGCGAATGCATGTGCAGTCAAGAGTAAGGGCAAAGCAAAAAGGGCAATTCCTACTTTCATCAAATTCTCCTATTTTTTCGTTCAGGCTCTAAAGATGGCCTGACGAATGGAATGCTGGCATCGTATCTGACGAAGCAATTGGATGCAATTCTCCGGCGAAGCGTGTTCCAAACTAAGTATTCCAAGCGACAAGCAGAAGTGAATGGCCAGAGAGATTGGCGTGGCTTGCAATCCGCGCCAGTATGCTATTTTGTGGGGACACGCCGGATTCTCACCGGCGAATCGGGGGTTTGCCGCTGATGGACGATCTGCTGAAGTGGCGCGAGGAATTTCCCATCCTCGAAAGAACGACCTACTTGATCAGCAATTCGCTCGGAGCGATGCCGCGAGCTGTTTACAAGAGCCTCGAAGAATATGCGGACACGTGGGCGACGCGCGGCGTGCGGGCGTGGGAAGAGGGTTGGTGGGAAATGGCGGTGAGCGTCGGCGACAAAATCGGCGCGCTCATCGGCGCGGGTCACGGCGAAATTTCACTCCATCAAAACGTTACGCTCACGCAGGCAGTCATTTCTTCTTGTTTTGACTTTTCCGGACGCCGGAACAAAGTCGTGCTCATGGATCTCGAGTTCCCCTCGATCCTTTATTTTTATCTCGAGCAGCAGCGATACGGCGCGCGCGTCGAAATCGCGACGTCGGAAGACGGTATACGCGCGCCGATGGAAAAATTGCTGGCGGCGATCGATGAGACGACTCTGCTCGTTCCAATCTCACTCGTGCTGTTTCGCAGCGCCGCAATCGTCGAAGCGCGGGCGATCATTGAGCGCGCTCACCAAGTCGGCGCGCACGTGGTTCTCGATTGTTTCCAGGCGGCAGGGACAGTCCCCGTCAACCTGCGCGCGCTCGATGTTGATTTCGCCGTGGGCGGCGTCTTGAAATGGCTGTGCGGCGGGCCCGGCGTCGCATATCTGTACGTGCGGCCCGACCTGCAGAAGAAACTGTCACCGTCGCTTACGGGTTGGGTCGCGCACCGGCGGCCGTTCGAGTTCGAAGTCGGCCCGCTCGATGCGCGCGATGATTCTTTTCGCTTCATGAACGGCACGCCGCATATCCCGGCGCTTTACGCTTGCCGACCAGGACTCGAAATTCTTGCAAAAGTGGGGGTCGCGCAAATTCGAGAGAAATCTGTGCGCCAGACCGAACGGCTGATCGCAGGAGCGCTCGCGCGCGGCTGGCGAGTGAACACGCCGCGCGAAGCAGGCGAACGTGGTGGAACCGTCTCGATCGATTGCCCGCACGCGCATGAAGTGAAATACGAGCTGCTGGCGCGGGAGATTCTGGTGGATTATCGCCCTGCGGCGGGAGTCCGGTTCTCGCCGCATTTCTACAACCGCGATGAGGAAGTGGACTTCGCGCTCTCTCAGATGGAAGACATTCTTCGCACCGGCGCGTGGGAGCGGCATCTTCCTTCCGTGAAGGCCTCGCCTGCATGAGCGAAAACGGAAATCGAAATTCGAATGCCGCCGATTTTGAATCGGTGCGCCTCGAGATGGTCACGCGGCAGATTCGCGATCGCGGCATTCGCTCACCGCGCGTCCTAGAAGCGATGACGGCGGTCCCGCGGCACTTGTTCGTTCCCGCCGAGCACGTGGCGATGGCCTACTCGGATGAGCCGCTGCCCATCGGAGACGGGCAAACGATCTCGCAGCCGTTCATGGTCGCGGCGATGGCGGACGCGCTTTCGCTCGACGGCCACGAGCATGTCCTCGAAGTGGGCGCGGGCTCGGGGTATCAAGCAGCAGTTCTTTCTCTTCTCTCGCGCGAAGTGATCGCCCTTGAATTGAATCCCACCCTGGCTGCATCGGCGCGCGAGCGGCTGGCGCGGCTCGGTTACACGAACGTGCGGATTGTAGAAAGCGACGGCTCGCTCGGCTGGCCATCCGAAATGAAATTTGACGCGATTCTCGTCACCGCCGGTGCGCCTGCCGTTCCGCCACCGCTCGTCGAACAATTGGCGGAAGGAGGGCGCCTTGTGATTCCCGTCGGCGCGCCGGAACAACAGGAATTGCTGCGCATCGAGAAGCGCGACGGACGAACGACAAAACAAACGCTTTACGCCTGCCGATTCGTGCCCCTTCTAGGGCGGTACGGCTGGCGGGCCAACACAAAGGAAACATCCGGCGGATGAACGCCCACGCACCAGAGCTTTCCATCATCATTCCCGCCTATAACGAGGAGGCGCGGCTTCCACGCTCACTCGCGCGCATTCGGATTTATCTTGAAGGCCGCGAGATGACTCCGGACGAGTACGAAATTGTGATCGTGGATGACGGCTCAACGGACGGCACGGTACGCGTCGCGAAGGAATGGATGCGCGAGATGCTTTCCTTGCGGATCGTGTCGAACGAGCGCAATCGAGGGAAGGGCTACAGCGTTCGTCACGGGATGCTCGAAGCGCGCGGGCGCGTCGCGCTCTTCACGGACGCGGATCTCTCTTCGCCGATCGAGGAGTCGGAAAAACTTTTTGCGGCGATCGAGGCGGGGAATGATGTGGCAATCGGATCGCGTGCGCTCGATCGCTCACTTATCGAAACGCATCAATCGCAGCTGCGCGAACTTGCGGGCATCCTATTCAACAGCTTCGTCCGGCTTTTCACCGGGCTTCTGTTTCACGATACGCAGTGCGGGTTCAAAGCATTCGTGCGCGAACGCTCGCGTATCGTCTTCGAGCAGCAACGCATCGAAGGCTTTGGGTTTGATCCGGAGATTCTCTTCCTCGCCCGGCGCCACGGCCTACGAATTGCTGAGATTCCAGTCCGGTGGGCGCACGACCCGGCGACGAAAGTGCATGTCATCCGGGATGGCGTGCGGATGTTCAGCGACCTCATTGTGATTCGCTGGAACTGGCTCCTCGGCCGCTATCCGAGGAAAGCCGGAGGCCGCCGAATGCGTTAATCCTTCTTCGGCTGCGCGGTCGGCGGAAGGAGTCCGTTCAGGCGCAGGTAAATCGCCGCCATGCTGTAGTGGTCCGCGAAGTCATTCGTGAGCGCGATCATCGCCCCAGCGCGGGAGAATGTCCGCCCGCCGAAAAGAGTGAGCTGCTCGCCCAGGTTTGTGTCGTCCACCTTCGCAAGGGCCTGCGTGCAATAGTCGAAGGAAGATTTCAGCGCAGCGACGAGCTTGTCCTTCGGATCCGTTTCATTCAGTTTTTCTTCGGCAGGCGTTGGAACGCCGGAAATTTTCGAGCAGAGAAAATTGTTCGAGCCGGCCATGTGCATCACGAGATGAGCGAACGTCATCTGCGCCGGCGTGGGACGGTAGCTGAATTTGTCTGCCGGCATTTGCTCCGCGGCTGCGACCATAATCCTGGAGTTGCGATCGAGACTCTTGCGCACCGCGTTCGAAACCGGATTCACTTCCGGCGCAGGCGCCTGCTGCGCACCGGCCGCGAAGGGCAGGAGAGCGAGAGCCATAACTGCGAGGATGATTCGTTTCATTCCACTGCCTCCACGAAAGATTTTGCGGGGCCAGCATACCATGCGGGATGAGGCGGGTCGCCGGTTTGAAACGGGCCTTTACTTTGTATTGCAAAGTACTTGACACCGTGCCCTTTTTTGCTATTCTGATGACATGTCGCAGCCGGAACCGCTCCGTCCACGCTCGCGTGATCCCGTCGCGCTCGACGATCACGCCCGCGACAATCTGCGCTTCATCCGCGAAGCAATGGAAAGAGCCGGATCGTTTACGGCTGTGCCGGGCTGGGGCGGCGTGGCGATGGGCATTACGGCTCTCGGCGCGGCGGCGATTGCTTCGCGGCAGACGTCGCCGGACGCGTGGTTGTTGATCTGGATCGGCGAAGCAGCGGCTGCGATTGCGATTGCCGTGTGGACGACGATCTCAAAGGCGCGCGAGGCTGGAACATCCCTTTTGGCCGGCCCGGCGCGGCGATTCGTTTACAGCTTTGCGCCGCCCGTCTGCGTGGGCGCGCTGCTGACGATCCTGCTGGTGCGCGTCGGATATACCGGCGCCATTCCCGGGGTATGGCTGTTGCTGTATGGGACGGGCGTTGTCACCGGTGGCGCGTTTTCGATCCGAGTCGTACCGCTAATGGGGCTTTGCTTCATGGTGCTGGGCGCGGTGGCGCTGTTTTGCCCGTGGTCGTGGGGGAATGCATTTCTGGCTGCGGGATTCGGGGGATTTCACATTCTTTTCGGCGCGGTGATTGCGAGGAGCTATGGCGGCTAAGTCAGGTGCGGCGCGCGCGGTGCGCGAGGAAAAATCGAAGCGGGTCATTCCGGGCGCGCGGCCGGCGGAAGCGGCGACAAATTTCGACCGGCTGATCCACGAGCGCACGCGGCTTGCGATCGTGAGCGCGCTCGCCGTAAATCCTTCGCTCACATTCAACGAACTCAAGCAATCGCTCCGCGCCACGGACGGCAACCTCAGCGTCCACGCGCGGAAACTCGAAGATGCCGGATACGTTGCGTGCACGAAATCATTCGCCGGGCGGCTGCCGAAGACCGAATACCGGTTGACGGCGGCGGGGCGGCGAGCGCTCGAGAAATATCTGGATCACATGGAAGCCCTGATCCGCGCGACGCGGGAGGGATAGAAAGGGAAATTTTTTTGGCTAGATACTTTATGAATAAAAGTACTTTGAGAGTTATCACACATCCCAAGTTGCACGTCGCCATTCTTCTCGACGGCAACGGCCGCTGGGCCGCCTCGCGAGGACTGCCGAGGTCAGAAGGGCATCGCTCCGGAGTGGCGGCAGTTCGCCGCGTCGTTCGCGCCGCTCCTTCAACCGGTATCGGCACGCTCACGCTATACGCGTTCTCCTCCGACAACTGGGGCCGCCCGGCGAGCGAGGTGGTTTCTCTTCTCGCGCTGCTCGAGGAATACCTTCGCAGCGACGCGGCGGCTTGCGCGGCAGAGGGCGTCCGGCTGCGCGTGATCGGGAGGCGCGATCGCATCCCGCCATCGCTCGTCGAGGCGATCGAATACGCGGAAAAACTGACGGCGGGCGGTCGCGCGCTCGAACTGCGCATCGCCGTGGACTACTCGGCGCGCGATTCGATTCTTCGCGCGGCTTGCTGGATGCTTTCGAGCCTCGAAGTGACCGAGCGCGAATTCGCGCGGCGGCTTGGACAGGTGACGCACGCGGGCGGTCCCGCGCAGGATGTGGACCTGCTGATCCGCCCCGGCGGTGACCGCGGATTGAGCGATTTCCTGCTATGGGAATGCGCGTACGCGGAATTGCGTTTCACGCCGCGGATGTGGCCGGAATTCGAAGCTGCGGATCTGGCGGCTGCGGTTGACGATTTTCTCGGGCGCGAACGCCGCTTCGGAAGATTGCCGGAAGCCGCGGCTGGATAAGCTTTGTTCTGGAAGGAGAAGCGCGATGGAGATGAAACAGTTGACGGCCGTGTTTGGCGCGCTGGCATTTCTGGGGACGATAGTGGCGCTGGGAACGGCAGCCGCATTCATGCTGGGCGTTCGCTTGATCGGTGAAGAGCGGATCGCACGCGCAATGGGCGCGGTCTCTTCGTGGTTTTTCGGCGGCCGCGGCGGCGCTCGAAAAATTGCGTTTGTCGCAGCAATGCTCGTGGCGGGTTACGGGATCGCGCTCCTCGGCGCGTCCGCCGCAAGTCGCGAATGGGCGCTTGGCGCGGGCGAAGAAAAATACTTTTGCGAGATCGACTGCCACATTGCGTACGCCGTTGCGAATGTAGAGAAGGCGAAAACTCTCGGCATAGGCGGCGAGCAAAAAACTGCGAATGGAAATTTTTACGTCGTCAGCGTGCGCACGCGATTCGACGAGCGCACCATCTCGCCGCGTCGCGGCGATGCGCCGCTCACGCCGGGGCCTCGGGTCGTGACGGTAGTGGACGACCAGGGCCACAGCTATTCGATTTCGCAGGACGGGCAAAGATCATGGGAGGCTTCAGCCGACAGGCATTGGACATCCATGATGCAGCCGCTGCGTCCCGGCGAGTCTTACACCACGCAGTTGGTTTTCGATCTTCCCCGCGACGCGTGCGGGCTCAAGCTGCTGATCACAAGTCCATCGGAGCCGGCATGGATCGGCCGCGTGATCATCGGCGACGAAGACAGCATCTTTCACAAGAAGGTTTATCTGCGTCTTGAAAGCTAAGATTCGGCGAGCGGATTAACGCGACGTGTTTGTGCGGTCGCGCGCCATCTGAAAGGCTTTGCGGACGACGCGCGTCGCAGTGGGCGTAAGCGTGTATTTCGCGAGATCGGGTTCCGCGACCCAGGCGACATCGGTTACATCACTACCTGCTTTGGCAATGCCACCTGCAACTTCACATAAATAATCGAGGATGACGAAATGATATTGGAGGCGGCCGCTCGGGTCCTGAAAAATTCGCTCGAAGACTTCGATCATATCGAGCACGCGAACGTCGATCCCCGTTTCTTCGGCGAGTTCTCGCCGCACACCTTCCATCAATGTTTCGCCCACTTCGAGCGTTCCACCGGGAATGGACCATTGGCCTTCGAGCGGAGGACTCCCGCGGCGAATCAAGAGCGCACGATTGCCGGCAATCACGACGCCGCCCACTCCCACCACCGGGCGCTCCGGGTATTCGCGACCTCCCGTCACCTTTACACGTCCCTCCACGGCAAAGCTTGACAACGGCGGTATATAATACGCCCGGCGGTGGAAGAGCGCCCTCAGGAAGGAGTGAAAACGGTGACTAGATGTCCGGATTGCGACACTGAGATTGACCTGGACGAAGATGAAGTGGAAGAAGGCGAGATTGTGAGCTGCCCGGAATGCGATGCCGAGCTGGAAGTGACGCAGACACATCCGGTGCATCTCATCGTCATCTCCGAGGACGATGAAGAAGACGAAGAAGAGCCGGACGAAGAATCGAGCCTCGACGAGAAAGACAAGGACAAAGACAAAGAGGAAGAAGAAGAGGAAGCGGAGTAACTTCTCCTCAGAGCGACACCAGCATCTTTTCCCTTTTACGCTTCATCTTAGTGAGTGAAACCAAAGCCAGACTGCGGCAATCGCAGCCTGCGAAACATGGAAGTTGACGATTTCTTGTTGCCCGCCGCTGCGGCCAGGAGGAGGACGTGAGGTTTCGTTGGTCTTTCCACCTTGCAGCTGTTCTCCTCGCGGGTTTTCTCGCTTCGGTTCCCGCTATCGAGCAAGAAAGCAAGCAGGACAAGAAGGCCGAAGCGCAGCTCCGGACGGTTCGTGGCGGCGTACTGGATAAGGACGAGAATCCGACGCCTGGCAGCGTTGTGTATCTTGTGAACGTAAAGTCGCAGGCTGTGAAGACTTTATTCGCTGACGATAGTGGGCGCTATCGCTTCAGCGGTCTCGATCCCAACGTGGATTACGAAATTCACGCCGAACATGGCGACATGATGTCGGCCACACGCACGGTTTCCAGTTACGATACTCGCCGGGATATCGAAGTTACTCTCAAGCTGACTCGCAAAAAACCTGCCCGCTAAATTCTCCTTCATAAGATAACGATCAAGCTCCAGACTTCGGCGTCATCACGCGAAGGGCGCCGGGAAGTACCTCGAACTCGGCGGGCGATTCGCCGAGCAGCTCGCCATCGCCATGCACTTTCACAGAACGGTCTGTTTGCAGTGAAACTCGCCGGCAAAGGTGGCGGCTCACTTCCTCAAAGCGCAGATCCCCGGACGTCAAGAGAATTGGAATTGCTTCGAAGAGCTGCGTCCACGAGACTTCTTTGACAAAGACCACATTCAGCAGACCGTCGTCTATTTTTGCGTCCGGAGCAATCCGAACACCTGAGCCATACGACGGCGCGTTGGCCACAGCGGCAAAGAGAGCGCGCCCGGTCCATGGCACCCCGTCCAATTCCGCGCGCAATTCGAAGGGTGCGATGTGAAAGAAAGTCCAGAACGCGCCCGCCAGATAGCGCGTCACGCCCGGCCAGGACTTAAAGCGAGTATTCGCAAGGTGCGCGGCTTCTGCGTCGAGGCCCATGCCCCCGGCGCAAACATAGTGCGCCGTGCGAGCGTCTGAAAAACGGACGCGGACCAGATCCACGGAACGCGGCTGCGAATGCAGAAAAGAATCGGCAGCGCGTATAGGATCGGGCGGAATCCCCAGGGCTTCGGCAATGTCATTCCCGTTGCCCGCGGGGAAAAAGCCCGCAATCGCCTCGGTGCCGTTGACGCCTTCCACCAGATGGTGGAACGCACCGTCGCCGCCCAAGGCAACGACGTAGCGGTAGCCGGAAGCCGCTGCACGCGCTGCCTGTTCGCGCACATCGTCCGAGCCTTTGGAATGGAGGAATTGAACGTTACGGCCGTGCTCTGCAAGATAACTGGCGACGAGCGGTTCAGCGCGGAGCGCGCGACCCCCTCCTGCGATGGGATTGACGATGACGAAGGTGTCAGCTTTCATGCGAGTGGGCCGCCGGTCGATCGGTGGTCTTTGTGTTGGACGCGAAAGCCGCGCCATGCTGCATGAAGCGGCGGCAGTGTGTCAATTGCTGGCGAGACTGCGGCCGCAAGAAAACCACGCTCGAATCGAGTGGCAGCAAGCTAAAGATACGTCTCGTCCACGTAACACCATTTCCAGGATTCGCCGGGCTCGATCGAGCGCATAACGGGATGTTTTGTTGAATGGAAATGCTTGGTGGCGTGCTTGTTTTTCGAGGAGTCGCAACAGCCGACGTGGCCGCAGAAGAGACACATCCGCAGATGCACCCAGGAATCGCCCAGCTTGAGACATTCCTCGCAGCCCTTTGCGCTAGGCTTAACCGGGCGAATCTGGTCCTGGTGGGTACATGTGGTTGCCATGGCAAACTCCTTCGAAAGACGAGGTAACTTCGCGCCCAGGCTGTCTGACAGTGAACTTAAGCTGAGAGCGAATAAAAGAAGTGGTGCCGGCGGTGGGACTCGAACCCACGACCTAGGGATTATGAGACCCTCGCTCTACCCCTGAGCTACACCGGCACGCAAACGATTCTTGATGCTAAGGGTTCGCTCCTCAAAGTGTCAAGATAGGAGCATGTCTCGGCCTGGAGTCCTGCTTCGCTCCAGACCCGCCAAGCTAGTGAACTCATGGGGAAAAGCGTAATAGGGCAAACCAGCACCTAAGCAAGTGAAGACCGTGCGGGCAGGGCCGATCCTGCTCCCGGGAACCGAAATACAAGTCCCATGGAGTTTCCGCCAGGCCCTCAAAAACAGTACTTTAGTAACATTGACCCGATTCGGTTCGACAGGCTACTTTCGTCCTCGACAATTCGGAGAGGCTCTGGCCTAGCCAGGGGAAGGTATGGGTGTGTACCGATACGACACACACCCATGAAATTCTTCTCTTGACGGCACCAGACCACCTATAGAC
>JBAWGF010000164.1:0-5795 GCA_049592615.1 Candidatus Acidiferrales bacterium
ATGGCGAGCCGATCACGTGCGAACCCGCGCGCGTCCTGCCTTTGGCTCAGAGATATTTCTTATTGTGAGAAACAGAAACGAAAGCAGACAGCGCAGATAGCAAATCATTATGGGCCAGATAAAAAATATAAATTGTGTTGCAAGCGTCGCTACGTTTAGAGTATTCCGTTTTATGTAATCGTCGCTAACGCGGATAGGCAGGTGTAAATGGGCAAACGCCGGATCCCGTGGTTGGCAATTCTCGTCCTCATAACTTTCTTCGCTCCGAATCTGCACGCGCAAACGCCCGAGAGTTCACAGCAAGCTGTGCCTTCCTCGGCCGCACCTACTCGAAATCAACAGAACGCGGCCATCGCGGGGCTGCAAATTCAAGTCGCCGACGCGAAGAGCTCCGCCGACAACGCCTGGATGCTCGTCTGCTCCGCTCTCGTCCTCATGATGACGGGACCGGGTCTTGCTCTTTTCTACGGCGGCCTCGTGCGCAAAAAAAACGTGCTTGCGACCATGATGCAAAGTTTTGCCATGATGGCCCTGATCACGGTTCTTTGGGCGATTCTCGGATACAGTCTCGCGTTTGGCTCCGGAAACAGTTTTCTCGGCGGCCTGCAGAATATTTTTCTGCGCGGTGTCGGCTTGCAACCTGATTCCGATTATGCCGCGACGATTCCGCTCGAGACGTTCATGATTTATCAGCTCATGTTTGCAATTATCACGCCCGCTCTAATCACCGGCGCTTTCGCCGAGCGCATGAAATTCAGCGCGATGCTGCTTTTTATGACGCTGTGGTCGCTGCTGGTTTACGACCCGATGGCGCATATGGTCTGGGGCAAGGGCGGATTCCTTAACGCGTCGCTCGGCGGCCGCTTTCCGACGCTGGATTTTGCGGGCGGCACCGTGGTGCACGTAACTTCCGGAGTTTCCGCGCTTGTGTGCGCGCTTTACTTAGGTCGGCGCCTTGGTTATCCAAAGGAGCAGATGCCGCCGCACAGCGTCGTATTGAGTGTTATCGGCGCTTGCATGCTCTGGGTTGGATGGTTCGGTTTCAATGCGGGCAGCGCGCTGTCCGCGGGCGGGCTCGCGACGAGCGCATTCGTCGCAACGCATTTCGGCGCGGCGGCTGCCGCGATTGGCTGGAGCGGAGCGGAATGGATTCGCAACGGCAAACCGAGCGTGCTCGGCGCTGTTTCGGGCGCTGTCGTCGGACTAGTCGCGATTACGCCTGCCGCCGGTTTCGTATCGCCGATGCCGGCGCTCTTCATTGGTTTCGTTGCCGGAGTTCTTTGCTTCCTGATGGTAGCGAAAGTGAAAGCGCGATTCGGCTACGATGATTCGCTCGACGCGTTCGGCGTGCACGGCGCCGGAGGCACGATTGGCGCGCTGCTTACGGGAGTTTTTGCTTCGAGCATGATCAATCCTATTTTCAAGGACGCCAAAGGGAACACGCTTCCTTCGGGCGTGATCGAAGGGAACGTGTATCAGGCGCTCTATCAACTGGCCGGCGTTGTAATTGCCTGGGTGCTGGCCATTGTGGGAACGCTGATCATTCTTGTGATCGTGGACAAGACAATCGGGCTGCGCGTCACCCCGGAACAGGAAACGCAGGGCCTCGATCTTTCGCAGCACGGTGAGGAAGGCTATTACTGGGAAACTTCCGCCTGAACGAAGCAAGCGTATATCAGGAAGAACGACGATGACAAAAGTCGAAGCCATCATCCAAACATCGAAGCTGGACGCCGTGAAAGAGGCGCTTCATGAAATCGGCGTCGAGGGCATGACCGTCCTCGAAGTCCGCGGGCACGGCCGCCAAAAGGGCCACACCGAGTTCTACCGCGGACGCGAGTACACGGTGGACTTGATTCCCAAGATCAAGATCGAAATCGTGCTCGCCGATGAAATGGTGGAGAAATCCGTGCAGGCGATCCTCACGGCGGCACGCACGGGAAAAATCGGCGACGGTAAAATATTCTTGACCAAAGTGGATGAGGCAATTCGGATTCGCAACGACGAGCGCGGCGACAGCGCTTTGTAGCCGGGCTATGTCACAATTGTGCGGGGGTGAGAGGCAGACACGCCGGCATGCCGACAGAACCCTCACTGGGTCGTGAACTCCGTGACATCTATGCAGAAGAATCCGCGCGCATTCAGGAAAAGTATTCCGACACCGGCGATGGCCGCGCTGCAGTTCTCGGTCGCACAGCGCTCGTAGAATCCATCGCCCTTCGCCTCTGGAAGCAGTTCATTTCACCTGAAATCGAAGGTCCTGCCGAGTTCGCACTCGTGGCGCTCGGCGGATTCGGCCGGCGATGGCTTTTCCCTTACTCGGACATCGATCTCCTGTTTCTTCACGCGGAAACCGCCACCGAAGAAAAATTCAAAGACCCGATCCGCCGCTTCTCTCAGGAAATCTGGGACCTGCGATTGAAGTTGAGTCCCGCGACGCGGAAGCTCTCCGAATGCGAGCGCTTCGATCCGAAAAATCTCGAATTCGCGATCTCGTTGCTCGATTGCCGTTACGTCGCGGGCGATCCGCAGCTTTTCGCGCGGCTCCACGATCATGTGATACCGAAGCTCGTGGCGCGCGAATCGCGACAGATTGTTCAGCGCCTCGCTGACTTGACTCGCGAGCGGCACGCCAAGGCCGGCGCGACCGTCTTTCATCTCGAGCCGAATGTGAAGGACGGCCCCGGTGGCCTCCGCGACTACAACGTAGCCGTTTGGCTCGCGCTCATCGCCATGATGGAAAAGCTTCACAAATGGCCGAATGAAAAGACGCTGCTGTCCGAGTCGGTACGCAAACAGCTCGGTTCCGCGCTTGATTTTCTGATGTCCGCCCGCTGCTTTCTTCATTTCCGCCACGGCCGCGACGACAACACTCTCGCGTGGGAAGCGCAAGATGATGCGGCGGCGAAGAAGATTGGCGCGCCCGATACAGGACCGCTCACGGCTTCCGATTGGATGCGGATTTACTTCGGTCATGCCCGCGCGGTGCATCGCGTGTGCAATCAGTTCCTCGATGAGATTCCCGCGGCCCGGCCCTCGTTTTACCGCCAGATTCAGAATCTGCGGTCGCGCCTCTCGAACGCCGAGTTTTCCGTGGTGGACGGGATGATTTTTCTGCGTCAGCCGGAAAATATTCAAGATCCGGAGATGCTTCTCCGCACGTTCCGTTTCATGGCGCGCCACGGATTGAAATTAAGCTCCGAAACGGAGAGCCAGATCGAGAGAGTCCTGCCCGCTCTGTCTGAGAATCCGCCGAAAGGCATGGAGCTTTGGGTCAATCTCCAGGAAATCCTTCTTGGCGCGCACGCCGTGGACGCTCTGCGCACGATGCACTCTCTTCGATTGCTCACCCTGCTTCTGCCCGAGCTCGAGGGCATAGACGCCCTCGTCGTCCGCGACTATTCGCATCGCTACACGGTGGATGAGCATACTTTCGTCGCGATCGAAAATCTGCACCGTTTGCGGCAATCCCAATCCAAATGGGACCAGCGTTACGCCGAACTCCTCGACGAACTCGAACAGCCGGACCTGCTCTATCTCTCTCTTCTTCTGCACGACGTGGGCAAAGGCGCGAAAAGCGACAACCACGTTCAGGCAAGTGTGACCATCGCTGAGAGCTGCCTCAACCGTCTCGAACTCGATCCCCCCGATCGCGAAACCGTCCTCTTCCTCATCGAACGCCACCTCGAAATGAGCGCCGCTTTGCGCCGCGATATTTTTGACCCGGAGACGGTCCGTTCGTTTACAGAAAAAGTCGGAACTCCCGAAAGGCTGAAGATGTTGTGCCTGCTGACGTACGCGGACGTGAAAGCGGTGAATCCGGAAGCGCTGACGCCCTGGAAGGCCGAAAACATCTGGCAGCTTTACATCGGCGCTTCGAATTATTTGATACGCAGCGTGGACGAGCGCCTCCATGTGAACGTGGACGACGAGACGTTGAATCACCTGCGAACCCTTGCGCCAGCGGCGGGAAAACGCCTCGAAGATTTTCTCGAGGGGTTGCCGCGCCGCTATCTGCGCACGCACTCGGTGGAAGAGGTTCTCTCTCATATCGAAATGGCGAGTCATCTCGGCAGTGATCCCGTGCAGCTCGCCCTTCGGCGCGGCCGCCACTGGTATGAGTTGACGCTTGTCACCATCGATCGTCCATTTCTATTCGCCACCGTTGCGGGCGTCCTGGCAGCCTGGGGGATGAATATCGTGAAGGCCGCGGCCTTTTCGGATCAGGCCGGGACGGTGGTGGACACATTTTATTTCACAGATCGTTTCCGCACGCTCGAATTGAACCTGTCGGAGTGGGACCGATTCAAGGGGAGCATCCATTCGGTCTTGACGGGCAAGGCGGATTTGGGCCGCATGTTGCAAGACCGTCTGCGTTCGGAGAAACATCGCGCACCCAAAGTGAAAGTGAAGACGCAGATTGAGTTCGACAATGAATGCTCCGCTCACAGCACACTCGTCGAAGTGATTGCGCAGGATCAGCCCGGCCTGCTCCACCGCATCAGTTCGCAATTCTCGCGCGAGAATTGCAACATCGAGATCGCCCTGATCGAAACGGAAGGGCAAACGGCAATCGACGTGTTCTATCTCACCTCCGGCGGGGCAAAGCTCTCCGCGGAGCACCAGGAGCGGCTTCGGCACGCACTCCTCAGCGGACTGACCGGAAAGTGAAGGCCGGGCTCTCCCGGCCACCGTGTCGCGGGCGATTCGCACTCACTTGAATCCCGCACCCCCGTTCGGACATCCTACTGAATGAGATTAGGAGGGTTTGTATGAAATTAAATGAGTTCGTCACACTTGGACGTTCGGGATTGAAAGTCAGCCCACTCGCTCTCGGCACGATGACTTTTGGAACCGAGTGGGGGTTCGGCGTTGAAGAAAACATTTCGCGCGATATTTTCAATCATTATGTCGAAGCAGGCGGCAATTTCGTTGACACCGCCGACGGATACACGAATGGAAAAAGCGAGGAGATGGTCGGGAAGTTCATCGCCGAAAGTAAATTGCGCGATCGCATCGTCCTTGCGACAAAATTCACTTTCGGCGCGCAATTGGGAAATCCGAACGCCGGCGGCAATGGCCGCAAAAATATTTATCGAGCGCTCGAAGGCTCGCTGCGCCGCCTGCAAACCGATTACGTTGATCTGTACTGGCTCCACGCGTGGGACACGGTCACGCCAGTCGAAGAGGTGCTCTCGACGCTCGACAGCCTCGTTCGCGCGGGGAAAATTCGCCACTACGGTTTTTCCGATACGCCCGCATGGTACGTTGCACGCGCGAAAACGCTTGCCGAGATGCAAGGCAAGGAGCCTTTGATCGCGCTGCAGCTTGAATACTCGCTTGTCGAACGCAATATCGACCGCGAGCACGTTCCCGCCGCGCAGGAATTTGGCCTCGCCGTTTGTCCGTGGAGCCCGCTCGCGAGCGGCTTTTTGAGCGGCAAGTACAAGCGCGAGGCGGCAGCCGGACGCGGGGATGGCCGGCTCGAAAAAGAGGGGGCCGTAGGAAATGATTTATTCAATCGCTATACGGAGCACAACTGGAAAGTACTTGATGTACTCCTCGAAGTCGCGAAGAGATTTAATCGCACTCCGGCGCAAGTCGCCTTGAACTGGGTGGCGACACAGCCGGGCATCACATCGACCATCATCGGCGCCACCAAAGTCGCACAGCTCGACGACAACTTTGGCGCGATTGAATTCGTGATTCCCGCCGAACTCCGCAAGCATCTCGACGAGGCGAGCGCCATCGAGCCGGTTCACCCCTACAATTTCTTTCAGCACGCGCTCCAGCAG
>JBAWGF010000165.1:0-4015 GCA_049592615.1 Candidatus Acidiferrales bacterium
ATCATATTGGAAGACACCAAAGATGGCGGTGTCCGGTGGAAGAACAAATGAGCTTTTCCTCAATACACGCGCTTTCGCTCCACAGTCAGCCCTCGCACGAACGCCCGAATCTCTTCGGCGCGGCTTAAGTTTTCCTCTCAGGGAATTGTTTGCCCGGCATGCCCCGGTGGGAACCGGTCCGCGCGCGCCGATCAAAATTCAAATTCGGGAGGAAATTATGCAAGCAGTTGAGACGAAGCTGCCCCACCTTTTGACCGCGCTGCCGGGCCCCAAGGCGAAGCGGATTGTCGAGATGGATCAGGGATTTGTTTCGCCGTCCTACACGCGGAGTTATCCGCTCGTCGCCAAAAAGGGCCATGGCGCGCTGGTCGAAGACGTGGACGGCAACATCTTTCTCGATTTCGCGGCGGGCATCGCCGTCGTCGCCACCGGCCACTGCCATCCCGAAGTCGTTGCCGCAATTCAGAAGCAGGCTGCGGAATTGATTCACATGTCCGGCACGGATTTTTATTATCCGAATATGGTCGAGCTTGCCCAGAAACTTGCTTCGATCACGCCGGGCAAAGAGGCCAAGCGCGTTTATTTCGGCAACTCGGGCGCCGAAGCGATCGAAGCCGCGATCAAGCTCGCGAAGTATCACACCAAGCGCGACAAGCTCATCGCTTTTCACGGCGCGTTCCACGGCCGCACGATGGGCGCTCTGTCGTTGACCGCCAGCCGCGCCATCCAGCGCAAGGGATTCGGCACGCTTCTTTCCGGCGTGTTTCACATGCCGTTTCCCGATACGTACCGCGGCACGTACGGCGTGCGCCCCGAATCCGCGGCAGCCGATTGCCTTAGTTATCTTCAGAACGAACTTTTCCGCCGCAGAGTGGACCCCGAGGAAGTCGCCGCAATTTTCATCGAGCCGATTCAAGGCGAAGGCGGCTACTTGCCCGCGCCGGTTGAATTCCTGCAAGGTCTCGAACAAATCTGCCGCAAGAATGGCATCCTGCTCGTCGCCGATGAAGTGCAGTGCGGAATGGGCCGCACCGGCAAATGGTGGGCGGTGGAACACGCAGGCGTCGAGCCGGACATCATCTGCACTGCGAAGGGAATCGCTTCCGGCATGCCGCTTAGCGCAATCATCAGCAAGGCCTCGATCATGGACTGGACGCCCGGCGCCCACGCTTCCACGTTCGGCGGCAATCCGGTCTGTATCGCGGCCGCGCTCGCGACAATCGATTTGATCGAGCGCCAGTACATGGCCAACGCCGCGCGCATGGGTGAATTCATCCTGCGTCAGACGGCGGACTGGCCGAAGCGCCACAAGATTGTCGGCGAAGTTCGCGGCAAGGGCCTCATGATCGGCATCGAATTCGTGCGCGATCAGAAAACGAAAGAAAAAGCGCCCGACCTCCGCAACAAAATCGTTCAGCTTGCGTTCCACAAAGGTCTGCTCGTTCTCGGATCGGGCGACACGACTCTGCGTCTGTGTCCCCCGCTCATGATCGACGAGGAGCAGGCGGAACACGCCGTTTGCACGCTCGATGCCTGCATCGCCGAAGTCGAACGCTCGCTTTGATCGCTCCTTCCGCACCGTGACCTAATTCCGAGGGCCGGCGTTCCTGCCGGCCCGCGGAATCTCCCCGATCGCCGCTTTTATTTTGGGTGACAGAACTCGGAGCCTTGCAGATAATCACAGGCCGGTTCGATCTCTTGCGGAGGACGATTTGCCGAGCATTCTCGACGTAGGCTGCGGCCCGACGAAGTATCCGGGCTCGATCGGCGTGGATATGAATCCGTCCACCGCCGCGGACGTCCTCGCGCATCTCGATAAGGGCGGCCTGCCCTTTCGCGATAATTCCTTCGACCAGGTCCGCGCCGAGCACATCATCGAACACGTCGCGGACATCATCGCCACGATGGAAGAATTTCATCGCGTCACCAAACCGGGCGGCACAATCTGGCTCGTCACGCCGCACTACACCGACTTCAGCTCGTTCCGCGATCCCACGCATCGCTGGCACCTGAACACGTACTCGTTCCTTTATTTTTATCCGGGCGGAATGCACGGCCGCGACATGTGGTACACAAAAGTGCGTATGCGCGAAAAGAAGCTCAACGTTAAGCTGCTGAAACTCTGGAAAGCGTTCGGCTTTGAATTTCTCGTCAACCACAGCCGGATGTTCCGCCAATTCTGGGAACATTATCTGAGCTTCATCATCCGCGGAAAATTGATGGAATTCACCTTCGAGGTCATCAAGTAAGCCCGATGCCGCGTATCCTCGACATCGGCTGCGGAAGGAAGAAATTCCCCGGCTCGATCGGCATCGACATGAGCCCCGCAGGCCAGGCCGACGTTCTCTGCGACTGGGAGAAGACGCTGCCCTTCGCGGCCAACAGCTTCGACCAGGTCCGCTTGATTCACATCATCGAAGAAGTGGACAACATTTTCCGCGTTCTCGCCGAGGTGCATCGCGTCGCAAAACCCGGCGCGCGCGTCACCATCATCACGCCGCACTACTCCGACCACGCTTCCTATTGCAGCCCGGCGCATCGCTGGCACCTCTCGAGTTTTTCGCTCTGGTTTTTCAGCGACGAACCCGCCGAATACGATTACTACGCTCCCGCCAATTTCCGCGAGCGCCGCGTCCACGTCGAGCTGCTGCAATTGTGGCGCGCCCTCGGCTTTCAGTTTTTCATCAACCGGTTTCGCCGATTCCGCCGCTTTTGGGAGTATTACCTCTCTTTTGTCGTACGCGGAAAGACGGTCGAGTGGGAGCTCGAGGTCGTGAAGTAAAGTCCTGTGCTCGCGCGTTTCATGTTCGCCGCAGTGAACTTCGCCGCCCGCAACGGCCTCGCCGAAGCCTCCTCCGAAAATGATTCGCCGAAGCAGCGCGCCCGCCGCACCGGAATTCGCGGCGAGACCTTCGCCTACTGGTATTTGCGCCGGCACGGCTACACCCTCGTCGCGCGCAATTTCACTTCGCCGGGCATCAAGGGCGAAATTGATATGGTCGGTTACGACGGCCCCGTGCTTGCCTTCGTCGAAGTGAAAACGCGCTCCGCAAACGACCCGAGCCTGCCGAAGCCCGAGGAAGCGGTCAATTGGGAAAAGCGCCGCAATCTCTCGCGCATGGCTCGCCAATTCCTGCGCGCGCGCCGCATCGAGGAAAGCGCCTGCCGGTTCGACATCCTCGCCATCGAAACCCGCTCGGGCGCTCGCCCCGTCGTCCGCCTGCACAAGGGAGCGTTTGGCATGGGCGGGGAGTAAGCGGGATGACACCTCAAAATCTCCACACACATTGCCGCTTGTTCGCCGTAGTACAATAAGGACTATTCATGTTGTCGCGATTCCGGACTTGGCGGCCGGGTCGCAGGGCTGAGGGAGGAAGGTTTGCCGGAACTTCGTAAGGATCCCATCACAGGTCGTTGGGTCATCATTTCAACCGATCGGGCCAAGCGGCCCATGGATTTCGTCCGGGAAAGCGTTGAAATCAAGGGCAACGGTAAGTGTCCCTTCTGTCCGGGAAACGAGGGAAAGACGCCGCCGGAAATTCTGGCCTATGGGCGCAACGGCACCGGGAAAGACACGCCGGGATGGACGCTCCGCGTCGTGCCCAACAAATTTCCAGCGCTGGGTATCGAAGGCGGTCTTGACCGCGAAGGCGACGGCCTTTTCGACCGCATGAACGGCATCGGTGCGCATGAAGTCATCATCGAAACTCCCGATCATCAGCTCATGCTTTCAGGACTCGCGGAAAAGGCCGTGGAAGAAGTTCTCTGGGCTTATCGGGACCGCATGCTCGATCTGAAAAACGACAAGCGTTTCCGCTACATCCTTCTCTTCAAAAACCACGGCGAAGCAGCCGGCGCTTCGCTCGAACACACGCATTCGCAGCTCATCGCGCTGCCCATCGTTCCCAAGCGCGTTCGCGAGGAAGTGGACAATTCCAAGCGCTACTACGACGAAAAAGAGCGCTGCATTTTCTGCGACATGATCCGCCAGGAAGTGGAAACTCAGTCGCGCTTG
>JBAWGF010000166.1:0-8522 GCA_049592615.1 Candidatus Acidiferrales bacterium
CCGGCCGCCCCGGTGAATTCAGGCCGGCGCGAAACACCTAGTACAGGTCCACCACCGCCTGCACCGCTTCGTCCTGCCCCACAATCTTCCGCCGCAGCCCTGCCTCGAAATCTCGCGACTCCACGCTCCGCTTCCCCGTGTCCAACTGTCTTCCAGCCGAGAAGCTCATCGGATCACCTCCACAGACACACCCGGCCCGCAACGAGACTTGCTTTGGAGAATCGTCGTGGGTCATGCAGCAGACGAATAGCCAAATGAACCATCAGAACGAAGCGGCAAGACGTGTGATTTCACCATGATGGCAGCTACAGCGATTGGCTTGTCCCGAGCATCAATTCGAGAATATGTTCAATGAGGGGTATCCAGGTCCAAATCGGGAATGAAGCGCGTTTTGACGGGCGGCGAAAGGCGATAAAAGCACTGGCTTGCCTACGAGGTGTCATTTCCCGTATGGTGTGTGCGACCGCGAGAGAGAAAAACGATGAAACGCATTCTAGTAATTGAAGACGACAAAGACATCGTCGAGTTGGTGCGCTACAACCTGGAGAAAGATGGATTCCAGGTCCTTGGAAGCGGAGATGGCGCGACTGGGCTCGCGCAAATCAGAAAGACGCCCCCGGATCTTTTGGTTCTCGACCTGATGCTGCCGAAGCTTTCGGGTCTCGAGATCTGCAAAGAGATTCGCCGAGACGTCAACTTGAATCGCCTGCCAATCCTGATGCTCACTGCAAAGGGTGAAGAAGCGGACCGCGTTGTGGGACTCGAGCTCGGCGCCGACGATTACGTCACGAAGCCGTTCAGCCCGCGCGAACTCGCCGCGCGCGTGAAAGCGCTCTTGCGCCGCACCGAACCCGGATCGCCTCCCGAAAAACTGATCGAAGTCGGGCCGCTGCGAATTGATCCCGCCGCCTACCGCGTCACGCGCGCGGGAAAAGCGGTGGCAATGAGCACGCTCGAATTCCGGCTGCTTTATTTTCTCGCCGCGCGCCCCAACCGCGTCTTCACCCGCGATCAATTGCTCGATTCGGTTTGGGGGACCGAGCGCTTCGTCACTCCGCGAAGCGTGGACGTTTACGTTCGGAGGTTGCGCGAAAAAATCGAGGCCGATCCGCAGCACCCGGCGTACATGAAAACGATTCGCGGCGCCGGCTATCTCTTCGAAACCCGTGCGAGCTAGGCTGTTCTGGAAGCTGGGGCTGACGTATCTCGCCCTTCTGTTCGGGGTTTTGCTCGCCACCGACTTTTATTCCGCACGCGTTCTTCGCAGCGAAGCTCTCCGCGCAGCCAACGATCAGCTCGCCTCTCTCTTGAAAGTCGCGCAAGTGCACCCGCCGGATTTGAACGACCCCGCACAGGTCCGCTCCTGGACGGACTGGATGGCAAGAAGTGGAGCGCGTGTGACCGTGATTGACGCCAGCGGCCACGTGCTTTCAGATTCGGCGCACGATCCCGAGACAATGGAAAACCACTCCGGGCGTCCCGAAATTCAGCAAGCGTTCGCGGAGGGTCAGGGGCAATCCGTCCGCCACAGCGCCACGCTCGACCGCGATCTCGTCTATCGCGCCGCACGCTACGTTTCGACGTCGGGTTCTCCCGTCGTTCTCCGCATGGCCGTGCCCCTCGCGCAGATCGACAGCGCGCTGAGGGAAATTCGAAGTCGCCTCTTCGCCGCATCGCTGCTCATCCTGATGTTGGGAGTTGTGGCTTCGCTCGTGCTCTCGCGCATCTATGCTGCGCGTGTCGAACGGCTCAAGGATTTCTCGCGTCGCGTCGCCGAGGGAGATTTTCGTCCCCTCGAAGCTGATCGGGGCCACGATGAACTTGCCGACTTGGCGCAGGCTTTGAATGACACCGCTGCACGAATGGACCGCACCATCCGCTCGCTGAGCGGCGAACGCAACCGGTCGAGCGCGATTCTGCGGAGCATGGTGGAGGGTGTTGCGGTGATTGACGCGCAGGAGCGAATGGTCTTTTGCAACCGCGCATTTGCTGAAATCCTGAACCTCGACTCCGCCGCGAGTGAGGGACATCCTCTCATCGAAGCCGTTCGCAATTCGGACTTGTTGGAACTGATTCGCAAGGCTCTGCACGGCGAAGAAGGATTGCAGAGCGATATCGTGACGGGAATCGTTCAGCAGCGGAGTTTTTCGGTTACGGCTGCGCCGGTGAAAGCGCTCGAAACGGGATCGGCGCCCGGTTTCGGGGCGGCTGAAAAACCTTCCGGGGCGGTTGTCGTGCTGCACGACGTCACCGAATTGCGGCGCCTCGAACGCGTGCGGCAGGACTTTGTCGCCAACGTTTCGCACGAATTTAAGACGCCGCTGACGGCCATTCAGGGTTTCGCGGAAACTTTGCTCGCGGGCGCCCTCGACGATCCGAACAACAACCGCCGTTTCCTCGAAATCATCCGAGACCATGCAACGCGTCTGGCACGTTTGACCGACGATCTTTTGAAGCTCGCGCGCATCGAGGCCGGCAAACTCGAAGTGGAATTCCATCCCGTGGGGCTCGCCGAATTGATCGAGGGTTGCGTCGAAACAAGCACGCTCCGGGCAAACCGCAAACAGATCGCACTCGAGATGGAGCTGCCGCCAGGACTCCCTGCGGTGCTTGGGGATGCGAGTCTGCTTCGCGAGGTTCTCCAGAATCTTCTCGACAACGCGATTCAATATACGGCGCCAGGCGGCAAGATCTATGTGAGCGCCGCGGCGGGCGCGCACGAAGCGGTGGTCACCGTCGCAGACACGGGTATAGGCATCCCAGTAGCGGATCAAGAGCGTATCTTCGAGCGCTTTTATCGCGTGGACGCAGCGCGCTCGCGCGAGGCCGGCGGCACCGGGCTGGGGTTGTCCATCGCGAAACACATCGTCGAAGCCCACCGTGGGCGACTATGGGTTGAAAGCGCAGTCGGACGCGGCTCAAATTTTTCCTTCTCGATTCCCCTTTCCGTCTGAATCTCCTTCTGCCTGTCTTGAAAGATTCATGCATGTTTCATTCCGTTGCAATGCTGCTGAACCATCGTGTACACGCCGGTCTAGAAGCGCACCGCGCCGGGAAGTGGCGGCAAACCACGATTCGGAGGAAACAACAGTGGCAGCATCGAAAACCAGTCTCGAAGGAATCCACCAGAGCGTGCTTGTGAATTATCTGGTCTCGCAGGCGCGCACGATCGAGGCATCGATTGACCGCGCGCTCCGAGCACTGCTTGAAAGAAACGAGCGCCTGGCCAGCGAAGTGTTTCTCACCGAGCCCCGCATCAATGAAATGGAGATTCTGATCGACGAACACGCCATTCGCATGTTGCGCCAGGGAAATCTGCTCGACACGGATGTCCGCTTAATCGTCGCCACGCTCAAGATCAATAACGACCTCGAACGCATGGGCGACCTCGCGGTGAATTTGAGCGAACGCGCTATTTCGCTTGCGGCAATGGGTGACGTGCAGATACCGGTGGAACTCGAGCCGATGACGACCGCTGTTCGCGCCATGGTTGCGAAATGTCTCGGTGCGCTGATTTACCACAACGTGGACCTGGCAACACAGGTGCTCGAAAGCGACGACGTGGTGGACAACTATCGGGATCGGCTCTTCGAAGCCCTTTTGGCCGGAATGACGCAGAATCCGTCACTGGCTGCGCCAAATCTGCACTTCGTGCTTGCATCGCGCCACCTGGAGCGAATTGCGGATCACGCCACGAACATCGCCGAAGATATTCTGTTCTGGGTGCGGGGGTTGGAAGTCCGCCACGGCCGCGCCAAGCATCTCGATTCACCGATAGAAAAAGCCAAAGCAGCCGGAGCGATGTAATAGAGTTTTCACGCGCCGCTCATCAGAGATTCAAGGGCGGCGCTTAGTGTGCCGCATATTTCACCATCTCGCGGACGGGGCGACGTTTTCGGCAGTGCCAGACGCGATCATAGGGGGATGCCGGTTGCATAGGAGCGGATGGAGCAGTCCGCGAAGGGTTTGATTCACAAGTTCCTGCGCTTGAGCCTTTTGCGCGGGAAGCAAAGCACCAAAGGACCTGCCCACACACGCGAGGCGCGGCCTGATAGTACCCCCCGGGGCCGCGCCTCCTCCTCACGTGAGGAGGGAGGCCATGGCCGATGTCACTTCGAATTCTTCTCGATGTAACATGGTTGTAACAATTCAGACACAAACTACCGACAGGAGAAATGATCAACTATGAGAAAGAGCCTACTCGTCGTGTCGCTAATGCTTGGGCTGGCGACTGCAGTTGGGGCACAGTCAGGAAATACGGTGCTCTTGAACGCCGCGGGCGCCACTTTTCCCTATCCGATTTATTCCAAGTGGTTTGACGTTTATCACCAGCAGCACCCCAACGTTCAGATCAACTACCAATCAATCGGCTCGGGCGGCGGGATCCGGCAGCTCCAGGCCGGGACCGTTGATTTTGGCGCATCGGATGGCCCGATGTCGGATGAGCAAATCTCGCAATCGAAGTTCAAGATACTGCACTTCCCGACCGTTCTCGGAGCTGACGTGCCCAGCTACAATATTGCCGGTGTAAGTGGTGAGTTGAACTTCACTCAAAAGGCGCTGGCCGGGATCTACTTGGGCACGATCACAAAGTGGAACGACCCGGAAATCGCCCATGCGAACCCTGGCGTGAATCTGCCGAGCGCGGACATCGTCGTCGTGCACCGTTCGGACGGCAGCGGCACGACGTACATCTGGACCGACTTCCTTTGCAAGGCGAGTGAAGACTGGAAGAGCAAAGTCGGAAAAGGCACGTCAGTGAACTGGCCGGTCGGTCTGGGCGGCAAAGGGAACGAAGGCGTGTCGGGATTGGTGAAACAGACTCCCAACTCGATAGGCTACATCGAATTGATTTACGCCGTGCAGAACAGTATTTCGTACGGACGCGTGCAAAACGCGGCAGGGAAATTCGTCAAGGCCGATCTTGCGGGCGTCACAGCGGCGGCAGCCGAATCAGCGAAGGAAATGCCGGACGACTTCCGCGTTTCGATCACGAATGCACCCGGAGCGGCGGCTTATCCGATTTCGAGTTTCACCTGGCTGCTGATCCCCGCGCAGATTCAGGACGCGGCAAAGCGCGACGCGATTAAGGACTTCCTCAAGTGGATGCTGAACGATGGGCAAAACTACAATGAGGGGTTATCCTACGCCCGGCTGCCGAAACCGGTTATCTCAAAGGAACTGAAGGCCATTTCTTTCGTCGAGTAAGATGTCCTCAACCGCCACAACGATACTGCACACGGCCCCGCCCGAATCGGGGCCGCGTGCATTGATTCGCCGGTTGCGCCACGGCGATGAAGTGGCGCACACGCTGACGCTCGTCTTCGCCGCCACGATTCTGCTCATCACGTCGATGATCGTTTTCGAGTTGTGGATCAATTCTCATCTCTCGCGGGCAAAGTTTGGCTGGATGTTCTTCTGGACTCGGGTGTGGGACCCGATCTTCGATAATTTCGGCGCAGCGCCATTCATTTACGGGACCCTCGTGACGTCGATCGTGTCGCTGGCGATCGCCGTGCCGCTCGGCCTTGCGGCGGCGATTTTTCTTTCCGAACTGGCGCCGCGGCGCATCAGCGATACCATCGCGTTCCTCATCGACCTGCTCGCGGCCGTGCCCAGCGTGATCTACGGCCTTCTCGGAATCTTTATCGTCGTGCCTCTGATGCGCACGACGATCGGTCCGATTTTAATCAACACGCTCGGAAATGTTCCCTACATCGAAAATTTTTTCAAAGGCCCGAATTATGGCGTCGGTTTTTTCACGGCGGGAATCGTCCTTGCGATCATGGTCGTTCCGTTCATTATTTCCGTTTCGCGAGAGGTTCTGCTGACGGTGCCGCGCGACCAGCGCGAGGCAGCGCTGGCGCTGGGCGCGACGCGGTGGGAATCCACATGGAAAGTGGTGGTCCCGTGGGCGCGAACCGGCATTCTCGGCTCCGTGTTTCTCGCCCTAGCGCGAGCGCTGGGCGAGACGATGGCCGTGACAATGGTGATCGGCAACGATCCCAAGATCAGCGCTTCGCTTTTTGCGCCGGGATATACGATCGCCGCCGTGATTGCGAATGAATTCACCGAAGCAACGGGCGATTTATATTTGAGCGCGCTGATCGAACTGGGACTCGTGCTCTTCCTGATGACTTTTATTCTGAACGGGCTCGCGCGCATCCTGATTGTCGCGACCGAGCGCGGGGGAGGCCATCCTTCATGAGCCGCCTCCGCTTGATCTGGCGCAAGTCGCTGAATGGGCTGATGCTCACGCTGACGGGCGTGGCGGCGCTTGCCGTCGTTTCGGTTCTTTTCTTGATTCTCGGATACTTGATTTACAACGGCGGAAAATCCCTCAACTGGGATTTCTTCACAAAATTGCCGAAGCCGGTTGGTGAATCGGGCGGCGGAATGGCCAATGCCATTATCGGGAGCTTGAAGCTCCTGCTTCTGGCGGCGCTGATGGGCTTGCCGGTCGGTCTGCTCGCCGGCGTGTATCTGGCGGAATTCGGCGGCAAAACTTTTTCGTTCGTCATCCGCTACACGACGGATTTGCTGAACGGCGTGCCGTCGATCGTGATCGGCATCTTCGCTTATTCCCTCGCAGTGCTGCCGGTAAAACATTTCTCGACATTCGCCGGAGGGGTGGCGCTGGGAATCATGGTGATTCCCATCACGGTGCGCAGCACGGAAGAATTTCTGCGCTCGGTTCCGGGAAGCTTGCGCGAGGGGGCGATGGCGCTCGGGGCGAGCAAATGGAAGACAATCGCCACGGTCGTGCTTCCGGCGGCAAGTGGAGGTATCCTGACTGGGATGTTGCTGTCGCTGGCTCGCGTGGCCGGAGAAACTGCGCCGCTGTTATTCACGGCTTTTAGCAATCGCTACTGGAGCCCCGGCTGGGGCCAGCCCGCTGCTTCACTTCCTGTGATGATTTATACGTACGCGATCGCACCGTATGATGATTGGCACCGGCAGGCTTGGGCGGCTGGTCTCGTCCTGCTGATGCTGGTTCTGTTGGCTAACCTGGGCTGCCGATTGCTGTTGAACCGCCAGGGGTCCGTCAGGAGTGTCTGACATGGCATCCGCCGCGCAAGGAAGAGACGCCGCCGCAAGGTTGGCGCCGCAAGTACGGGTCATGGATCTGTCCCCGACGTCTTCGGAAAAGGAGGCGCCGTTGCGTTTTCAGATCTCCAAGCTTAATTTCTTCTACGGTCCGAAGCAGGCCGTGTTCGATTTGAGTCTGAAGATCCCAGCCAACCGGGTTACGGCGCTGATCGGTCCTTCCGGTTGCGGGAAATCTACTTTCCTGCGGACTTTGAACCGCATGAACGAGACGATCCGGAACACGCGCGTGGAAGGTGAAATCCTTCTGGACGGGCAGGACATTCTCCGGATGGACGTGGTGGGGTTGCGCCGGCGCGTGGGCATGGTGTTTCAGCGGCCCAACCCATTTCCGAAATCGATTTATGAGAATGTTGCATACGGTCTGCGGATCAACGGCTACAAAGGCCGGCTGGACGACTTGGTGGAACACAGCCTGCGCCGCGCCGCGCTGTGGGAAGAAGTGAAGGACTATCTGCCCAAATCGGCGTTCGCTCTTTCGGGCGGGCAACAGCAGCGGTTGTGCATCGCGCGGGCGCTGGCGGTAGATCCGGAAGTACTGCTGCTCGATGAGCCGTGCTCGGCGCTCGATCCGGTTACGACCGCGAAGATCGAGGAGTTGATGTTCCAGCTCAAAGATAGCTGCACGATGGCGATCGTTACCCACAACATGCAGCAGGCCGCGCGAGCGAGCGACTTCACCGCGTTCATGCTGGATGGAAAATTGATCGAGCATAGCGACACATCGAAACTGTTTACGACGCCGACCGATCCGCGCACAGAGGCGTACATCACCGGCCGTTTTGGATGAAGCAACTCCCGATTGCCAGGGCGGAATCGCACCGCACGGGCCGGAAAGAACTGAGGAACCATGGAACGCCATTTCGAACATGACTTGGATGAATTGAAGCAGCGGCTGCTGTGGATGGGGAGTCTCGCGGAGCGCTCCGTCCATCAGGCGGTGCAGGCTGTGCTGGATGCGGACGAGCATCTCGCCGAAACCGTGCTCGGCGAGGAAGACGCCATCAACGAAATGCAAATCGAGATTGACGAGCGCGTCCAGCGGTTGCTGGCACAGGTGCAGCCAATGGCGGCCGACCTGCGATTCTTGCTGGCCGTTTCGCGGATCAACGGCGATCTCGAGCGCATCGGCGACCAGGCCGTCAACATCGCGCAGTCCGCGATGCGAATCCTGCGCCATCCGCAGGTGAAACCGTATGTTGATTTGCCGCGGATGAGCGAGCTGGCGGAGTCCATGGTGCGCGACAGTCTGAACGCACTGGTTCGTGGCGATGTGGATCTTGCGAATAGCGTGCTTCAGCGCGATGACCAGGTGGACCGGCTGCGCGACCAATTGTTCCGCGAGCTGCTCACGTACATGATGGAAAATTCCGCTGTGGTGTTCCCGTCGTTTGAATTGATCCTCGTGGCAAAAA
>JBAWGF010000167.1:0-3943 GCA_049592615.1 Candidatus Acidiferrales bacterium
GGCTGGTCGAAAAACCGCTGCGGCTCACGTGGGAAGAATTTACGCGGCTGGCGATGAAGGAAGTTGTCGCGGATATGCATTGCGTGACGCGCTGGAGCCGGTTCGACGTGCGCTGGGAAGGCGTGCCGTTTGCGGAAGTGATGAAATTGATTCAGGCGAGGCCGCAAGCCAAATTCGTCATGGTGGCGGGCGAGAACGGCTACACGTCGAATGTCCCGCTCGCGGATTTGTTGCGGCCTACAACTCTGTTTGCATTGAAGCACAACGGCGAGCCTCTGCCGGAGGAACATGGGTACCCGGTGCGGCTCGTGGTGCCGCATCTGTATGCGTGGAAGAGCGTGAAATGGGTGCGAGGACTCGAATTCATGGCGCAGGATCTGCCGGGATTCTGGGAGCAGAACGGGTATCACATCTATGGCGATCCGTTCAAAGAGGAAAGATTCAGTGGATAGCTGGCGAATCTCCCAACGACTCTTCGGCAGCAGTTGCTCGTACAGCGCCCGGCGGCCAGATTCTTACTTGGCCGTTCGATGAAGCTGCGCTGCCCCGCCGCTATTTAGCCAACGCATGACAAAATCTAGGTTCGCTTTTTCGCAAAGATTGCGCACGGCTTCCTCTTTACTCTCAAATTCCCCGGCGTGCACCAACACATCAACGGAAACGCGCTCGCTGTCGTTGTGAACAGTAATCGACCCATTTGCGAGCCACTTGCCCGTATCGCGGCGCTGGCACGGGGACGGCATTGGTTTTCCCACTTTCAATTTCGTACGAAGCCTCCTTTGTAGACTCTACCACGCTCCCGCGCTATCTCCGTGAATCGCGCCGGGCGGAACGTCGGCCAGAACGACGCGCCCTGCTTGGAATCCAGCCAACACCGGGTATCGGAGAATACCCGTGTGGGCCTTTGTGCCTTGGGCAGCGAAAATCATTTAGTGGTACATCGTTGGTCCCGGTCAACGGGGTCATGTGCGTTGCTGGCTCACCGCACACAGAACAAGTGAATCCCGACATTTGTTTGGCCTCCCATTGAGTAACTACGTGCCAAGTGTTCCGCCTATCGCATCAAGTTGTCAACCGGGTAGTGGCGGATGCCCAGCAAGCGCGGCCACATCTACGGCTGTTTTGGTTGCGCGCCAAGACCTTCCGCCATCTTCATTAGAATTATTTGCATAACTTCGATACGACAGCGGTCGGCAGCAAGTTTGAGATTCTCCTGCCCCACTTGGGGACAATCTCTGGCAGATTCCCCGGCAAAGTATTCACATGCATCGCCCAACTTTTTCTCGCCTTCCTCCGTAGTCTTCCACGGCGGGGCCAAATCTTTTGGGAAGCCGTCGCGCTCACAATCAAGGTATTGCTGTGACCGCAGCAGTCTAGCCAAGTCGTGCCGTTCGTCCCGTGCGGGCAGGAACAGGCCGCATTCGGGCTTTCGGGGCGTTAGCTCGGGCAGTTTGTGTTGTGTTTTGCTTTTGGTCTGTTGCGAATATGTTGGCGCGCCACTCGGTGTGAAGAGGAGAAATAGCAGCAAGATACTAACCGCGAGCGTCCTCCACATGGCGGCAGCGCCTCCGCGCGGATTCTACCACGCGCCGGAACGTGAGCTACAAGACCGCTAGTAAATGTCGTACTGCTCCCAGTGGAGAGTGGGGTCGGCCTGGATGATGACGCTCTTTTTCGTCCAGCGCTCGAGCTCTTCGACGAGCGCTGACTCGCGCGTCTTGAGTGCCTTTGAGATTTCGGGATGGACGCGCAGCGTGATGCTGCCCGAGTCCATTTCCGGAGCCATCTTCCGAGCTTCCGCCTGAATTTCGTAGCACAACGTGGGAATCGATTTCACCATGCCCGAACCGGTGCAGTAGGGGCACGGCTGGCAGAGCGTGCGCTCGAGCGCCTGCTTGGTGCGCTTGCGCGTGATGGCGATGAGGCCGAATTCGTTGAAGCGCAGCATTTTTGACGGAGCGCGGTCGGCCCGGAGAGCGTCTTCGAGCGTGGCCATGACCTTTTCGCGGTTGCGGCGATCTTCCATGTCGATGAAGTCGATGATGATGATGCCGCCCAAATCGCGCAGGCGCATCTGGCGGACAATTTCTTTCACCGCTTCGAGGTTGGTGCGGACGATCGTGTCTTCCAGCCGGTTCGAGCCCTTGCCGACGAATTTTCCTGTGTTGACGTCAATCGCGACGAGCGCTTCGGTGTGGTTGATGACGATGTAGCCGCCGGATTTCAACCAGACTTTCGGTTTGAGGCCCTTGTCGATTTCCTGCTGGATTCCGAATTCCTCGAAGACAGGATTTTCTTTCGTGTAAAGCTTCACGCGGCCGACGAGCTGCGGCTGAAAGCGGCTGACGAAATCCACAACTTTCGCGAATTCCTCTTCGGAATCGACCCAGATCGCAGAGTAGTCGGGAGTCAGGTAATCGCGCAGGATGCGTTCGACGAGATTGAGATCGCGGTGAAGGATCGAAGGAGCCTTGCGCTGCTCGGAGCGGGATTTTATTTCAGCCCACGTGCGCGTGAGGAATTCGACGTCGGTGCGAACTTCGTCGGGCGAAGCGCTTGCCGCCGCGGTGCGAACGATGAATCCGCCGCCCGCCGAGCCTTTCGCTTCGTTCACAAGGTGACGCAGGCGCGAGCGGTCTTCCGCGGAAGAAATCTTGCGCGAGACTCCCGTGTGGTCGAGCGTCGGCATGTAAACAAGGTAGCGGCCGGGGAGAGCGACGTGGCTTGTAATCCGCGCGCCTTTTTTGCCGAGCGGTTCTTTCGCGATCTGGACGATGATTTCCTGGCCCTGCTTCAGCAGATCGGAGATGAGCTGCGTGCGGCGGGGCTGCGGACGATGATGGCCGTGGCTGCCGCCGTGTCCCGGCTGCGGCCGGCGTCCACGATCGTCGCGGCGTCCGCGATCGCGTCCACCGCGGCGAGCCGGATGCTGCATGTGCGCACGATAGTCGCTGCGAACCTGCGCCTTCCACGGCTGCTGTTCCGGCGATTGAGGCGCGGCAGCAGCGGAGAGGGGCGAGCCGTCTTCGGCATGCGCTGCTTCTGCTTCGATAGCGGCGCGCTCGGATTCTTCGGGCGGCGCGATCATGCCTTCGGCTTCGGCTTCCGCTTCGGCTTCTTCCACTTCATGCTCTTCGGCTTCGGTCTCTGCGGCGGATTCCTCTGCGTCCGGGGATTCCGCTTCGCCTGTTTCGGAAGGCTCGCTGAAAGCGCGCTCCTGCGCTGCGCGGGCGGCTTCATCGCTCTGCGCATCGGCAATGTGCTCGGCAATTGCGGCGACTTCTTCCTCGGTCAATTCCGGATGTGCGTGCTCGACGTGCTCCGCGTGCGAAGGTTCAGCAGCGTGGATTTCGCCGGCCACATGAGTCTCGTGAACGTCGTGAGATTCGTGAGTCTCTGGTGCTTGATGCGTGTCGTGGTATTCGTGTTCCGGCTCTTGCTCGGCTTGCGCGGGAGCGGCCGCCGACGGAGCAGAAGGTTCCTCGACAGGAGGCTCGTGAGTGCGCCATTTCGAAAGCGACTCCCCGGGAAGCGGCTCGAGGCCGCCTGAATGCGACGGATGATATTCGGTGTGAGCCGGCGCGGCAGCTTCGCGAATGGGTTCGGCGACGTCGGCGACGGGCGGCGCTGCGCTCATCGTTAGCGTCGGGGTCGCCGGAGTTTCTTCGACGGGCGGCGACGAAGATCGTTCCCTGTATTTTGCGAGGGACTCTCCCGGGAGAATTATCGGAATGTGAGCATCGCCAGGCGCAGAGTCGGTCGGGCGTTCTTCAAACGTGCGCGGCGAAGCGTATTTCGAAGACGGCAATTCGCGGCCGTAGCGGCGATCGCCTCCGCGTCCGCCACCACCGCCGGGCCTGCCACCTCGACCACCGCGTCCTCCGCGGCGGCCAAAATCGCGACCTCCCCGGCTGCGGTTGTCATAACGGCCACGGTTGGGAGC
>JBAWGF010000168.1:0-2382 GCA_049592615.1 Candidatus Acidiferrales bacterium
GCGCGGCCAAACAAATTCCACCAGAGCTTCCAGACGCGTTCGAGGCCCGGCGGCGTCCACTGTTCCACTTGAAATCCCTGTTTGCGAAGCGCTTCGGCGCCTGTGCGGACGGCTGCGGCCGTTTCGGGAGTCACTGGCGTCACGCCGTCGTCTTCAAAATACGCGACTCGCAATTTGCGAATCTCATCGTCAGTCCAGCGGCGAAGGGGAACGGGGGCGGAGGCAGGATCGCCGGGATCGGGACCGGCCATGACTTCGAACAACCGCGTCACGTCGCGAATGGTGCGCGCCATCGGACCGACAACTCCGAGATAAGCGAACGGGCCCGCGGAGCCGGGAAAATGTCCGGTGGAGGGAATGCGGCCGGGCGTCGGCTTCAAACCGCAGATTCCGCTGTAGTGCGCCGGCACGCGAACCGAACCGCCGCCGTCGCTGCCAACTCCACCAGCGGAGCAGCCCGCGGCAATTGCCGCGGCTTCCCCACCGCTCGATCCGCCGGGCGTTCGTTCGAGGTCCCAGGGATTATTTGTGCGGCCATGGAGGAGGTTGTCCGTTTCGTAAGCCATGAGGAATTCGGGGACGTTCGTGTTTCCGAGGATGATGGCGCCGGCAGAGCGCAACCTTGCAACCAATGGGGCATCGGATGGCGCGAGCATCCCCTTGCGCAAGCGGCTGCCACATTCGACGCCCAAGCCGGCTACATCGATCGAGCTTTTGATCGTGAGGGGAACGCCGTGGAGCACGCCGAGCGAGTCTCCACCGGAGCGCGAAGCGACGGCTGCTTCGGCGGACTTCGCCTGCGCGCGGGCGCGATCGGAATCCACGGTGACGAATGCGTTCAGCTTCGGATTCAGACGCTCGATGCGCTCGAGATGCGCCTTGACCAGTTCGACCGGCGAGATTTTTCTCTCGCGGATTCGCTGCACCATTTCGACCAGCGAACTGAAATTGAGATCGCTCAACCGAGGCTCCTTCCGGCGACAAGGATCGCAGAGTCTAACACGCCGTGATTGCAGATGCGTTTGAGACTCCGGGGGATGCAGCATTGACTTGAGTCTGTGTTGGGGAGAAAATCCACGCTTCAGACAGGGCCAAATTCCTTGCACCTCGACCACACTCGGACTTTCTTAACTGTTTCGGATCCACGATGAAGCGATTCGGCTCACTTTTGCTGGCGGTTCTTTTCCTGACTGCGGCGTACGTGTTCGCGTGGCCCTCGGCGAGCGTTCCGTACTATGCCTCGGTCGTGATTCACGTCGTGAGCGGCATTGTGTTCCTGATTTTACTTGTTGTGGCGCTTCACGGAATTTTGCGCGACGCACAGGCAGAGTCGCGCGCGGGCTGGGTCCTGCTTGCGGTGGGCGGCGCGCTCGGAGCTGTCCTTTTTTATACGGGAACTCGGCGAAGCGAATGGACATTGCTGTACGCGCACATCGGCGCGTGCGTGGCGGGTGGAGCGCTCCTGGCTTCGTCATGGGCGGCGCGGCGAGGGTTTCTCGCGGGCGGGCGTGGAGCGGCGCTGCTGCGAAGCGTCGCTTTCTTGATCGTGGCGGCGCTGGCTGCGGCGGGTGCGTGGTGGGTGCGAACAGTCCCGTGGCAGCGCGCGCATCGCATCGAGAATCCCGCGATTGCGCCGGCATCCATGGACGCCGAAGGCGACGGCCCGAGCGGGCCCTTCTTCCCCAGTTCCGCGCAGACCGCGCACGGCGGCCAAATTCCCGCAAAATATTTCATGGAGTCCGACAGTTGCCAGCGGTGTCATGCGGACATCTACCGCGAGTGGCAAGGGTCCATGCACCATTTTTCGTCGTTCAACAATGCGTGGTATCGGAAGAGCATCGAGTACATGCAGGACGTGGAGGGCGTGAAGCCGTCGAAGTGGTGCGCCGGGTGTCACGATCCCGCACTGCTCTTCAGCGGGATGTTCGACCGGCCCGTCCGCGAAATCGAAGACACGCCCGCGGCCAAGGCCGGGCTTGGCTGCATGATGTGCCACTCGATCGCGCAAGTGAAAAGCTCGATGGGCCAGGGCGATTACGAGCTGGAATACCCGGCGCTGCACCGGCTCGCGGCAAGCCCGAGTCCGTTCCTGCGGCGTGTGCACGATTTCCTCACGGAGCTGAATCCGGAACCTCACCGGCGAGTTTTCCTGAAGCCGTTCATGCGCACGCAAACGGCAGAGTTCTGCTCCGTGTGCCACAAGGTTCACCTCGATGTGGCGGTGAATCAATACCGTTGGACGCGCGGGTTCAACGAGTACGACAACTGGCAGGCGAGCGGCGTTTCGGGCGAGGGCGCGCGGTCGTTCTACTATCCGCAGCAATCGCAGCAATGCGCCGACTGCCACATGCCGCTGACGAAATCGGCGGACGCGGGAAATAT
>JBAWGF010000169.1:0-9466 GCA_049592615.1 Candidatus Acidiferrales bacterium
GTCTTTCCGTTAGCGTCCTTTTCGACGAAGGTCTCGTCGCGCGTCTTTTTTGTCCAGTGCGCAATCTCGTCCAAAGCCTTGTCCCAGGAAATGTCTTCCCAGTCGGTAGCCCCCGGCCGCCGTACTTGCGGTTTCAGGAGGCGCCGCTCGTTCATGATGTCTTGTTCGAGCGAAGCGCCCTTTGGACACAAAGTGCCGCGGTTGATCGGGTGGTCCGGGTCGCCCTCCACATGGATCACCTGCGGGGTGACGTTCTTCGCTTTGTCGCCGATCGTGTAAATGATGACGCCACAGCTGACGGCGCAGTATGGGCATGTGGAGCGCGTTTCGGTCGCTCGTGCAATCTTTAGCTCGCGAAGCTGAGCGTAGGCGGGAGCGAGGTCGAACCCGAAAACGCTTGCCGCTGCTCCGCCGATTGTTGCGACCTTCAGGAAGTCTCGACGACTTGCATCCATGTCATGACCCTCCGGGCGTGAGAGTGTTGTTCACAATTCGGGCGAATTGCCGTGGAGCTTCGTTGGAAGGTGATGAAATCTGGGAGCCGCAACTTTGAAACGGCCGAGGAGACAAAAGGAAAGGATAATAACGTGCGTGGGAGAAATGCGTTCGAAGCGTAGTGAAATCCCGGGAGCCTTGTTGAGCCTCAACCATGACCGAAACTCCGGCCTGCGAGAGGTAACCGCGGCCGCATTATGTGACGCGCGACTCTATCTGTCAAATTTTTTAATACCTATATCACAAGTTTTGGACTTCGGAGCGGGTGGAGACTGGAGCGGCAAATCTCCCGAGAAATTGAAGGCTATGCTGGTCCCGGCAATCTTCAGCGAATGGGGGCGCCCGTCTCAACGAACCGTAAAGCGTCTTCCACAATTCTCTCGCCGGCGGTTGATCCAAACTTGCTTGACTCGAACTTTGTGAATTGGGGACGCCGTCGCGGCGAAAACTTTGCCGGATCGAATCCGCCTCGCTTCATTGCAAAGACAAAGACGTATTCGCGGCGACTTCGATCCGACTCCGACATCAACGTGGAATCAATCATCGTCATGGGAGTGAAATCGGAAAAACCATTCTTGTCGGTGCGAACCGCCGTGGGCATCGTGGAGTTATAGAAATCAACGTCGTGAGTGAAAATAATTACGAAGTCCACCGCAGCAGGATTGGGCGCGGGGCAAATGCTCGGATACTTCTTGCGGCGATTGCTCACGATCCATTTGTACTGATTTGCTGTGAGGCCGTAGGCAGAAAAATACGATCCGCAGTCGGGGCTTGCGCTTTCATCTTCCACTGCATGCAAAGAGTATTCCTCGGAGTCCGCATCCGAATCGGAAGTAGCAGCGACCGTGCGCGTGGTCGCACGCGCCTCAGGTTTACGGGCGGGAGAGACGGCGGGAACTACGGTGGGACTATTCACAGGTGCCGCGACCGGCTTTGAAGCGGCGGTCGAATTATTCGAAGTCACAACCGGGGTGCGCGTTTTGCTGCTCGCTACGGGCTGCGAGGTGCGCGGCTTTTTGGTGGCGGGCCTATCGCTCTTGGGAGGAGTCGGCGCAGTTGTCAATGTGACGGTCATGGCACTCGATGAAACAGCTGCAGAGTGCGTGGCGCTGCTTGGCTGCGACGGCGGTGTGTTCGATCCGTTGCTTGCTTCCTTCTCGGCGTTCACAACTACCGGAGCTGGTTTCGGAGCAACGGCTGCGGGACTTGCCGCCGGAACCATAGGAGATGGAGAGCTGCTTGCGTGCGTTGGAGGAGGCGTGCTCGCTTTCGTTTCAACGGCACTCTCGCTGACCGAAGTCGCGGGTACTGATTTCACGGGCGCATTTGCTGCTGCGGGAGCCGCAGCCGTTGCGTGCGCGGCTCGAATAGCCTGAGCGTGGGCCGCAAGAGATGGGGCTTCTTCAGTTTTTCCGTTGTTTTCATCCGAAGAAACTGGCTTGGGCAGGGCTGTATCTGGGACATACCCTTCCTTGCCATCCCCCATTCGAACCTTCACGAACCCCTTCACGCGTGAGATGATTTCGACGGACTCGCCGCATTTCGCCTTGGCTGTTACATCAAAATCGGTCAAAGAGCCATACACCCACACGCGGTCCTGACTCGCGGAGCACTTGAGAGCGCTGATTTCACCGGCCAGTACTGATGGAACGGAACAGATTCCAACAACCACAAAGAGAAAGCGAAGCCTGCGATTCATTATTCCTCCCACCCTTCGGCTCAGCGAGTATGAATCTTTGCGCTCCGGAGGAACAACTGGTCGAAGGTTCAGAAAACGAACCTGTCCGGGGTGGCTACGAATCGTTTCAGGACTTGGAGTGGGACCAGAAACGTGTGTTAGAGTGCGCCTCCGAGAGGTGGAATCATGAGCCGATATTTGTGCGCTTCTTCGTTTGGATTTCTCGCCATTTTCTTCTTCGCCGCGGTGCGGATTGGCGCCCAACAACCTGCTTCAGCGCCCGTAAATTATCCCGCGCCGAAGGAGGGCGACTACATCGCGCGGGTCTTTCATTTCAAATCGGGCGAGACGCTGGCGGAATTGCGGCTGCACTATACGACGCTGGGCAAGCCGGCGATGGATTCGAACGGCCGCACAACAAATGCCGTCCTGCTGCTCCACGGAACCGGAGGAAGCGGACGCAGTTTGCTTGCTCCCCAATTCGCAACCGTACTGTTTGGTCCGGGGCAACTGCTCGACGCGAACCGCTACTTCATCATCCTTCCCGACAACGTCGGCCACGGAAAATCGAGCAAGCCAAGCGACGGCATGCACGCGCATTTCCCGCAGTATGAATATGACGACATGGTGGCGGCGCAGCGAGAGCTTTTGGAAAAGGGGCTGGGCGTGAACCATCTGCGGCTCATCCTGGGTACTTCGATGGGTTGCATGCACTCGTGGGTGTGGGGCGAGACATTCCCGGATTTCATGGATGCTCTGATGCCGCTGGCCTGCCTGCCTGTCCCGATCGCAGGACGAAATCGAATATGGCGCAAGATGGTGATCGACGGCATCCGGCAGGACCCGGATTGGAAAGGCGGCGAGTACACAACCGAGCCTCGCGCGGGCCAGCAGATCGCGGAGGATTTTCTGATCATCGCCAGAGGCGCGCCCTTGCTGCTGCAGAAAAATCTTCCCACGCGCGATGCTTCCGACCGGTTCCTCGAGAGAGAAATGAGTAATGGAACGAAAAATCTGGATGTGAATGATCTCCTGTATGCGGTATCCGCTTCCCGTAATTACGATCCATCCTCGCAATTGGGAAAAATTTCCGCCCCAGTGATGTTCGTGAACTCGGCCGACGACTTCATCAATCCGCCTGAACTTGGCATTGCCGAACGCGAAATTAAGAAGGTCAAGAACGGCCGGTTTATCCTGATTCCGATCTCGGAAGAAACGCACGGCCACGGAACGCACACATGGGCTGCCGCCTGGCAGCAATATCTGAAGGAGTTGCTCGAAAGCTCCCAACATTGAGCTGAAGGACGAGCGGACCCGGCGGCAGCGGGAAAATGGGATATGGAAATTCGGAGGAAGCGCAAACACCCACTATCTTTGGCGATTAGAATTTGATGCGGCCTTTGTTTTGAGCAAGTTGCAGCGATTTCTAATTCAGATTTTTGGCCATTAGAAATTGGCGCGGCAGACCCGGGGCGGTGGTTTCGGGCTACGAATCGCCTCCTGTTCATGCACATGACTCCAGCATCTACCATGCGCAAGTGAAGGGCGAATTTCAAGGGATCGAGTGTGTAAATCCTCTGGGGGCCGGGGGGCTGAATACTGGCGCACCCTCGCAGGGCAACGCACTCAGCCAGCGAAGCATTTGCGAGGATTGCGCGGATTTGTAAGCAAGTTCTGTAGCTACTAGCTCTCGCAATCACGATCATTCAGGAAGCTGACTTTCAACTTGACATCCCCAAATCTTGCGTTTAATTTTCCGCCAGCGTTTTTCGCACAGGATCGACCACACGCGCCGGTCGAATGTGCGTTCGGGTTTCATCTTGCAGCATTCAACAGAATAGGGAGAGTGTGATGAATACGAGGACGTGTGTCCGAACTCTGTCTTTGTTGGCGTTTTTCCTTGTCTTGAACCAATTCACATTCGCGCAAACCGCAAACGTGCAATCACGCATCACGCAAGCCGTGGACGAAAGAAATCTGGTCGTACTCGGCGGGAACACGCACCCCATGGCCAACCCGGCATTTGATCGCGGCGAAGCACCGGGAAGCCTGCCCATGAGCCGCATGTTGCTCGTGCTCAAACATACGCCGGAACAAGAAACCGCCATTAAGCAATTGATCGCGGAGCAGCAGAATCAATCCTCGCCGAACTTCCACGGCTGGCTCACACCGCAGCAATACGGACAGATGTTCGGCCCTTCCGACGCCGACATCCAGAAGATTACGTCGTGGCTGCAAACGCACGGCTTCCAAGTGGCAAACGTCACACAGGGCCGTCACACGATTGAGTTCTCCGGGACGGCCGCGCAGGTGCAACAGGCTTTCCACACGTCGATCCACCACTACTCCGTCAACGGCGAAGAGCATTGGGCCAACGCGGCCGATCCGCAAATTCCCGCCGCGTTTGCTTCGGTGGTATCCGGCGTAAAATCCCTGCACAATTTCCACGCCAAGTCCTCCGCTCACTACGCAGGCCTTTATCGCAAGGCGAAAGATACTGGCAAGATCCAACAACTCAGCGGACCGCAGTTCACATTCAACCCCGGCGGAGGCGATTTCTTCGCGCTCGGTCCAACCGACTTCGCAACGATTTACAACGTGCTGCCCCTTTGGAATGCAGGCATCGACGGAACGGGCGAAAGCATAGCCATCGTCCAAGAATCGAACATCGACGTTCAGGACATCCGGAATTTCCGCACGCTCTTTGGCCTGCCCCCGAACGACCCGCAGATCATTCTCGACGGCCCCGATCCGGGGATTGACCCGAACATCGAGCCGGAAGCCGTCATTGACGTGACGTGGGCCGGCGCCGTGGCGAAGGGAGCGAAGATCAAGTTAGTCGTTTCCTCCAGCACCAACACCACCGAAGGAATCGCTCTTTCCGCTCTCGATATCGTCGACAATAATATCGCGCCGATCCTGAGCATGAGCTTTGGACAGTGCGAACTCCACCTCGGCACGGCAGGAAACCAGTTCTGGAATGCAGTCTGGGAGCAAGCCGCGGCGGAAGGCATTAGCGCCTTCGTGTCGTCCGGAGACGGCGGGTCGGCAGGTTGCGATAATTTTGACATCGCAGCCTTTGCCCGCCAGGGCCTCGCGGTGAGCGGGGATGCCTCCACTCCCTTCAACATCGCCGTGGGCGGCACCGACTTCGGCGGGAACTTCTTCGACCCGGCAGCATTCTGGAGCGAAACGAACGACCCAACCACCCAAGCCTCGGCGTTGGGGTATGTCCCCGAATTGCCGTGGAACGATAGCTGCACGAATTCGCTGTTTGCCTTCATCGGCGGCGGCAACGACCCCATCGCGTTCTGCAACACTGCTTTTGGGGAGAATTTCCTGGATATCGTCGGTGGCAGCGGCGGTCCAAGCAGCTGTATTTCCTCCGACGGACGTCACATCGCAACCTGCTCGGGTGGTTATCCGAAACCCTCGTGGCAGACGGGCGTGGGCGTGCCGGCGGATGGAGTACGCGACATTCCAGACGTTTCTTTGTTTGCCAGCAACGGATTCCTCGGTTCTTTCTACATCATCTGCGAGGCTGACCTCAGCCCTTCGCCGATGTGCGACCTGAATCCACCGTTCGCAGATTTTGCGGGATTCGGCGGAACGTCTGTATCTTCGCCGGCATTCGCGGGAATCCTCGCGATGGTCAACCAGAAGACCCACTCGCGCCAGGGCAATGCCAACTTCGTGTTTTACAAGCTGGCAGCCGAGGATAATCGCGCAAATTGCAACGTAAACGGGAATTTCATCCTGACCACACTCCCCGCGGCGAACTGCATTTTCAACGACATCACGGCAGACACCAACTCTGTTCCGTGCTTGTCGGGCACGCCAAACTGCAACACCGAAGGGAGTGATCCACTCGGAGTTCTGTCCGGATTCAATTCGACAGTCGGGTATGACCTTACGACGGGTCTCGGGTCGGTGAACGCGACGAACCTGGTCAACAACTGGAAGTCCGTCACATTCACGCCGACCACAACGCTCTTGAAGATCAAACCTAATTTCATCATCCACGGTCAACCGGTGAACGTGGACATCGCCGTGATCGCCAAGAGCGGGACACCTTCGGGCCAGGTCGCTTTGAAAACCGACCATCAGGATCCGGCGGGTGATCTGACGCTTGGTCCGAACGGAACGATTGACACGAAAACAAACCTGCTGCCCGGGGGCTTCTCTTCTGTCAAAGCAGTCTATTTTGGCGATGGGACCTTCGCACACAGCGACTCGCAACCGACTGAGGTATTCGTGTTCCCGGAGTTCAGCACAACGACGATCTCTTTCTTCTCGCTCAACGCGCAGCATACCGCGACGATTCCGTTCACAGGCGGACCTTATGGCAGCATCGTCTTCCTGCGCGCCGATGTGGCTGGAAGGTCCGGGTTCGGATTCGCCACCGGCCATGTCATCATGACCGACAACAACCACGGTGTTCAGGGCAATCCGTTCGCGCTGAACAGCCAGGGAAATACGCTCACGCCGAATTCCATCAATACGTTCTCGGTCGGAACGCACACGATACGGGCCACCTACACGGGGGATGAGAGCTTCCTCCCCAGTGTCGCGAAACCCATGTCGTTCACGATTACGAAGGCGGCGACGCAGATGGCGGTTACAGCCAGCAGCGCAACAGTTACGCAAGGCGCAAGCGAGACGTTTACGGCGACGATCAATACGGGCAGCCTCGGCAATCCACCCACCGGCAAAGTAACATTCTCCTTCGGCGGGATGAAGATCGGGGCGGTAACGGTTACTGGCGGCACCGATCCGAACACGGGGTTTGCCTCTGCTACCGCATCGATCACGACGACGAGTCTCCCTCTGGGGATGGATGTCATCACGGCAAGCTATAGCGGGGATGGCAACTACACCGCTTCCTCCGGTGCCGTCACCGTAACGATCGTGCCTCCGACTCCGTAGGGAAATTAAACGCAAGTCAATCAAAGCCCGGCCCTCGATACGGGGGGCCGGGCTTTTTCTTTTCAAAGACCGAAAAGGGAAACTCGAAAATGGAAATTCGGGGGGCCCTCCGAGGGGCGAAAATCGAAGGTCGAAAATCGGGACTCGGGGCAAGTGCAAACACCCACTATTTTTGGCGATTAGAATTTCGTCGCGGCTTTGTTTTGAATGAGTTGTAGCGATTTCTAATTCAGTTTTGTTGCGGTTAGAAATTGACGCTGCGGGCTCGGGGCGGTCGGTTCGAACTGCGAATCGCGTCCCATTCATACACATAACTCCAGCATCTACGATGCACAATGGAAGGGCAAATTTCAAGGGGTCGAGTGGTGTAAGGATTTAAGGCGAGCTGTGAGGATGACTTGTAGAAGCATACCCAGTGGTGAGAAACAAAATCAGCCTTTCAGGTATTTTTGCATACTGACGGAGGCGGGTGTACGTTATCGCTCGGCCGGGAAGTCAAAATGGAAGTCCCGGCAGAGAACTGGAGACACCTGATGACGGAGAAGCCTTCGGACAAAGGCGGACTGCTGCTGCTGCTCGCGATCGTAGCCTTTCTTGCAGCGACAAACGGCATCGCCTATTTCGGAAGCGGCAGCATCCTTACAGGCTCTGGAACCGGGGTCGCAAGCGCAACTGCACTCGCTGGACTCCTTGTTGCCGGAGCGGTGGGCGGAGCTATGAAGAAACTGGCGGAGGCGGCCAAGAGCCCGGCCCTGCGCTGGCTGGCCCCGGTCGCGGTTTTCGTGGGAGCGGCTGCCTTCACCTGGTTCCTGGTAATTCCAATGATGCACCGCGCAGGAACGAGCTTCGGATACGAGGGCACCTATCGAGTGACGTACAGCGGCGGGCGTACAGAGATGGTGGAAGCGTCCGTCCTCAACCAAAAAGAATGGAGCAAGTGGATGGGCGGTTATCTGGGGTTCGCGGTCGCCCTCTTCGCATCAGCAGTCTGGCAGGTTCGCAATCGGTTGCGGACTGCGCCTGCTGGCGCCGGTGCGCACTAAAAGCTCATGCAAACAGAAAACGGACTGATCTTCTCAAGGATGGTGGCCCTAGTTGACGATTTTAGAACTCTTCCCCTGGCTCAGATCGTCGCAGGCGTATGAACGGCTGTCGCTTGCGTCATCTTGTTAACCCTTCCACCCGAATATCACGTATGACAACAAAAAAGCCCGGTATGGTTGTCAGCCATGCCGGGCGGTGGTGCCTTTTTTAAGTGATACTGAAATCGCCTTGGGTTTGCCAATCCTCACCACTGTCGTCCACGGAACATCCCGCCGCCCTCAGCTTCACAATTAGTTGATGACGGCTATTGACTGAATTTGTCAGATTAACGAGCTGACGGCCCGCAACATCACTTATGTCACGGATTTTCCCAGCATGCACAAGAACAGTGCTATCCGGATGCCTACCGAATGCCATTCCTGCCTCAAAAAGAACGTTGGGACGGGGCTGCCCAGTCAGTTTCCGCTCAAAACTTGGGTCGCCGGTCTTTATGAACTCGGTTTTCAATCTTGCTTCATCGTCCGGCGTAAACAAAACCACAATTGCCTTCGCTTTCCTGAACGCAGCGTCAAGCACTTCGCCATTGTATGGGCTGCCTTTTCTGGTCAATGCAAGAGCTTTGCTCCATTCCAGAGGTTTTACGTCTATTGAATTAAGAAAGGCAAAAAGAGCCTTCCGGATCTTTTCGTTCCTGCCATGTACAACAAACACGAAGTTCCCACTCTTTACTTTTTGTGAAGGCTTTAGTTTCTGCCGCTTTGTTCCGCGTGGATTGCCTAGGTTGGCTGGTAGCGGGGCAACGGACACTGCTGGACCGGAACCGTGGCTTCCAGTTCCTCTAATTAAAGTGAAGTCTTCCTCAGTCGCAAAATTAGAAATGTTGACGCCAGCCTCGCTCGCAACAATCAGAGCGGCAATGTGTCTTGGTACGTGTCGGGTTCTTACAGCTTCGCCGATGAGCGCATAGGCGCGGGCCTGCCCAACACTTAATTTGCTCATGATTTTTCTAAGCAGGCTGGAATTTATCGGGGCCAAGCGCGGTCACCGTTCACTTTCCCAACTTCGCTTTTGCCTGTGAAATCTGCGCTCGCACGTTGTTTTCCGTTTTGCCTAGCAGCTTCGCAATTTCCTGGGCCGAGAAACCAACGCCGTTCAATCGCGCGATTTTATCGCTCTCGTCGCCGATGTCCTTAAGTAAAAACAAAGACAACAGTTTGGCGATGCGACCAACTTCAACCGCCAGCGTGTCTTCATTTGCGGATTCTGTGCTTGGTCTTGTTTTTCGCTTTTTTGCCACGAACCGCTCCTTTCGGCTTGTTTGCC
>JBAWGF010000170.1:0-4114 GCA_049592615.1 Candidatus Acidiferrales bacterium
GAAATGGTCTTGCCTCAGGCCCGACATTTGACGTGATCGTCTTTGAAGCCATGAACTTCATGAACGGCAAGCGCGCTTCCGCCGAAATCGCCGCGCTTCTTGCAGTAGAATTCAATCGTGATTTCGATGCGGCGTGGATGGATCGCTTGGTCGGAATTCTCGAGAAAATAAAAGTGGTCGCGGCGAACTAAGCCCGCTTTTCTTCACGATTCGAAGCCGCGTCGCCGAGCAATTCAGGGCGATTCCGCCGCGTCTTTTCGAGCGCCATCTTGCGCCGCCAACGCCGAATCTCTTCGTGGTTGCCGCTCATCAGGACTTCGGGCACATCCCAGCCGCGAAACGATTGCGGCCGAGTGTAGTGCGGATAATCCAGAATTCCGCGATTCGCGTTTCGCGCAGATCGCGACTCGGTTTGTGAGTGTGCGGCCCGCGCGCCATCGGTTTCAGTCTCGCTGAACGATTCATTCACCGCCGAATCCTCGTTCCCCAGCGCGCCCGGAATCAATCGCGTCGCCGAATCGAGAACCATCGCCGCAGCCAGCTCGCCACCGGACAACACAAAATCCCCGATGGAAATTTCATCCGTCGCCAAATGCTCCGCGATGCGCTCGTCCACGCCTTCATACCTGCCGCAGAGCAGCACGATTTGTTCGAGCTTCGCGAATCTGCGCGCCGTTTCCTGCTGGAAAAGTTTTCCCGCCGCCGAAAGCAGGACGATCGCCGTTCCCGCTTGCGCGCCGTTCGCGCCCACCAGCGATTCCACCGCTTCGAACACCGGCTCGGGTTTCATCACCATTCCCTCGCCACCGCCGAACGGCCGGTCGTCCACCGTGCGGTGCCGGTCGTGCGTGAACTCGCGCAAATCGTGGACATGCGTCTCGATGAGCTTCGCTTCGCGCGCACGCCGCACGATGCCGTAATCGAGTGGCCCACCGAAAAACTCTGGAAAGATTGTGATGATGTCGAATCGCATTTGCTTCGATAGTAACGCAAACAAACTATTCGCGGTTCAGTTCGCGCAACCCGTCGGGGAGCATTACGTCAATCCGCTGCGCGCTCACGTCGATGCGCACGCAAATTTCCTGCGCGAGTGGAATCAGCAATTCGCCGCGCGAATAATCCACAACCAGAATCGGCGTCCCCGCCACATCTTCTCCCGTGAATTGCACGTCGCGGACGCGCCCCACCGCCGCGCCATTTTTTTCGCACACTTCGCAGCCGATTAAATCGGTGACGTAATAACTTCCGCCGGGCAGCTTCATTCGCTCCGCGAACGGAATCTGCACTTCCAGCCCGACAAGTTTTTTCGCGTCGGAAATCGATTCCGATCCTTCGAAATGCAGGATCGCCTGGCCGCCTCGGCTCTGCGAAATCCAGCCGGAGCGCACCGCGACACGCCGCGGATTCGCGCGGCCGTCCCACAAATCCGCTGCGGACAAATGTGTGAGCCGTTCAGGGAAATCCGTGAGGATTTCGGCGGCCACTTCTCCGCGCCGTCCGTGAGGGCGCAGGATCCGCGCCACGGTGACACGCGCCGATTTTGGGTCAGTCACTACTTGAGGTTACTACTCAAGAATCTCCAGCGTAAACCGCTTCTTCAATTTCATCCCGGCTGCGCCCAGCAGCGTTCGAATGGATTTGGCCGTTCGTCCCTGGCGTCCGATCACTTTCCCGAGGTCTTCCGGATGAACGCGCAACTCGAGCACGGTTACCTGTTCGCCTTCGACTGCATTGACCTTCACCTGATCCGGGTGATCTACAAGGGCTTTAGCTATCGATTCCACTAAATCCTTCATCGCGCTTCCTCCACAGCAATTTGGGCTCAGCGGAGAAATTCGCTGGAGCATGTACGAGAACCATGTACGACAAGATTACTGGGAGGTAGGACGCGCTAGGCAGGTTTCCGGTTGCGTAGGAAACTGCGGACCGTGTCGCTCGGCTGGGCGCCTTTGCTGAGCCAGTATTTCACGCGCTCATCGTTGAGAATCACCACATGGGGCTTCTTCAGCGGGTCGTACGTTCCCACGATTTCGACAAACCGGCCGTTCGCCGGGCGCGTCTTTTCCGTCACAACCACGCGGTAGAACGGGTGCTTCTTCTTGCCAATCCGGGCTAACCGAATCATCAACACTAGAAATTCCTCCTCATTCGAATTTAACAAGTATATCGAAGCCGCGCCCTTGCGCCTATTACTATTCCAACCGAGGAGTGGTTCGATCTGATCTCCCCCTAAACCTTTCGATAACTAATCCGATTCCGACATAGAGCGCAACGTTTATTAGCCCAATAACCGACCACATGAAAACTCCAGCCGAAGTGCCCGCCTCGCAATCAATGCAGAGAAGCTGTAGGAGGGAAGGCGGGCAAAAAATTACGCCTAAAATGACAAACACATCATCGAGACGATTCGGGGGGCGCGAGTAATCGCGAAACTCACCATAGACGAAGAGGACAACGGTGATCGCTAGCCCTACTACGGCAAGTCCGACGGTCAGTCTGTGGTGCTTGCTCACGGCAATCTCGCGCCACGCTAGAATGGCCCGAGACCAACGGCGCAAACGAGCCACGCCTATGACTTGTCTCGGATCAATCATGCCAGCAGCCACAGCAGCTTCGCCGCCTCGGCGCACTGCTCGATCATCTGCTGGTCGCGCGACGAAAATGCATCCGCCTTCTCGCTCTCCACGTCCACCGTCCCGATCACGCGCCCGTCCGGCGAAAGCACCGGCACGATCATCTCGGAAAGCGTGCTGCCGAACGCGGTCAGGTATCGTGAGTCCTTTCGCACGTCGCCCACCACCACCGCCCGCTTCTGCTCGATCGCAGCGCCCGTCAGCCCTTTGCTTACAGCAAACTTTGGGAATTCCGGCGCGCTTGGCCCGCTCCAGCCAAGTATCGTCACAAACTCCGCGCCTACATCGTAGACTCCAACCCAGCGGTAGTTTCCGAGCCTCTGGATTCGCTCGGCCAGCCGGCGCGCCTTTTCTTTGCGGTCGTTTCCGCCCGCTGCGATCGCGCGAATATCATTAATTGCGTTGTCGAAGACGATCGGCATTGCCGCTCCTATTTCAACCCCGCGAGCTTCCCGATGCCGCGCATCTTGCCTTTCGCGAGCGCTCCATACTGCTTCATCATGCGGCGCATGTCGGCGTACTGCTTCAGCACCTGGTTCACTTCCTGCACGCTCGTTCCGCTGCCGCGCGCGATGCGCTTGCGCCGCTTGCCGTCGATCAAGTTGTGATCGGCGCGCTCTTTCGCCGTCATCGAATTGATGATGGCCTCCACCGACCCGAGCCGCTTCTCGTCCACCTGCGCATCCTTTGGCCGCTTCGCGAACGGCCCGACCTTCGGCAGCATTCCCATCAACTGCTCGAGCGAGCCCATCTTGCGGATCTGCCGCAGTTGGTCGCGGAAATCCTCGAGCGTGAAATCATTTTCGCGCAGCTTGCGTTCGAGTTCGTGCGCCTTCTTCGCGTCAATCGTCTTCTCGGCTTTTTCGATCAGCCCGAGGACGTCGCCCATGCCGAGAATCCGCCCCACGATGCGGTCCGGAATAAACGGCTCGAGCGCATCATATTTTTCGCCCACGCCGACAAACTTCACCGGCGCGCCAGTCACCTTGCGGATCGAAAGCGCCGCGCCGCCGCGCGCGTCGCCGTCGAGCTTCGTCAGCACAATGCCCGTAATCCCCAGCCGCTTGTGAAATTCACCCGCCGAGCGCACCGCGTCCTGCCCGATCATTGCGTCCGCGACGAACAATATTTCCGCCGGATTCAGCTCGCGCTTCAACATCGAAAGCTCGTTCATCAACTCGTCGTCAATGTGCAGCCGCCCGGCCGTGTCCACCAGAATCACGTCGCTCGCCGACATTTTCGCTTCACGCAAAGCGCCGCGCACGATTTCAACCGGCTTGTCCGTCCCCGCGCCGGGCCACACCGGCGTCCCGGTCGCCTTCGCCACCTGCGCCAATTGCTCGCGCGCCGCGGGACGATACACGTCGGTTGAAACCACCATCGGGCGGTGACCGTGCTCCGCGAGCCACTTCGCCATTTTTCCGGTGGATGTCGTCTTGCCCGAGCCTTGCAATCCGACGATCAGCCACACAGCCGGAGGC
>JBAWGF010000171.1:0-7226 GCA_049592615.1 Candidatus Acidiferrales bacterium
GGATTCTCCCTTGCAGGCTTTCGAGCCGGCGACGTAAGCCATGTTGATGGGAACTTCGACTTTCAGTACGTCCACGCCGTACTGCGGCTTCGAAAATTCTTCCATGCTTTTCATGACGAGCATCGGCTTCTTACGCGCGAACTCGATCGTCTTTTCGTCTTTGCCCTCTTCGTAGGTGACGAACTCGAGGAAGAAAGGAACGTCTTCCGCGGTGCACTCGCTGCCGATGCGCTCCACCCATGCATGCTTGATGTCGTTGATCGCGGCGGGATCGAGCGGATTGTAGTAAAGCAGGATCTTGATACAGTCGGCGCCTGCGGCGCAGAGGCGGCGGACGGACCATATGTCGAGAAGATCGGGCAGGCGGCCGGGACGAGTGTTGTCGTAGCCGCTATTTTCGTACGCGAGGAGCAGGCCGGCATTTTTGGCGCGGGCCTTCGCAGCAGGCATGCCGTATTCGGGGTCGAGAAGAATGGCGCTGGCATGGGGCGTAAGGACGCGCGCGACGCAGGTCTTGAATTCCTCGAGCATCACCGAAGTGACGGCGCTCTTATCCACGCCGCGCTCTTTGGCGATCGCGCTCTTGAGAGAGCCGCGCTGATCCATCGCTGCGGCGGCAATCACGCCGCTCGAGTCGGACACGGCTTTCAGGCCCTTCTGTTTTCCCGGCGTGATTTTCATCGATGTCCTCCGCACAAATTGGTGCGATGGTGAATTTCGAGGGATTCTAACATAGGTGGAACCGCTGGAAGAAATGCAACCACAGATGAACACAGATAAACACCGGTGAAAGACAGAAGGGGGAAGTAAGAGCTAAGAACAACACGAAAGCTAAAGGAAAAGGATGCGGTGCTGGTGGCCGCGAGAGGAATCGTCGCCGGGGCGACAGGCTTCTCGAAGGCGATCGAGCAGTTCGGAGCCAAACGCGGCGAGGGCGGGGAGCAAACACAGGGTGCGCTCCTGCAAATCTTTATGCGGGTAGAGAGAATCGAGCAGGATGCGTTCGTGGCGGTCGAGAATGCCGGTGCGCAGATTTTCGGCGCGGCCGGATTTTTCCTTCAAGTTGAGGAACTGGTGAAGAATTTTTCGTTCGGCGGAATCGAGCGCGCCGAGGAGCGTGCGGTCGAGGCGCTTGAGAGGATTGCGATAGGCTTTCAGGAGCTTGCGCAGCGTCTTTTCGTCGGCTTCGAAGCGGCGAGAAAGCGCGCGAGGGAGCGACTTCTGCTCCATCTTCGCGCGAAGGTGCTGGCGGCCGCGGAAAACGTCGCGGACTTCGAGGTCGTATTTTTTGAGCAGCCGCGCGATGGGAGGGTCGACAAGGGTGAAACTTTCGCGCGGCAGAATGGCGGGCATGCGTCCGAGAAGCTTTTTGTAAACGATTTGCGCTTGCGCCATGTAGGCGATCTCGGCAGGGCCGCCAATGTAGGCGATGGTGGGAAGAATCGTGTCCTGAACGACCGGGCGGAGCAGGACGTTCGCCGTGAACGACTCGGGCGTCTTTTCGATAGCGGCGCGAAGCTCTTCAACCGTGAATGAAGATTTCCCTGCGATGAATTTCCCGTTGCGGCTGCGAAGCGGCAGGCGCTCGCCGTTTGCATTGAAGAAAAGCAGCGTGGACTCGCGCGTGACTCTCACCTGCGCGTGAAAGCCGCTGTGCTCCACTTCTTTCGAGCGCGCAATGAGAGAGTCACGAAGAGATTCGGCGTCGTCAAGGGCGCGAAGATAGACGCCCGCGGCAAAACGGTGCAGCCGAGCGTCGAGCGGATCAATGAATATAATTCCCCGCCCCGCAAGGAGCCGCGCCATGAGTTTTCCGAATGCAGAGCCGTAGGTTTCCTGCGGCGTGTACGATTCGCGAAGGGCGCGCGCGATTTCGTCGGCGGAAGTACCTTCGAGGCTCTCGGTCGTCCTTGCCGCGAGCGCGCTGACGGCCGGGCCGAGAACAACTTCGCCGACGCGATGGCCGGAATCGCGCTCGCTATTCGGCAAATCGTAACGCACGAGGCCGCGGCTCGTGTTCCAAAAAGTGTGATTGATTTCGGCGAGGTCGTGGTCTTCGGTAGCGAGCCAGAAGATGGGAACCGCGTCGGTGCCGCGGGACGTGAATTCCTCGGCCCAGCGAACGGCGGAGACGGCTTTATAAAAACTGTAAGCGGGGCCGGAAAAGAGCCCTACCTGCTGGCCTGTGACGATCGCGACGGCGCCGTCCGCAAGCCGGTCGAGGTTGCGATCGGTCGAAGCGTCGGAACCAAAGCGGCGATTCTGTTCGCGCAGGACTTCGACGACACCGCGGCGAACGGCCGGGTCGAGTTGAACTTCGCGGGCCGCGGCGGCGATGCCAGCAACGGTTGGAGGATGGGCGAAATAGCGCGAAGTACGCTCGAAGTTTTCGAGGTAGGAAGCAAAGAGTTTCGTCGTGTGGGGAACGTCGCGGAAAGAAAGACAATGAGACTCCATGGAGAAACTCATATTACACGGCATCCGTCAAAGGAAGCAAAGGAGGCGGAGAGAGAGGACGCAGCCGGGTCAGCTTTCATGATTAGGAATGACGGAGCAACGCTGGGAAAGAAAGCAGAGAGAATGATTCGGCGACAGCATTCCTCTTCGACTCGCGCGAAACCGATGTTTGATGCGTCCGTCATTTAGTAGTAAACTTTCCGCGTTCACCAAATGCGAAAAAGAACAATTCTCACTCTTGGCCTGATACCAGCGATCGCCGCAGCAGGGTCTATTTTTGTTCTTGGCGCGCCTCGAGGCGCCGACCAGAACGCATCGAGCCCGTCTGCGACGTCCGCTCAATCACCCCAGCAGCAAGCTCCCCCGAGCACCTCTGGGCAACCGCCGAGCCAGAATTCTCAGGCCCCGGGAGCTCAATCGCCCTTCAACCAGGCAGTCCAATCGCAACAGCCTTCGCAAGCGATTCGCGCGACAACGCGACTGGTTCAGGTGAGCGTCGTGGTGCACGACAAGCACGGCAACCCCATCTCCGATTTGACGAAAGACGACTTCGTTCTTTTGGATGAAAAGAAAGCGCAGGAGATTCGACTCTTTTCGGTTGAGACGAACCAGCTCCCGGCACATCCGCCTCCCGCCTTGCCTCCGAACACGTACACAAACCGCATCCAGGAACGGGGCAATGTTCCGACAAGCATTACCGTGATTCTGTTCGATGGGCTGAACACACACATCACGGACCAGGCGTACGCGCGCCAGCAAGTGATCAAATTCATTCAAAAGCAGATTCAGCCGCAAGACCGCGTCGCGCTTTATTCGCTCGGACACGATTTGCGAATTCTCCACGATTTCACGAATGACGCTTCGAGTTTGCTCGCCGCGCTCGCGGCATATCAAGGACGCACGACGCCGGAATTGGAAGCCTCTGAGCCGCAGCAGGAAATGAATCCTCTCGCCAGCCCGGCGGTCGCGGCTTTCCTCAATAATGCCTACCAGCGCGAAGCAAACGTGTACGTCACGAACCGTGTTCACCAAACGGTGGAAGCATTGACGGCGATCGCAAATCACGTGGGTACGTTGCCCGGACGAAAAAACCTGATCTGGGTCTCGGAGAGCTTTCCGTTCAGCATCGGCTACGAGAACCTGGAGATGACGACGACCGACGAGAGAGAACACTATGGAGCCGAAGTCGAAACAGCAGCGCGCGCGCTGACGAACGCCAACCTGGCTGTTTATCCGGTGGACGCGCGCGGGCTGATGACGTTCGATCTCCAAAACCAATCGAATTCAAATAACGCCATGACGCGCGGATCGTTCAGCGCGATCAATCCAGGTCCGGTGACGGGCGATCCGCGAATGAAAGGCCCCAACACATCGAACTTCGACACGATGAATATTCTGGCCGAGCGGACCGGGGGGAAGGCGTTCTACAACCGCAATGATTTGTGGACTTCGATTCGTGAGGCGATTGACGATTCGCGCGTGACGTACGAACTCGGCTACTACCCTCAGGGCGTCACATGGGACGGAAGTTTTCGCGAAATCAAAGTGGAAGTGAAGCGCTCCGGTGCCCGCGTCCGGGCGCGCAAGGGATATTTTGCGTTGCCCGAGCCCAAGCTGACCCCGCAAGTGCGCCAGGCGGTCATCGCGCAGGCGGGGACAAGCCCGCTCGAACCGACCGGAGTCGGCGTGACCGTCCGCGTGCAGCCGGTCGGTGCCGCGAGCGAGGGAAAATTGCGCACGATTGTCTACATGGACCTGCACGAGTTTGCGTTCGGGCTGAAGGACGGGCGATGGAACGGTTCGGTCGATTCCGTTTTCATTCAGCTCGACAGCCGGAATCAGATCATCAACGCGGTCGATCAAACTTTCCACCTGAATCTCGAGCCGCCAACGTTTCAACGATTGCTGAAGGAAGGAACCACGTACACGAAGGACATACAGATCCAGTCGAATGCGGTTGAGCTGCGCGTGATTCTTCGCGATGGCGTGACGGGGACGGTGGGCGCCGTCGGCGTTCCCCTCGCGAAATACTTTCCGGTTCATCTCCCAACGAACAACTAATTCGAAGCGGCAGATTGCGGAGTGAGGGTGGCGAGCATGGCGTCAATCTCGCGCTTCGCGGCTTCGTTGACGGGCAGGAGCGGCGGGCGGGGCGGGCCACCGTAGTAGCCGAGGCGGTCGAGCGCGTATTTCAGCCCGGCGATGCCGTATTGCGGACCGAGGATTTTCGCCGGGGCGATTAGTTTCTGCGCGAGCGAATGGGCTTTCGCGGAGTCTCCCGCGCGTGATGATTCGTAGATTTCGACGCACAGTTCTGGAAACGCACAGGCCAGCGCCAGAATCGCGCCGACCGCGCCGAGTTGAAGCGATTCGAACACCGTCGGGGCCGAGCCGACCAGCGTTTTGAATTCGCGCGGCGCCGCGGCGATGATTTCTCCGACACCTTTCAAATCTCCCGAGCTGTCTTTCATGCCGGCGATATTCGGGTGCTTCGCGAGGCGCGCAATAAGCGGTGCTTCGACGGTGAGGTGCGTGAAGATGGGAACGGAATACACCAGAATAGGGATGCGCGCTACGTCGGCGACGCGGAGATAGTATTCTGCTTCCGCTTCGACCGTCATTTGCGGCTTGAAATAGTGCGGCGTCCTGACAAGAGCGAAATCGTAGCCAAGCAAGGCCGCGCGGTTTGTGTGTTCGATCGTTTCGACCGTGGCCTCGGCGGCCGTCCCGGCGATCATGATCTTTCCCGGCGCGGCGCATTCCTTCGCCGTCTCCCACAGCCGGTAAATTTCCTCCCAGCGAAGCAGGACGGATTCTCCGGTCGAGCCGTTGAGGACATAACCCGCAAGGCGTGTCTGGTTGTAGAGCCGGATATTTTCGCGCAGCCGAGTGAGTGCAATCGTGCCATCCGAAGCGAACGGCGTCGTCAGCGGTGGAAAAATGCCTTCGAGTTTCATCGCATGAATTTATATCACAGATGCGAACCAGATGAAGCGTGCGGGCTTACGAGCGGTCGGCCGGAGCAGCCGGGGTAACCGGAGCGATGGGCTTGCGGAGATGCAGGTCCTGCACCGCGGCAACGTCCACGGCGTGCCCGGCCATGGCGCGGATGCCTCCGGCGGCTGCGCGCGCGGCAGAGAGAGTGGTAATGCAGGGCACGTTGTGCCGAATCGCGGCGCGGCGAATCGATTTTTCGTCGTAAAAAGATTCGCGGCCGAGCGGCGTGTTCATCACCAGACCCACTTTGTTCGTCTTGATCAAGTCCACGATATTCGGCCGGCCTTCGTTCACTTTGTAAACCGATTCGGCTTCGATGCCCGCTTCAGCGAGCGCAGCGGCGGTGCCGCGTGTGGCAACGATTTTCAATCCGGCCGCGATCAAGTCGCGAGCGACGCCCGCGATGTGGCGTTTATCGTGGTCATTCACGCTGATGAATACCGTGCCTTTCTGCGGCAGGCGCTGGCCTGCTGCGAGCTGTGCCTTGGCAAACGCGAGACCGAAAGTGGAAGAAACGCCCATCACTTCGCCGGTGGAACGCATTTCCGGGCCGAGGATCGTGTCCACACCGCGGAATTTATTGAACGGGAAAACGGGCGACTTCACGGCGTAAAACTCGCGCACGGCGATTTCTTTGACGCCGTTGGCCTCGACGATCGGAAGATTCAACTCGCGTAGCTTCCGGCCGGTCATCAAACGTGCGGCGACTTTCGCGAGTGGCACACCGGTAGCCTTGCTGACGTATGGAATCGTGCGCGACGCGCGCGGGTTGACCTCGAGGACGTACACCGTGTCGCGCTGGATGGCGTACTGCACGTTCATCAGGCCGACGACATTCAGAGCGCGGGCGAGGCGCGACGTGTAATCGCGTATGCGCTCGAGGACGGCCGGCTTCAGAGTGACCGAGGGCAGCACGCAGGAGGAATCGCCCGAGTGGATGCCGGCTTCCTCGATGTGCTCCATGATTCCCGCGATGACCACGTCTTCGCCGTCGGCGAGCGCGTCCACATCCACTTCGATCGCGTCTTCAAGGAACTGGTCGATCAGGATCGGCCGGCGCGGATCGGATGCAGTGCCGATAAGCGCCGCCTGCGCAACGTAGTCCTGCACGGTTTTCAAATCGTAGGCGATCACCATCGCGCGGCCTCCGAGTACGTAGCTGGGACGCACGAGGACCGGCAAACCGATTTCGGATGCAACCTTCGCCGCTTCCTGCGGCGCGAGCGCTGTGCCGGCGCGCGGCTGCGGAATTTTCAGCTCGTCGAGGAGGCGGCCGAAACGGCGGCGGTCTTCGGCAAGATCAATCGATTCGGGATCGGTGCCGATTATGTGCGCGCCGTTGCGCTTCAGTTCGAGCGCGAGATTGAGCGGCGTCTGCCCGCCGAATTGAACGATGACTCCCTGAGGCTTTTCGCGGTCGAGAATCGCGAGGACGTCTTCCAAAGTGAGCGGCTCGAAATAGAGACGGTCGGAAGTATCGTAGTCGGTCGAAACCGTTTCGGGATTGCAATTCACCATGATGGTTTCGAAGCCGTCTTCCTTGAGTGCGAACGAAGCGTGGCAGCAGCAATAGTCGAATTCAATTCCCTGCCCGATGCGGTTCGGGCCGCTGCCAAGAATCACGATCTTCGGGCGGTCCACTGCGCCGGTTTCGTCCTCTTCCTCATAGGTCGAGTAGAGATAGGGCGTGAAGGATTCGAATTCCGCGGCGCACGTGTCCACGCGCTTGAAGACGGGGCGCACGCCGAGTTCGTTGCGGCGCTCGCGAACTT
>JBAWGF010000172.1:0-16397 GCA_049592615.1 Candidatus Acidiferrales bacterium
AAGCCGGCTTTCGCCGCGCGCCGGAGGAAACTGGAGGTCGTGGTAGAGCCTGCCGACCAACGGACGCAACTCGACTACCAATTCGCGATACTTATTCAGATCCTGGGGAGGGACTGCCGGAGTGGCCTGGGCAGCACAAGCAGAGGCAGAGAGAGTGAGCACGGTGACAATAGCTGCGCACTTGATGAGATAACGCCGTCGTTGTTGGACGGCTTTCGCATTTACCATCTATTTTTTACCCCCGCCCGGAGAGACTCGGATAGACTCTTCGCTCCGTTTATACCACTAAAACAATTTAGACGCCCGGCACGGTGTTGTTCGAGTGACGACGCACTCAAAAGTAATCACCCGGCTGGCAATTCAGAAAGCGCCGCAATGTCAATTGAATCCGGATAAGTGTGTGATTCGCCGGCTCTCCAAAGGCATCCGGAAATTAATTCATCAGATTCAAACCGGAAGCGGGGGGCAAAACTCAGGTTGCGGCGCGGGGAATTGGAAGTTATTCTGCGATTTCGTTGCCGGGAGGCGAAATGAAATTGCGAGAATCGCGCGGCGGTTTTCGATTTGCATGGGTATGCGTAGTAATTGTTTTTCTCGCGACGGCAGCGCCGCCATTGCGCGCCGCCGCGCAGGCTCCCCAGGAATCTCCCGCAGTGGTCGAGCAGGGGAAATTCAAACTCCATAAATTCGAACAGCCCATCGGCGAAGAAACTTTTCAAATTACTCGCGACGGGGATTCGCTCGCCGTTAAAATCGATTTCCACTTCACGGACCGCGGAAGTTTCGTCCCGCTCACGGCTAAGATGCGCGCCGCAAAAGATCTGACGCCCCTGGAGTTCGAGATCAAAGGGAAAAATTCGCGCACCAGCGATATCGATGACGCAGTGGAGATTCAGGCAGACAAAGTGCGGCTGCGGGACCGCGAGAAATGGACGGAGGCCGAGCGGCCGAAGCAATTCTTCACGATTGTCGGCTACGCCCCGGTGACGATGCAGATGTTGATGTTCCGCTACTGGGCGACGCACGGCCAGCCGCCGGAACTTGAGACGCTCCCGAGCGGACGCGTGAAAGTGGAGCCGCGTGGGAAGGATACGATCCGCATTAACGGAAAAGATGAAAGCCTCGATCGCTACACGATCGAAGGATTAATCTGGGGCCGCGAAACACTGTGGTTTGATTCAAACCGCAACCTGGTCGCAGCGGTCACGCTGGACGCGGAATTCGATCACTTCGAAGCGATCCGTGAAGGATACGAAAGCGCGCTCGGAACGCTGGTTGGACGCGCCGGAACGGACGGAATGGCGGCGCTCGCGGAAATTTCCAAGGGGATTGCAGGGAGCCGCGCCGACACGATCGCGATCGTCGGCGGATTGTTGATTGACGGGACCGGTAGCGAGCCGGTGCCGGACTCGACGGTGGTGATCGAGAAAGGGCGCATCACGGCCGCGGGCCCGCGGGCAAAGGTGAGGATTCCACGTGGCGCGACGAAGGTGGACGCTCGCGGGAAAACTATTCTGCCCGGACTGTGGGACATGCACGCGCACTTCGAGCAAGTCGAATGGGGTCCGATTTATCTTGCCGCAGGCGTGACGACGGTGCGGGATTGCGGCAACGAGCTCGAATTCATTACGGCCGTGCGGGATGCCATCGCCGCCGGGCGTGGGCTGGGACCTCGGCTACTGCTGGCCGGTGTCGTGGACGGTTCCGGGCCGCTCGGACTCGGTGTCGCGCGCGTGGATACGCCGGAGCAGGCGAAGATGTGGGTGAACCGCTACCACGACGCGGGCTTTCAGCAGATGAAAATCTACAGCTCGGTGAAGCTGGAAGAAATCAAGATGATTGCGGACGAGGCGCACCGACTGGGAATGACGGTGACGGGTCACATACCGGAAGGCCTCGACGCTTATCAGGCGGTGGAAGCAGGCCAGGACCAGATCAATCATATTCAATACATCGTCGCGATCATGCGGCCCCATCTTCCGGAAGGAGCAAGCCGACTGGACCGTGCGAAAGCGAACGCCGAAATCAATCTCGACTCGCCTGAATCTCAGAAGGCGCTCGCATTTCTGGTGGAGCACGGAACGGTGGTTGATCCCACGCTGGCGCTGATGGAAACGTTTACGGCATCCACTGCGAAGCCGCCCGTCAGCTTCGAGCCCGGCGTGAACAAAGTCGCTCCGGAACTGGCGCAACAGATGTTCGATGTGGGGCCGCCTTCTCCGTTTGCGGACGTGCAGGAAAAAGTATTTCAGAAGGAAGTTGCGATCGTGGGAGCGCTGCATCGCGCCGGCGTTCCGATCGTAGCGGGAACAGATCAGGCCGTTCCCGGCCACAGTTTGCACCGTGAAATCGAACTCTACGTGCAGGCGGGATTTACGCCGATGGAAGCGATCCAGGCCGCGTCAATCGTCCCCGCTCGCGTGATGGGGCTCGACAAAGAAGTGGGGACAATCGAGCCCGGGAAGAGCGGCGACGTGATCATTGTGAAAGGCAACCCGCTCGAGTCGATCCGCAACATTCGCAACGTCGAATCGGTGATTACGAACGGCAAGATGTACAACTGCGCGGAGCTGTGGCGCAGCGTCGGGTTCAAACCCTAGTCGCGTGGACCAGGCAAACATCGTTATCATCGGCGGCGGGGTGGTGGGCTGCGCCATCGCTCGCGCGCTTTCCTCGCGATGGGGCGACATTTTTCTTCTCGAAGCAATGCCCAAGATCGGCATGGGTGCGAGCTCGCGCAATAGCGGCGTCATCCATTCGGGCATCTATTACCCGGCGGGCTCGCTCAAAGCGCGCCACTGCGTTCGCGGAAATCAGCTGACGAAGGAATTTTGCGCGGCGCACGGCGTACCCCATCGGAATTGCGGGAAGCTTGTGGTGGCCGCGTCCGCGGCAGAGGCGCCAAAGCTCGAAGAACTGCTCGAGCGCGGCCGCGCGAACGGCGTTACAGGATTGTGCATTATAGACCGCGCCGCGATTCGCGCACGCGAACCCCATGTCGAAGGATTTCAAGCGCTCGAGGTGCCTTCGACGGGGATTCTCGGGAGCGAAGAACTGGTGAAGGCGTACGCGCGCGTGGCGCAGGAGCAGGGCGCACACATCGTGACGCACGCGAAAGTGGAGCGTTTGGAGCCGCGCGCGGGCGTAATTCGAGTGACGAGCGAAGCGGGCGAGATCGAAGCGCGCTGCGTGGTGAACAGCGCAGGCCTGTTTGCCGATGAAGTGGCTGCGCTGCTCGGCTCGCCTCTCGCGCGGCATCGCATTTATCCGGTGCGAGGAGAGTATTGCGAGCTCGTTCGGGCAAAATCCGATTGGGTACGAAATCTCGTTTATCCGTTACCGCATCCGGAGGGACTGAGTCTCGGTACGCACTTGACGAAAACGATTGCGGGGACCGTGCTTGTCGGTCCCACGGCCCACTACATCGAGAGCAAATCGGATTACGAGCGGGACCGCGAACCCGCGGAGGAATTTGCACGCCGCGCGAAGGCGCTGCTTCCGGACATCACACCGGAGGATCTCGTCCCCGCCTATACCGGGATTCGCGCGAAGCTCGTTCCTCCGGGGGAGACAAGCACCGCAGATTTTGTTATTGAGCGCGATCCGAAATTTCCCGGTGTCGTGCATTTGATCGGCATCGAATCGCCGGGGCTGACGTCGGCGCCCGCGATTGCCGAGCACGTGGCGCAACTCGCCGGCGAAATCCTCGAATGATTTGAAGTAGCCGTCGCTTGAGGCTAGTTCACCAGGTCGGAAACAAAGACCAGACGGACGCCGTGCGATTCAAGGCGCGGGACACCTTCCGCAAGCGTGGATATTGTGACGGGGTAGGGATGGCCGATCGCGATGGCCCAACCGTCGCGGGCCGCGACGCTCGCGGCGAAATCGAGCTGCTCGAGAATTTTTTCCCGCGATTGGGCGTCGTCGAGAAAAACCTTCCGAAATGCAGCGTGGACGCCGTACTTCGCCGCCGTGTCGTAAGCCACGGTGGATACAGTTGTGCGGCTGTCGATAAAGAAGAGTCCGCGCTGACGCAACGCCGGCATGAGAGCCGCCATCAATGCCGCGTCGGATGTCGCGCGCGAACCCTGATGGTTGTTGATGCCCACCGCGTGAGGAACCGATTCCAGCATACTGGCAAGCGTTCCTTCCACCTGTCGCGGATTCATTCCCACGCGGAGCTGGATCGCCTCGGATTTCGCATCATTCGATTCCGATTCCATCGGGAGATGCAGCAAGACTTGATCGCCGCGCCGATAGGCTTCCTCGGCGATTTCGGTAGAAAACGGGAGATGTGGCAGCACGGAAATCGTCAGCGGAAATGGCAGGGCCATTAGCGCATCGGCCTGCGCGCGGTCGTAACCCAGATCGTCGAGGATAATGGCGACCCGCGGATTAGCGGCGCCCTGCGTAACGTGCGGGTGCAGGCGCGGCTCGAGGGGAGTGATGATATGAATCGTGTGCGTTCGAGTTCCGTGAAACGATAGATCAATGCGAACGACCCTGCCCGGAGAAGCCTCGGAAACGGAAAGGTCGTGATGCCGCGCTATTTCATCGACAGCTTGCTTCAGTGCAGCTGCCTGCGAAGAGTTCACAAGTGTTACGTAAATGTTGTCCTCTGCAAGCCGGCTTGGAAACCCCCATTTGGCAGCTTGAAACTCCGGCCGGATCGCGATTTCCGCCTTGTGAGACGTCACTTTTTGCGTGGCAGAAACAATTTCGCCTGTAATCGCTCGAGTCTGCTCCTTCGAAAGAGATTTTTTCCCGCAGCCGACCAGCGAAAGAAAGGTGACGGCCGCGAGAAATGCAGAAAGCCGCCAAGGGCATGCCGATCGGGGAACGATCGCAGAAGAATTTGCTGAAGCGGTCCGAAGTCCGCGGAAAGCTGCGAGTAGCGGGGTTGAGCGCCCGCGGGATTCTGTCACGACGAAACTATGCGGCCTTTCGCATTACATTAGTGCCCGAAAGGACTTCGATAGCCTTCCGGATCACCGGGTCATCCGGCGATACAACTTGCCCTGTCCCACCAGATGGATTCTGATTATTCAGCGCAGCCAAATCGTCGAGCGAGGGCCGCGCTTCGACGGTCGGTGCAACCCCGTCGGCGGCAATCTCTTTGCCCGCGGTCGTGAAATAATTCGCCACGGTCAGAATGAGCGCGGAGCCGTCGTCGAGAGGAATCAACTTCTGCATCGAGGCAGTCCCGTAGGTGCGGTCGCCGACGGTCTCGCCACGGTGATTGCCGGCAATCGCGGCCGCCACAATTTCGGCGGGCCCTGCGGTGCTATTCCCAATCAGCACGGTCATCGGTTGTGTCCAAGCGACCTTCGACGGATCGGCAGAGGAAATAATCGGAGCGATCGTTTGCCCCTTGAGAGTCGCGACGGTTCCGGAAGAGACGAAAAGCTGCGCCGTCGAAATTCCTTCCTGCATATCGCCGAGCGAGCAATCGCGGAGATCCAGAATCAGCTTGTGCGCCCCCTGATGCTCCGCTTGCGCGAGCTTGTCGCGAATTAGTTTCGTAATTCCCGGTTCGAATGACGGGACGCGAAGATAGATGATGTCGCCCTGCAATTTATCTTCGAGGAGCCGCGGAGCCGGAAGCCTGGCAAGCGCGATTTCCATATCCTGCGGTTCTGCTTTGCCTCGGCGAATGACAGAGAGTTTTACAACGGCTCCTGGATCGCCGCTCAGAAGGAGTCTCGCCTGGTCGATGGCCATCTGGCCGGTCGTAAAGCCGGCGATTTTTTCGAGAATGTCACCGGGGCGCAGTCCCGCTTTCTGCGCCGGGCTTTCCGGCAGGGCGGAGATCACAGCGATGTATCCGAAGCGGCGCGTGAGGGCCAGGCCCGCTTCGCCCTTAGCCTTGTTCGCGCTCTTTTCCTTGAAATCGTTGTACTCAAGAGGGCTCATGTAACCTGATTGCGGATCAAGCGAGTCGAGCAGCCCGTGAAGCGCTCCGGCGGTCACCTGATGCATATTGGGGTCGTCCACGTAGTCGCGCTGAATATGCTCGAATACTTCGGTGTAAACGTTCAGCGCACGAAACGTCTTGTCATCGGAGGAGCGGCCGAGGACGTAGCCGGTCGTCACAAAAGCAATCACGACGACCGACAGCAGAACAACAGCCCTTTTCGCCAGAGCACTCATGCGTTTTCCCTCTTCTCCGCCCCAGTTTTGTAAGATGCGGCTTCGCCCCGCAACGGTTTGATCCAGATTCGCACTACCGAAACCGTAATTATATCATTCGCGGCGGATAGATTAGCCGTCTTTGCCGCCGGGTCGTTCGTGGCCGGAAAGGCGCGGATTCGAGCGCGCGTTGGACCTGTTCAACAGGGTCTTGGCCTTCTGAATCGCAGCGCGGCGGGAAGTCCGCTTGCCCAACTTCTGATTGAGGAATCGCGGCCTCACGACACACCCCTCGCCAATAGTGTACTCCGGCCGTAACCCGGGAGGCTATTTGTGCGCGAACCTGTGCCGGCCGGCGGGAACGTCGATCGAATCCGCGACCGTCACAGGCATCGCGGCCGTGACGTACGTCTGCGAGATGCGGTCCTGCCAGGTAAAATGGTCCTCATCCCAGAGCGCCCACAGGAAACCGAGCATCAATGTGGCGCCGGAAAGGAGATACCCGAAGCTGCGCCAGAGGAGTTGGCGAGTGTCCGGCAAGCTTCCGTCGAGGCGCACGATCGTGAGCTCGCGAAGCTGCATGCCGGGCGTGGCGCCAGCAAATGTGGTGAACAGGAAAAAATATTGCGCGTAGAACAGGTAGAACGCGGCGAGATAAACGATGGCGTCCACCTTTTCCATCATCAGCTGTCCGCCGAGCGAACGGAACAGGCCGAGAAAGCCCGCATACGTCAGTGCGAGAAAAAGTGCGTCGAGAGCACCAGCGCTGCGGCGGTCAACCAAACTGGCGACGGGCACAAGCGCCGATTGCGGATGAGCGCGGTCGTCGGCGGAATCCGAAAAATCGAGCTCGGGCTGAATGCAGATGTCAACTCGCTCGGATTGGCGATGGCGTTTGACGGGCTGGGTCCGCGTGCGTTCGCGGACTTCCTCTTCGAAATCGTCTTCGTTGGAGAAGGGAAGGCCCGACTGGGAATCGTCCGGGTGCAATCGCTGGCGGCGCGCGCGGTATTCTTCCAGGCGGCGTGCGACCTCGCGACGCCATTCCGGCTCTTCGGCTTCGATGGGCGTGGAGATGCCGACGGCTACAGGCTCGGCGTTTTCGCCGTTGACGGCAAGGGAGGCATCACAATAGGAGCAATACTCGGCGTCCTCGAGCAAGAGAGCACCGCACTGCGGGCAAATTCGAATCACGGGTCCGTTTTGCGCTGCGGATGTCCCGGTGATGGAACCCCGTGATGCTATCACGGCCGCAGGCGTCCGGGCAGCGGGCGATCGGAATGGGATGTCGCCTATCAGGCAACCCGCCTCGCGCCGAGTCATTCTCATGGGTGGCCAGCGCGATTGCGGGCCTGCGAAGCGCGTGTTAGGCTCAACTTTCTTTTCGGGGCTTTCTTTCGAGCCTTCTCAGTCGATGCCGAACGCAACGGTCTTCCAACCATTCCGCCGATTCGCAATTCTTGCAGTGCTTCCAGTTTTTCTTTCGATAGTCTCGCCCACTGCGCTTGCACAATTCACCGCGAAGGATCGCAAGCAAGCTGAAAGCGGGCAGGGAGTCGCAACTCTCGAAGCGGACCAGCAGCGCCAGGCGGGGAAGATTTCATACGCTGACGGCCGCGTGGACATCCGGTACGAAAACACGCGGCTGCGAGCCGACCACGTCGAATACAACGGCGAAACACAGGTCGTCACCGCGCGCGGAAACGTCCAGCTCGATTACATGACACAACACGTCGAAGCCGACGATGCGCGGTACGAACTACAGACCGGGCACAGCACCTTTCATCACGTTCGCGCCACGTTCGCGGTCCAGCGCCGCCCGACACCGACGCTCCTCGTCAGCGACAATCCCCTCTATTTCGAAGCCGAAGAGGCGGAACGACTGGATCAGAATACGTACCGCGTTCATAAAGCGTGGATGACGGTGTGCGATCCCGACCGCCCAACGTGGAAATTCTACGCGCCCGCGGCGACCGTCAAACTGCGTCAATCGGTGCATCTCGAAAATGGAAACTTCCGGCTGCATTCGGTTCCGGTGTTGTACGTTCCTTACGCCACGTTTCCCGCAGAGCGGCGGCGCGATTCAGGATTTCTGATTCCCGATATCGGCGACAGCTCGAGGAAGGGATTTGTATTCGGTGATTCCTTCTACTGGGCGCCGACGGATTGGCTTGACGCGACGGCAGGCGCCGCGCTGTTCAGCCGGCGGGGCTGGAGTCAAAATGCCGAAGTGCGTATGAAGCCGTGGGAAGATGCTCAACTGACGGCGACGTTTTTCGGCGTGCTCGATCGCGGGCTCCAGCAGCCGACCGGGCCGCCCATCAACCAGGGAGGCCATGAGGAGCGCCTCGTTTTCACTGCTCTGCTGTTCAACGGCTGGCGCGCCGTCGCTGATTTGGACCAGTTGAGCTCGCTCACATTCCGGCTCGCGTTCAGTGAGACGTTTACGCAAGCAGTGAACTCCGAAGTCCGGAACACGGCGTTCCTCACAAATAATTTCAAGGGCTTCAGCCTGAGTTTCGCGGCACTGAGCTATGAAAACTTTTTAAGCGCGACCCCGCAGAATTCCATCACCCTCCGGACCGCTCCGGAAGTGCAGTTCAGTTCCGTTGACCAGGCCCCCTTTCACAACCTTCCCATCTATTTTTCATTTGATTCATTCATTGGTGCGGTGCACCGGGGTGAAACGGTGACGCCGGCCGAGACGCCGGGATTCGTCGAGCGCAACGAATTTGCGCCGGCGGTAACGATCCCATTTCACTGGGGGCCGTGGCTCGACGTGACCCCCAGCTTTACGTTTCGCTCGACTCACTACGGGGGACAACTGGTGAACGGCAGCTACGAGAACGCCGGATTCTTCCGCAACACGGAGGAGCTCAGAGTGGACATCCGGCCGCCGACGATCGAGCGCGTCTGGAATAACGGCGACACGAAATGGGAACACGTCATCGAACCGGACATCGTGTATAACTACGTCAACGGCGTGAACGATTTCGGGCGATTCTTCCGTTTCGATGAAGACGAGACGCTGACGGACACAAATGAGATCGAGTACGGAATCACGCAGCGGCTCTACCGTCGCGCCGGCGCGGACGGTGCGGAAGAACTCGTGACATGGCGGCTCGCCCAGAAATATTTCTTTGACCCCACGTTCGGCGGAGCGCTCATTCCCGGCCAGCGAAATGTGTTTCAGGCGGTCGATTCGCTCACGCCTTTTGCATTCGTCGATCAAGCGCAACATTTTTCACCGATCATCAGCGATGTGAGCGTTACGCCCGGCAAGCACTACGACACGCAGTTCATCATCAATTACGACCCGAACCGAAGGCGGATGACCGCGATCGGCACGCTCCTGAAACTCAAGCCCTACAGGCAATCGTTTCTGACGCTCGCGCATTTTTCGACCGACAATCTTCCAACGCCCGCCTCGCAGAATCCGCCCGGCTTCACCTTTGTGCCGCGCTCGAACCAGGTGCGCGCCCTGATCGGGTATGGCGATCTCACGCGGCGCGGATGGAACGCCACGATTGGCGCGAGTTACGACATCACGCAGAACGTCTTTCAAAACCAGATCGTTCAGTTCGCTTACAACGGATCGTGTTGCGGAATCGGCCTCGAGTACCGGAGGCTCTCGTTCGGCGCCATCCGCAATGAGAATCAGTTTCGCATCGTCTTTCTTATTGCCAATCTTGGTTCGGCCGGCAACCTCCGGCGCCAGGAAAAGATTTTCTGAGGCGCACGGTATGTCGTCACATTCTGAATCCGAGCTGGCGTATCTCTGGATCGAGCAGGCTGCGGGCCTGCTGCGGCGAAGGAAAATCTCTCCCGTTGAGCTGGTCGAGGCGGCCCTTGCGCGCATCGAGCGGTGGAACCCCACGCTCAATGCGTTTCTGACTATCGTTGCGGATCGAGCGCGCCGGCAAGCGCGGCTCGCCGAGCGGGAACTGCTCGGGAAGCTTCGCGGGCAACGCGGGAATTCAATCAGTCCACTTTACGGAATCCCCATTTCACTCAAAGACAATTTCTACACGCGCGGAATCCGCACGACGGCTGGGGCAAAGATCCTCGCGAATTTTGTGCCGGACAGAGACAGCGATGTTGCGGGACGGCTGGCACGCGCCGGAGCGATTCTTCTCGGCAAGACGAACATGCACGAGTTCGCTTACGGAATCACGAATGAGAATCCTCATTACGGTCCGGTTCGCAATCCCTGGGCGCGCGAGCGGATGACCGGCGGATCGAGTGGCGGCTCTGCCGCAGCCGTTGCGACGGGAATGTGTGTTGCGTCAACAGGCACGGACACCGGGGGGTCCATTCGGATTCCGAGCTCGCTTTGCGGGATCGTCGGATTGAAACCAACATTTGGTCTCGTGAGCGTGGAAGGCGTCGTGCCGCTTGCAGAAAGCCTCGACCACGCGGGGCCACTCGCGCGCAGCGTCGTGGACGTTTGCATTCTGGTGGAAGCAATCGCGGGCGGTTATCCGAGAGGTGCCGCGCGGCCGGATCATCGCAAGCTGCGAAAAAATCGCCCGCGGCGATTCCGGCTCGGTTGGCCGAAGCAATATTTTTTCGAGGGCGTTGACGAACAAGTGCGGAAGGCGATTGACAAAGCTGCAAGATGTTTCGAATCGCTCGGTGCGCGCCTCGAAGAGGTTTCGCTTCCGCGCCTCTCCGATTCGGTTGAGCCGAGCACCCAAATCGCGCTAGCCGAAGCGACGCATTACCACGAATCGCGCGGGTATTTCCCAGCGCGGGCCGGAGAGTACGGCGAAGACGTGCGGAAACGGCTCGAGACGGGGCGCGACGTTCGAGCGGTAGATTATTTAAGGGCTCTCGCGATGCAGCGCGAAGTCAAAAAGGATTTCGATCATATATTTGAACGCGTCGACGCGATTATCGCTCCTACGCTGCCCATCGCGGCGCCGCGGCTGGGTGAGAACGAGATCTCGATCGCAGGGCAAAAAGAAACTGTGCGCTCGGCGTTGGTGCGTATGAACCGTCCTGCGAATTTCACGGGCCATCCGGCGATTTCGGTTCCGTGCGGCTTCACGCGCGAAGGATTGCCGATTGGAATGCAACTCATTGGTCCTCATTTCGGCGAGGTGCGTCTTCTTTCGATCGCCTTGGGCTATGAGGAAGTGACGGAATGGCACAAGAGGCATCCCATCCTTGAATGAAGGCGCGGCGGCCGTGCGCAATTTCGCTAATTCGGGGATGGCGCCGGTTCGCTCCACGAGCAATTTCCCCAACATGAAACCGAGCCCACCGAGCGCAATGCCGGCGATTACGTCGGCAACGTAATGATACCGGCCATAGACCGTCGCGACGCACATACTCGCGAAAAATGGCAGGCATCCCCAAAAGAGCCACCGACGATACCACCAAGCCGCGCACATTGCGACCATTGAGCCCGCCACGTGCGCCGAAGGAAATGCCGCGCCGTGGACGCGGCCGAATTGCTCGATGAGATCGATCGTCGCCGTGAAATATCCACCCTCGAGCGGCTTCATATGAAGCGTCGCCAGCGAATAGTAGGGGCTTTCGACCGGACATAAAATAGCGATGACATATACCGAGTAGTGAGCGATGGCGGTGGAAACCATGACGGTCCAGAATGCGACTCGATCCCGCTGCACGTAAAGAATCGCCGGAAGAATCAGGAGAAAGAGGAAGTAGGTCAGGTAAGCGAATTGCATGAAGTCGTTCATAGCGGGGCTTGAAAATCGCGCGAGCCAGAGTGCGGGATGCACGCCTGCGAAGCGATAGTCGAAATCAATCAGCCAGCGGTCGAACCAGCGTGAAAAAATAATATGGACAAGCCCTTGCAGCTCTTCGAAGAAGAAAATGTAAAGCGGCAGGGGATACCAATGGCGCGCGAAGTGGAGAAGAGTATTTGTGGAGCGCGTTGCGGCCCACGCAAGACAAATAGCGCCGATGGCTACGCAAAAATGAACCGCAACATATCGCCCCGCGTGCGGCAGGTTCCGGTGGAAGATGGCTATCACTATTTCGAGCCAGCAGATGTATCCGAGTGTTAACCACTCAAAGGCGCCGCAGGCGCGGGAGATTCGGTCCAGTCCCGCAGAGAGAACGCCTGCACATGTGAATCTTTTGCCTGCCGACCAGAAAACTGTTTCCTCGCGCACTGCTTCTGCGGAGACGCCTAAGCGGGAATACTTCATCGCGTCTCCCTTGCCGCCAGGAGCCGTCCGTGCACGCTTTCCGGGGCATATTTCAATTCTTTCCACTCGTATGACTGCCAGCGGCTCTTTCGGGCGACGCACCAGAGAGGAATCGTTGGATTGATGGCGACGGGATGGCCGACACCTTCGAGCATCGGAAGATCGGCGGCAGTGTCGCCATAGGCGTAGCTGCGAGCGAGGTCAAGATCGTATTTGTTCGCAAGCGCACCAATGATGTGGGACTTTGCCGCACCGATCAGGTGTTCGCCCGCGAGCCAACCAGTCCAGAATCCATCGCAAACTTCGAGTTCAGTCGCTTGGACCTCTGCCATGCCGCAAAAGCGGTTCGCGACAACGCGCGTCAGTGGTGCGAGCGTCCCACTGACGAAGACCACTCGATGGTGCTGCGCGAGATGCCAGGCAATCCGCTCAATTCCTTCGGCAAAAAGCGGGAGAGGGCCCGTCGCCGACGCAGCAGACGACTTTAAATCTGCGACGAGCGAATCCTCCCAGTCCCGGACGAGAGATTCTCGCAGCCCGCTGAGATAAAGCTTGTTCCCTCCAACCGCCGCGCGCGGGTCGCGCAAAATTGTCTTTGCGGCGTGCGCGAGCCATCGACCCACGCTCGCGCTTCGGATTTCATCGCGAGCGAGCAGGTAGCCGATGAATCGCCATTCGAGCGAGGGGGAAGGCAGCACCGTGCCGTCGAGATCGAAGAACGCGCCGATCTTTTCTGACGGATTCGTCGCGTCACCTGAACCGCAATCGTCCCCGGCGTTTTTTCAGCGGCGCCAAGGTATCGGCGACCCTCCCAGATCACCGGGATAGCGCGCACGACGCAAAGGATTGCGGTCGCAGCGACGAGAGCCTGTCCTGCAACGAACAACCAGAGACGCGTCGTCGCGCCGATCTGTGTCTCGGGCACATGAGGCAGGGGAAGGAGCAGACCGAGGTAGCAAAAGCAGACGCATTTCAAGACTGCATATGCCGCGCGGCTCGCGCGAGACGACACGAGGCTGCGTCCCCACCACGTCTCAAGCATCGAGTTTTTTCCAAAACCGCTACGGCCCGTTCGCGCTGCCAGACTTCGCAGGAAATCCGTCAGCGTGCCGCGCACGAAAAACAGCACGGGCACCCAGAGGGTCACGAGGCCGCTCACGGCAAAAAACGTGAAGAAAAGATTTTCAACGACGCGATCGCCGAGGATATCGAGCTGTGCACCAAGCGGCGTGGCGAGTCCTTGAGTTCGCGCGAGGTAGCCGTCCACGCCGTCAAGCGCGATGGCGGTGATCGTCAAGGAAACAGCCGCGAGGTCGGCCGCCGCTGAATCTGTGAAGAATGTGAACAGTGCGACGGCTACGAACGCTGCCAAGACGCGTGCTGCGGTCACATGGTTCGGTGTCATCTGATTTTCCTTGCCGAAAGTCTTAACGGGCCCCCACCGTGCGCGACAACAGTTCTTTGCCGCGCCCGGCTCCAGCGTGCGGGCCCGCAACGTGAACAAGCGCACTCGTCATGCCATCGTCCGATTTGCGGAACCGGTTGCGTTTTCAGTGATTTATAGGAGTTGGGCTAGCAGCATCATCTTTAGCGCCGGAGCCCTGGCGCGACACATGGCGGGATTTCCCTCGCATGCGGCCAGAGAAAAAAAGCCTGGGCGCGCGTCTAACGGTTGTGGGAAAATCCCGAACTCAGCCGAACCCGGAAAATTGTCCGGATCATCCAATCAGCTGGGAGCAGACTCAGAGGATCTGATGGAAGTTTCCGCATTTGCTGCGTTCATCGCCGGGTTGGTGTCGTTTCTGTCGCCCTGTGTTCTTCCGCTCGTGCCCGGATACATTTCGATGCTTTCCGGGATCGGCGTGGAGCAACTCAAAGACGGTCAAGCACCGCTCGGAGAATTGCTGAAGACATCGTCCGCATTCGTCATCGGATTCTCAATGGTTTTCATGACGTTTGGGGCAACGGCGACTGCCGTAGGGACTTTCCTACTCAGCAATCGAAATCTCGTCGCACCAATCGCGGGGGCCTTCATCGTACTTTTCGGCCTGCATTTAACCGGGTTGCTGATCAAGATCCCGATGCGTGCAGGATTTGTGATTGGGATACTGCTTATCCTGGCCGGAGTCCTCGTAGGTTTTCACTTCGGTGTGGGGGGCTCGCCGATAAAGACTGCCGTGCGTTTCTGTTCCATAGCAATTATTTTCATTCTCGGCCCGACGATGGCGCGCTGGCTGAATCGCGACTTTCATTTCAGGAATATCGGCGGCAAACCGGGTGTCATTAGCGGATTCCTTTTGGGTTTCGCGTTCGCATTTGGCTGGACTCCTTGCATTGGTCCGATTTTGCTGGTTGTTTTGAAATTTGCAAGCGACGAAAAGACGGTTGGCCGAGGCATCTTTCTGTTGGGCTGTTATTCGGCGGGGCTCGCGATTCCGTTTCTACTGTCGGCCCTCGCGATGGGCTATTTTTTCCGGTTTTATCAGAAATTCCGGCGATACCTGCACGTTTTGGAAGTCGCGAGTGGTGTTCTGCTGCTTGCCATCGGCGGGTTGATCTTCTTCAATCGCCTGACATGGCTTTCGGGTAAGCTTTCCTTTCTACAAATTTTTGCAAGATGATTGGAGCTTCGCGAATGAAGAAATCCCTGAACGGAATGATACTCATTTTTCTGCTTGGCACAGCGATCGTAGCCCTCCCCGGCTGCAAATCGAAAGGGTCTGGAAACGCTTCGGCCGATGAAAGCGGAAAAAGTTCGAAGCCGAGCGCGCCGGAAGTCACATTCAAGGACCTGCAGGGTAAAGACGTTTCGCTCGCGAGTCTTAAGGGAAAAGTGGTGGTGGTGAATTTTTGGGCGACGTGGTGCGAGCCCTGCCGTTATGAAATTCCCTGGCTGATCGACGTGCAGCAGAAATATCGAGACAAGGGATTTACTTTCCTGGGCGTTGCTATGGATGATGACGGAAAGGTTTCCGTCGAACCGTTCGTCCAGAACACTCAGTTCGACGTGGGCGGCCATTCGATGACGATGAATTATCCGATCGTGCTCGGCAACGACGACCTGGCGGCGAAGTTCGGTGGTTTGATCGGATTGCCTACAACGATCGTGATCTCGCGCGACGGCAAGATAACGAAACGCTACATCGGGCCTGCAAAACAGGATGAACTCGAGAAAGACATCCAAGGGCTGCTCTGATCTCCGCAAAAGAATTTCATATCCAAGCGCCAATTTCTTGCTCCGATGTGAAGAACTGCGGTAACGTGTCTCTGCCATGATGGATGAACACGATTTTCAGAAAAAATGCGACGCGGCATTTGAAAGCCTTCGGAAGCGGCTACTCGAAGTCGGCGACGAGTTCGACTTCGAGGTCGAAGGCGGAAGCGGAAAACTCGAAATCGAGTTTGAGGATGAAGAAGAGACGCGCTTCGTCATCAGCCCAAACGCGCCGGTCCGACAAATCTGGATTTCGGCATTAACCACGAGTTTCAAGCTCGGCTGGTCGGATGCGGCCGAGGGATTCGTGCTGGACAAGACCGGCGAAACGCTGAACCAGGTGATGAGCCGCATTCTCTCCGAAAAACTGGGCGCGGAGGTCGAGGTCTAGGCGCGCGATGCGATTCCGACTTGGGTCAGTTCTATGTTTGTTTCTGCTGGTTCCTGCCGCCGAGCTGTTTGTGATTTCTCCGGGTGCAGTCCTGCCGCTTCAGGATTCTTCGGCGATGCCGAGCGCCTCGTCAATCGTGAAACCCCAGACATACGTATCGCTCGAGCCGGTGCCGAAGGGAAAGGAATTTCAAGTCGCCGTAGCTGTGGAGATCGCGCGCGGATTCCACATGAATTCGCACAAGCCGTCCGATCAATACCTGATTCCCACAACGCTCACTCCGCAACTTCCGAATGGATTTCAATTGCTGGACACGATTTATCCGGAAGGCCATCTCGAGAAATTCTCTTTCTCGCCCGACAAACCGCTCAGCGTTTACTCCGGAAGCGTCACGCTGCGCTTGCGCCTTTCAGCAATTGCCGTGGCACCGCTCGGCGCGACAACGCTTCCGATGACTCTCCGCTACCAGGCATGCAACAGC
>JBAWGF010000173.1:0-8343 GCA_049592615.1 Candidatus Acidiferrales bacterium
TCGGAAGCCGTCCTCGCCAATTGGAACGACATTGGCAACAGATTGATAGCCATGGCCGAAGACTGGCCGGAAGAAAAATATAGCTACCGCCCGAACGCAGACGTTCGCACGTTTCAGCAAGTCCTCCTTCACGTCGCTGGCTCGAACTATGATTTGATCAACCACATGTCAGGCCAAAAGCTTGGCGACGGCGCGAATGATCCGTCCGTTGAGACGTACAAGTCGAAAGCGCAGACGGTTGCATTTCTTAAGAAGTCCGTCTCCGATGGCGCGACCGAAATTCAGAAGGAAGGCGACGCGGGAATCCTGAAGCGCTTGTCCCCGTGGATCGGCTACACCGAACACATGGGCGAGCACTACGGCCAACTCGTCGCCTATTACCGCAACAATGGCGTAGTCCCACCCGAATCCAGACCCAAGAAGTGAAGGCCCGTAACGGAACTCATCCCGAGTGAAGCCATTGATTGGCTGAAGAGGGATCTTCCCGCGAATCCTCCCAGGGGAGCGGGCGAGACCTGCAGAAGGCATTCTCGTCTGTGCATGCCGCCGTGCAACCTGCCTGTTTATATCGAGATTGACGGGAACAAAGAGTTCACCTCCAAGGGCATTGACCTTCACAGCGTGCCGTCCAATTATCGGCTTAAGTCAAAGCTCCGGAACCCGATGGCTCGCATGAGGGAGGACTCAAATGCTGGAGAAGGTAAACAGGTCCATGACAACGAGAGGGATTGTGAAATCGGGAGTAGAGACGCTTCGGAGATTTCGGTGGGCAGGCTCGGTCTCTCCCTGGTATTTGATCGCACTCATGCTTGGCACGATTTGTCTGGGTGCGACGCCCGCCCATGCGGTTGATGCGGATAACTATGTCAATTTCGGCGATCTTCCGGGCGAGAAGGAACCGCCGGCTTCGGAATTCACAATCGCATTCATATTTGCCCCCTCAACGGGCATTGTTCTGCCCGGATCGATGTCGATTGCTGAGTCACCGAACTTTGGCGACTTCGGTTTTGATACCGTGCTTGAAAACGCCGCTGGACAATATATCTTCGAATGGACAGATGCCGGCGGCGACATTCTGACCATCACGACAAATCCTGGATTCGGCAATCCGGGTTCTTCCATTGTGCTTGCAAACCTGAATTGCATTACCACGCCTTGCCTGGATCTTTCCGGAGTGACCAACTTCTCCATGGAGGCCGATGTGGTTGCCACACCCGAACCACGAACCGCCAATTTGTCGGCCTTAGGGATTCTTGCATTTGGCTTAATTCGCGTTCGTTCCGCGAGCCGATAGCGGTTCCTGATTACCAAGCCCTAAACAGTGCCTTAAGTGGCGCAAAATGTGCCCATTTGGTACGAAGGTACCATTGTTGCTCAGTGCCACCCCAGATATACATGTGATTGGGGTTATTCTGCGGAGCGCGACGTCCGCTCCGAATCCTGGGCCAACTCTTAGGGTTATGTCGAGTCGAATCGCCACACCGCGTCCAAAGCGAAAGGGTTCGCCGCGCCTGAGTCAGCAGGCGGGCGAGGCCGAAGCACATTCGAAGGACACTTCCAAGAAATCAACAAAAACCGTCTCAGCTAAAGCCCTTACCGAGCGAACTCCCTCGAATGAACGAGCATCGGATCACACGGCCTACTTGCAGGCTCTGACCGAAAACAACCCCCTTGCAATTGTGGCTTTGGATGCAAACCGCCGCATTCAGATGTGCAATCCCGCCTTCGAGCGCCTCTTTGGGTATCGCCAAGCGGAGATCCTCGGCGCGGATGTGGACGCAATCGTGGCTCCCCCGGAATTGTGCGAAGAAGCGACCAATCTTAGCCGCCGCGCGAGTGCCGGTGAGGTCGTGCGCGTGAAGTCGCGGCGCCGGCGCCGAGATGGCTCGCTCGTGGACGTTCAGATCCTGAGCGTGCCGCTCGTGGTGCACGATCAACGGATCGGCAGCTTCGGAATGTATGAAGACATCACCGAGCAGGGCCGTGCCGAAGAGGCGCAGCGAAAAGCCGAGGAAAAATTTCGCAGCCTCTTTGAAAACGCCATCGAAGGAATTTTTCAGACGACGCCCGAGGGAACCTACCTCAGCGTCAACCCCGCGCTGGCTCGAATCTGCGGATACTCTTCGCCCGAAGAAATGCTCGGGGACGTCCGCGACATCGGCGGCCAACTCTATGCGGACCTGCAGCGCCGCGAAGAATTTCAGCGATTCATGGAAAAGCACAATGTCGTCGAAGGTTTTGAATATCAGCTCCGGCAAAAAGACGGCGTGAAGATCTGGGTGACGGAAAATGCCCGTGCCGTACGCGATGCAACCGGGAAAATCGTCAGCTACGAAGGCACCCTTGAAGAAATTACCGACCGCAAGCGCGCCGAACTCGAGCGGCAGGCGACCGTTGAAATCATCCGAGGCGTCAACGTCACGGACAACATGGACGATTTGCTCCGGCTGATTCACATCGCGTTGAAGGAAGTTCTCTACGCCGAAAATTGTTTTGTCGCACTCTTCGAGCCTTTGACGGGCATGTTTCATTTTCCATTTTTCACGGACCAATTTGACACCGCTCCGCCGCCGCAGAAAGTGGGCCGAAGTTGCACCGCATACGTTTACCGCACCGGCCAGCCGATGCTGATCCCGCAAAAGACATTCGATCAACTCGCCGAGCTGGGCGAAGTGGAATTGGTCGGCACGCCATCCCCATCCTGGCTCGGAGTTCCGCTGCGCACGCCGGCCGCGACGATCGGAGTTCTCGTCGTGCAGCACTACGAGGACGAAAATGCGTACACCGAGCGCGATCTCGAATTTCTTTCTTCGGTCGGCGGACAGATCGCTATGGCCATCGAACGGAAGCGCGCCGAAGAAAAAGTGCGGCAGAGCGAAGCGCGCCTTCGCGTCCTCGTCGAGCAGTTGCCCGCCGTGCTGTGGACGGTGGATAAAAATCTGCAATTCACTTCCGCGCTCGGCGCGGGGCTCACGCGCCTGGGATTGAAACCGAACCAGCTTGTCGGCATGTCGCTCACTGAATACTTCGAAACGATGGACAGCAGCTTTCTTCCGATCGCAGCCCATCGCCGCGCCGTCGGGGGCGAGCCTGTTACATTTCACATCGAATGGAAAGGCGGGTCGTACGCTTGCCACGTCGAGCCGCTGCGTGATGCAAACGGAGAATCGCAGGGCGCGATTTGCATGTCGCTCGACATCACGGATCGCAAGCAACTCGAAGAGCAGCTCCGCCAGGCGCAAAAAATGGAAGCGGTCGGACGCCTCGCCGGCGGAATCGCGCACGATTTCAACAACCTGCTCATGGTGATTCAGGGCTATGCCGACCTGCTCTCCGAACGGCTGCCCGCCAACGACCCCTTGCGGAGAAATGCCGAGCAAATTCAAATGGCTTCGCAGCGCGCGACTTCTCTCACGCGGCAACTGCTGGCGTTCAGCCGCAAGCAGATGCTCGCGCCCAAAATTCTGAACATTCAGACTGTCGTTTCCGACATGGAAAAAATCATGCGCCGTCTGATCGGCGAGGACATCATGCTCGAAGCTTCATCCGCGCCGGATCTTTGGCTCGTCAAAGCCGACCGTAGCCAGCTCGAACAGGTCATCTTGAACCTCGCCGTCAATGCCCGCGACGCAATGCCCGATGGCGGCCGCCTCCTGATTGAAACCGCGAACGTGGAGCTCGATTCTTCCTATGCGCATCCCCCGGCCGTTTTCTCGCCCGGGAAATACGTGATGCTGGCCGTGACCGACAACGGCTGCGGCATGGAAGCGGCCACGCAGGCGCACATCTTCGAGCCGTTTTTCACTACGAAAGAAAAAGGGAAGGGCACCGGCCTCGGCCTCGCGACCGTTTACGGGATCGTGAAACAAAGTGGCGGATACATCTGGGTGTACAGCGAGCCGGGCCGCGGAACCAGTTTCAAGATCTATCTTCCCCGGATTGAAGAGGAACAGACGCAAAGCGGACGCGATCACCGGCCCGATTCGCACGAGCTGCCGCGGGGCTCGGAGACAATTTTGCTCGTGGAAGATGAGAAAGGCGTCCGCGAACTTACGCGCGAATATTTGCAAACGAGCGGTTACACCGTCATCGAAGCGGAAAACGGCACCAACGCCCTCGAACTCGCCGCGCAGCACAAAGGTGAAATCCAGCTCCTGATGACCGACGTAGTGATGCCAGGGATCAGCGGCCGCGAGCTGGCCGATCGCATTTCGCGAATGCGGCCCGGCATCAAGATTCTTTACATGTCGGGCTACACCGATCAGTCCGTCGTTCATCATGGAATTCTCGAAACGGACGCGATACTGCTTCAGAAGCCCTTCACACTGACGACGCTCGCCTCGAAACTCCGCGAGATTCTCGCCGCCCAAACTGTCCAGTAGTTTTCAGCTTTCCTCGAATTCCGGTGGTTCTTCCGGGCATGCCGGTTGATTTCGCGCGCGGCGGCGCATAGCATGTCCAAATTCTCTGCGTCGAATCACGGGAGGGGGTTCCATGGCGCGCGATTTCGAGAAGAAGGACTTTTCTACCCGCGCCGTACATGCGGGAGAGCGTGTGAAGGCCGCCGAATTTCTTCCCATGTCCACGCCGATTTACAGCTCGGCGACGTTTCTCTACGACCGCCTGGAGGATATTGACGCAATCGCGGGCGGCGAGCGCGCCGGCTTCACGTACACGCGCCACGACAATCCGACGAACGCGGCGCTCGAACAGGCGATGGTTTCACTCGAGGGCGGCGGCGTCGCTGTGAGTTACGCCTCGGGGATGGCGGCCATTCTTCTCGGCCTCATGGCGGCGGGCATGGAGCAGGGCGCGACGGTTGCGGCTTCGCAGGACCTCTACGGCGTCACGGCAAAGTTTTTGACGGATGTGGCGGCGCGCTGGGGAGTGCGAGTGGAATTTGTGGATGTCTTCTCGGCCGATGGAATTGCGAAAACATGGACGCTCGAACCGAAAATATTGCTCCTCGAGAGCATGACCAATCCTCTTCTGCGAATTCCGGATTTTCCCGCGCTGATTGCGGAAGCGCGTGCGCGCAAATGTCGCGTGGTTGTGGACAATACGTTCGCGACGCCGTTTCTTTTTCGTCCTCTCGAACTCGGCGCCGATTTCGTGATCCACAGCGCCACGAAATATCTCGGCGGGCACGGCGATCTTACCGGCGGGATACTCGTTGCACGCAAGGATTTCGCCGAGGAAGTAAAACATTTTTCGCGCCTCATCGGTGCGGTGCTGGGCCCATTTGAAGCGTGGTTGACCCTGCGCGGATTGAAGACCCTGCCTCTCCGACTCGAACGCCAATGCGAGAGCGCCCAAAAACTGGCGGAGTGGCTTTCGCGGCATCCACGCATCGAGCACGTCTTTTATCCGGGGCTTGCGAATCATCCGGATGCGGAGCGCTGCCGCAAACTGTTTTCGCGAGAACTGGCGAGTGGTGTCGTTGGCATCGCAATTCGCGGCGCCGCGCGCAAAGATATTTTTCGCTTCGTGAATTCACTGGAATTATTTTTGAAAGCCACTTCGCTCGGCGATGTGCAAAGTCTGATTCTGTATCCCGCGATTTCCTCTCATCGCGATTTGTCACCTAAGCACAGGGAGCGCCTTGGCATCACGGACAACCTCGTGCGCCTTTCCGTCGGGATCGAGGAGGCAAAGGACTTGCAAGCGGATCTGGCACAGGCTCTCGAAAAGCTTTAGGCATCCCCGTTGCCGTTTCAAAGCGGGACAGTTTGCGCCGGGTGTGGACCCGGCGGCGCAGGACCCATTTGCGCCTGACTGAAACATTTGCGCACCTCCGAATCATCTCCTGAAAATTTGGTGCACATTGAAAACGCTCTACCGCAGCAATTCGTTCGCGCCATCCCGCTCCATCTGGGGGTGTTATGCGAATCAATCGGGACACGGGTCTTCCGCGCCGCCTTGGCGCTTCAGATGCATGACATAGTTTCATCCGGCGGAAAAGATGAACGGGGACAAGGCCGGCCGATAAAAGGGCATAAAGGGGGAAAGTGATGGAAGGCATGGGAGCGCAAGCAAAAGCGAATTCATTCGATGCGGTGACCGAGGAGTCGATTGGGGAGCACAGGCTCTGGACCGCGGTGATTCTGAAGGCCGTGGAAGATTGGCGTTTCGGCTCGATGAGAGCACGCCGCGAAGCGCAACAGTTCCTCTTTGAAGACGACAGGGACTTCACCCGCGTCTGCGCGAGCGCCGGACTCGATCCGGACAGCCTGCGATCGAAATTGCTCAAGATCGGAAAGCGGCTCGGCCCGCACGTTCGATTCGTTCATCCGCTCGCAGCGTAGTACGCGCGAGGCGCAGAAGGGATTTTTGTCTTCACTGTCGCATTCATGCTACTCATAACATACCGCTTATAAAATCCCGCGCCGACAGACAATCCGCCAGCGCGGCACATTTCCCATCTCCGCGAAGAATCCTCCGGTCGCGCCCATTCAAATAGCGTAGAATTTCCCCGCATCAACGCACGTGGAATTCCGATGAGGGCTTCCAGAAACATCTCCACATGTCCGGAAAAACAACTGCTTGCTCTGTGCGCCCGAACGCGCATCGCGCCCGCCGTTGCCGAGCAGATTCGAGCCATCTCTGCCCGGCCGCTCGACTGGGAATTTTTATTGTCAGAAGCGGCCGAGAATTCCATCACGCCGCTTGTTGACCGAAGCCTTCGCGCGGTTGTCCCCAACGCGATTCCGGCTGCGGAAAAGGATCGGCTGCATTCGGCGGTCCGCGCGAATATGGTGCGGTGCCTTTTCCTCTCCGCGGAACTTGTCAGGATTCTCGAATCATTACGCTCGCAGGGGATCGCTGCCATTCCCTACAAAGGCCCCGTCGCCGCCGTGCAAGCCTACCAGGATGTGACGGCGCGTGAATTTGAAGATCTGGACGTCATTCTTCACCAGCGCGACATGCTGAAAGCGAATGAGGCGATGCTGGGTCTCGGGTACCGCGCGAAGATTCCCTGGATTCTATCTTCCGATGCCGCAGCTTCGCTGGTTCCCGGCGAATACAATTATCGAGACGAAGCCCGCCGCGTGATGGTGGAACTCCACACAGAAATCACGCTGCGACATTTTCCCGTAAAGCCTGACCTGGACGATCTGGCGCAAAGATTGGTTCCCGTGGCATTGGCGGGCCACCAAGTCCAAACATTCTCGATCGAAGATGCGCTGCCGATTCTCTGTATTCATGGATCGAAGGACTTCTGGGAACGGCTCTCCTGGATCGCGGATGTTTCGGAGCTTGTTCAGTCGTATTCGGAGCTTGATTGGGACGCAGTCGTGCGTCGCGCGGAATCATTGCGAGCGCAGCGAATGCTGTGCCTCGGTCTGGCGCTTGCGGCCGGCGTGCTGGACGCCCCACTGCCTTCAGAAATTTCGCGACTCGTTCAAGCGGACAACGTCGCGGCGGGCCTCGCACTCGAAGTGATGCAACGACTTCGGAGCCGCCAGCCGCCCCGGCTGGACGCGGGCGGGCTTTTTCAATATCGGCGGCGAATGCTGCCGAGAATATTCGCAGGCTGGCGGTACGCGGCTCGACTCGCAGTCGTACCAGCGGAAGAAGATTGGTTAATGGTGAGGCTTCCTCCGTCTCTCGCACCCCTTTACGTCGCGCTTCGCCCTCTGCGCCTTTTGTACAAATACGGCTGGGCCGGGAAGCGAGCCTAGCTCGAGTCCCTTCAAATCGGTTCCGGTGAACAAGTCCATCGACTGATAGTCACGAACACGACACGCGCCCCGACATCCGTGTTGACGCATTGCATGACCACGATAAGACTGTGTGTGGCTCCCTCTCGTTTTATAGGGACAACTTGACCGCATTCGCGATCTGTGAGGATTTTTTGTTCCCTTGCGGCCAGGAGGTTAGTCGTCCATTTGGTCAGAGAATTAGGCGGGTTGTCAAAAATGCAGCCGGGTGCAGGTCGGCCACTTCACATTTCTATCGGGCGGGTGCCTCTCTCTCTCTTTATTCCGCAGGTACCGTTATTTCGACAGGCCTTTGTTAGGTACCGGGAATTCAACGCGGGATCGTGCGAAGGCCTGCCAATTTTTTTGCGCAAGAACAACGATCTGCTGCCGCCGAGCGGAGTGTTTTCCTACGATTTAGATGATGCATCCGTCATGCTCGGCCGCGCAGACGCCGAATTTCGCGGCGTGCGGCACGAATATGCTCTTGATTCTCTGTTACGCATTCTACTGACGATGATCCTTTTGCCGCGGCGCGGTTTCCTCCTTCATGCGGCCACAGTTGTCCGCGAAGGCCGCGCCTACGTTTTCATGGGGAGATCGGGCGCAGGAAAGAGCACGGTCGCTTCACTCTCTCCCGAAG
>JBAWGF010000174.1:0-34065 GCA_049592615.1 Candidatus Acidiferrales bacterium
GCTGAAGTGGATGCTCGACCGCATCGAGGGCCGCGCCGCGGCTGCTGAAACTCCCATTGGACTTGTCCCGACGCCGGGTTCGCTCACGCTCGACGGACTTTCCATCCCGAAAGACGCAACCGAGGAATTGCTGCGCGTCAATCCAGACGACTGGGTCAAGGAAGAAGAAGACACCGCGAAGTTTTTTGAAAAATTCGGCGACCGCCTTCCAGAGCAAATCGCCCAGGAACACAAAGCCCTCGCCGACCGCCTCTCCCGCGCAACCTCCGTCGCAAAGTAGGATTGGCTGATTTGCGGTTTGGTGGCACAGATAATCCTGTCTGTGCGCCCCCGGCTCGCATTCGGATTCCACTTCATGGTAATTCAAGAATAAGTTACTCTTCCCGCAGTTGGAGGTTCATCCTAGGCGTGGAGACTAAAACTCTATTGACGCGCTTCACCGCTTGGATCCAGGATTTTCTGCCCGAGAATGTCATTCAGCTCCACTTCCCGATTGCAAGTTTGCTTGTCCTCATCGGCACGTCCAGTGGTTGGGCTCCGCCACGACACATGCTGGTGAACCTCGCGGCACAATTAGGACAACCCGACCTTTGGTTTGACTGGTCTTCCCACTGGATTCAAGCGGCTTACCTCGCGGCCCAGTACGCGATGCAGTTTGCGTTTCTCGCGAGCATCTGGCTGTGGTCGGTTCCGGTTCGGGCGCCGCTTCGAAAATTCAATCGCTGGGTCCTGCTCCCAATCGGTCTGGCGATCGCGGTTTTTCTGACCATGGTACTGCTCGGCGAAAGCCCGCGCATTTCCATTCTCGATGCGAATTCCCCCGGACTTCATGCCCTGTTGTGGCGATTCCCTACACGATTCATGGCGTTGGGCAAGGGCTTCTACTTGACGGTGGTGGGAGCAGCCCTGCTGATCGCGGCGCTCCGATTGGTGGCGGCCAAAAAGATTCATCTGCCCGTGCGATTCCGGAGCCAAACTAGCGGCCAATATTCTGGTGCCGCCGAGGAGCCCGGACTTACGCGCAATGTGATCCTCTTCATGATCGTGGCAAGCATTCTCAAGGACTTCGTTAATCTGTTTCTTCTGGCGCTCTCGCATTGGCACCTACTCTCATGGGTCGAAGGGTCCGCGAATTTCCCGACGTTCAATTGGCTGATTGCCACTGTGAACGCAGCGCTCGCGGCAGTCTGCGCGCTTGTTTTCCTTAAACGGAATGGGGATCCGTGGGGACGACATATCTTCCGATTTGCCCGCGCCCGCGAAGCTGCCATTGCAATCACGGTGCCCCTCCTGATTGTTTTCATTCCCCGGATCGCTCTCGGGATTTTTTTGCAATCTGAATTCAACCAGGATGGCGTGCAGGATATTCCTACGATGTGGGGGGAATTATTCGTCCCATCGCCCTTTCCAGCGCTCCTGCTTGTTTTTGTCACAGCCTTTTTGCAAGAAGCGGCCCTGCGCGGCGCGCTGCAAACGCGCTTGACGGAGGCCGTCGGCCTCAAGCGTGCTATTTTCCTGATTGCTCTCATCGCGTATCTGCTTCCTCTCTACTGGAGCGCGGAGACATACGGCGGGATTCGACATCCCGTGATTGTCTTCTCGTCGCTCATTTATATTGCGGTTTTCCTGGCTTATGGCGTCCTGCTCGGCTGGCTTTTTGCGCGCACGGGATCGACAGCGATTGCTGCCCTAGCGTATGGCACCCTTATCTTTTTCCATAGGGGAAGTGGAAACGATATTTATGTCGCTCATCCTGGCGTCACCTGGATTGAAATGGCGTGCCTATTGTTTGCCGGGTGGTTCCTGTTCAAGTGCTACCCTCCCGCGCAGCCCTCGCCTGAGCGCGAGAACATTCCCGCAGTTTGATTTTCCCGTCATGAATTGAACCCGCCTAATACATGCGCCGGAAGGGCGGGGTTTCATCCCCTCCGCGCGGAAAGCCACCCAGAGGCCCCTTGGTTTTTGTAGCGCGGACATCTTGCCGGCTCCCTTCCTCGCCGACTTGAACCCAAAACTCCACAGGACTCCACGCTTGCACTCGGACTCCGATGTACTACTATCGTTGCGTGGCCACAATTGTCGCAACTGACGCAGCTGGGAGGGCCGACACGGAGGAGCCGAGTCGGACCCCAGCGCTGGAATCTTGGGGAAACGCATATGGAGAACTCGAGTCTAATCGCCAACTGGAGGAATTAGAACTTGACCCAAGTCATTGAAAACAAACGACGGCGAGCCGCCCTAATCGCCAACTTTTATGGGTTCCTCGGTCTTGCATCTGCGGCTGCGCTGGTCCTCGCAGCGGGCTTGACCGCTTCGCCGCAATCCTCCGCGCCCAAGGCTGCCAAGTCGGGGACACCTGCCTCCAAGTCGTCGAATCTCGTCGTCGTGCCGGACCTCGCGCAACGAGTCGCGAAATTCAAGCGCGTGCAAATGCCGTTCAATTCAGAGGGGCTTACAGCGCGCGAGAAAAAGCTGGTCGAAAAACTCGTGGATGCTTCGGGCCTGCTCGATTGCATTTTCTGGCGTCAAAACGATTCCGAGGGACTGAAGCTCTACCTTTCGCTCGCCGGAAGCAAGGACCCGCAAGACGAATTGGTTCGCCGCTTCCTCAAGATCAACGGCAGCCGCTTTGATTTAATCGACGGCCAGAAGCCGTTTGTCGGGGCGCACCCGATGCCGCTTGGCAGGGGATTTTTCCCGCAGGACCTGACGCTCGAACAACTCGAAACCTATGCGCACGCGCATCCCAGTCAAAAGGACGCGATCTATAGTTCCTTGACGATCGTTCGCAGGAAGGGCGACGCGCTCGAAACCGTGCCCTATCACGTCGCCTATCGAGATTTCCTCGAGCCCATGGCGAAAGATCTGCGCGAAGCGGCGGACCTGAGCGACGATCCCGGCTTCGCAAAATTCTTGCGCCTCCGAGCTGCCGCTCTTCTGAGCGACGACTACTATGCAAGTGACGTCGCCTGGCTCGATCTCGAAAATCCGAAATTCGACATCGTTTTCGCTCCGTACGAAACCTACAACGATTCTCTCCTCGGTGTGAAAGCCACGTACGGCGCGGCCGTAATGATCCGCAACGAGGAAGAAAGCAAGAAGCTCGCAGTGTTCCAAAAATACGTTCCCGATTTACAGGAAGCCCTGCCCCTTTCGCCGGCGGACCTGCCATCGAAGCGCGGCAAGCAATCGCCCATGGAAGTAATGGACGCGCCGTATCGCGCGGGCGACTTGCTGCACGGCTATCAGGCGGTCGCGGACAATTTGCCGAACGATCCGCGCATTCACGAAGAAAAAGGCTCAAAGAAATTGTTTTGGAAGAATTTCATGGACGCCCGCGTCAACTACGTCATCCTCCCGCTGGCGAAGCAGGTGATGCGCGCGGACCAGGCGGCGATGGCGAGCGGCGAGGGCTACCTCACGGATACCTTGATGCACGAAATCTCGCACGGCCTCGGCCCTGCCTACGCACGCACGGCGCAGGGCAAAGTCCAGATCAATGAAGCGATCGGCCATGCCTATTCGGGACTCGAAGAATCAAAGGCGGACGTTGCCGGTCAATTCTGCCTGAAATGGCTCGTGGATCACGGCGCCATTCCAAAAGAAAAGCTGAACAGCATTTACGCTTCCTACGTCGCGGGAATTTTCCGCACCGTGCGGTTTGGAATCGCCGAAGCTCACGGCGCGGGCGAAATGATGGAGTTCAATTACCTTTCGGAGCAAGGCGCGATTCGCCGCGACGCTTCGACCGGCCTGTACGAAATTGATTTCGACAAAATGCCCGCGGCAATCGCGTCGCTTGCGAAAGAATTGCTCGAGCAGGAGGCAACCGGCGACCGCGCGCGCACCGAGGCCTGGTTCAAAAAATACGCCGTAATGCCGCCCGATCTCGGCGCGCTTCTCGCGAAACAGCCCGATATTCCGGTGGATATCGATCCGGAATTCTCTTTCCATCCGCCGGTGCGGTAACGTGATCCCGGGAGTTTGTGCGCGGCTAAAGAATCGCCTGAATTTCGGCGTCGATCGTCACGTGCGTCTGCGGAAATCCGTTGATCTTGTAGCTCTCCCCGGATGTCTTGCTCAAATGAAAAAAGCGGCTGATATGGTAATCCTCGTCGTAAACGCTGAAGACCTGCTCGATTTCTGCGCGCGAGAATCCGAGCGACGAAAGCGCCACGGACTTGCCGTACCCGCCCGCCGCAGCGAGATATTTCTCAACGATCTCGCCCAATTGCATCGGTTGCCGTCTCGGCTGCATCGGTCAAATCCAAACGTACGCGCCCGCTTCTCCGTAGGGAAGATTCATGTAAAACACATTCGCTTCGGCGATTTGCGCGAATGCCGCAAAAAGCTTTCGCGCGCCATGAACGGAGCAGAGTGCGATGCCCGCAGCTTCTCGAATCCGCTGCACCTCATCCAGGCCGGAGACATCTTCGCGCGAAAACCACAGCCACTTCGCCAGCCGTCCGCACGTTTCGCAGTCCCGGCCCCGCTGAGCCAATCGCTCGTCGATCGCACCCGCGACTTCCGGTTTGATTCCAGCCGCCGCGAAATCCGGCGCCGCAACAAAAAAGAACTGCGTGAAAATCTCCGGATCCGGCTCAAACGCCACGACTCTACCGTCGTAAGCCGCGATCTCGCTGCTGGCCACGTCTTCCAGGCAATCGCGGCACAGCGAAACCTCCGGCCGCACCGGGTCACGCCGGGCCGCGTTTTTGCCTCGCAGATAAAGCGTGTCGGGAAGCAGCGTCGCCATCCACGGCGATTTTCCGTTCAGATGAATGCATTCCGCGGGCGTGCCCTTCAGCCAAGCCCACCAGTTGCGGCTGCTCGGGAGAAACTCAATCCCCGGGTACGCCTCCTCAAGCGAGATGCGAGCCAATTTCTTCGATTCACCCCGTGTCTTCGAGTCGGTATGTTATCAGATTCGGATTTGATTTGGCGCGCCCGCGGGTTTGTCTGGCCCTGTGGGTTCGGCTATCATGGACGCCTCAGCGCGGGCATTCCTGCAATTTTCAGAATTCATCGCGCGAGCGACTTAGGAGGATTGAGTATGGCAATTTCGGTGGGTGCTGCGGCGCCGGATTTTTCGTTGATGGACCAGGAAAAAAAGGAAGTGAAGCTTTCGGATTTCAAAGGTAAGAAAAACGTAGTCCTCGTGTTCTATCCGCTCGACTGGAGCCCGACCTGCACGAACGAGCATGCCTGCTTTGTGAATGACATGAAGAGATTCGAGCAGCTCGACGCGCAGGTGCTGGGAATCAGCGTGGACAGCGTGTGGTCGCATAAAGCATACGCCGAGAAAATGGGAATTCACTATCCGCTGCTCGCGGATTTTCAACCGCGCGGCGCGGCATCCGACAAATTCGGCGTCTTCATGGCGGACAAGGGAATCACGGGGCGCGCGATCGCCATCGTGGACCGATCGGGAAAAGTTGCGTGGTTTAAGAACTACGATATTCCAGTCGTGCCGGATTTGAAGGAAGTTGCCGACGCACTCGCAAAAGTCAAATAAGTCGGCGCGCGCGTTTGCAACAATCTATTTTTTCAGGTCGGGTAGTGCGGGAGTCGAAGAGTCAGGCGGCGCGGCGACAAGCTTCGTGGAAAATGTGCGGATGTAGTCCACCAGTTCCCAACGCTCCGCTTCACTCAGCTTGTTTTTGAAGGGCGGCATCGGCAGGTGGCCTTCGCTGATCCGCCAGAAAAGTTCGCCGTCGGTGGGCTCGCTCATTTTGTGAGAGTCCGTGAAATCTGATGGCGCAACCCGAAGCGATTCGGCCTTCTCTCCTCGGCCATCGCCTTTGTCTCCATGGCATTTCAGACAATGTTCGTCGTAAGTTTTTTTCCCTGCAACGATCGCTTGCGGAGTTGCGGCAACTGGGTTTTTCAATTTCTTTGCCTGGGCCGGTGCGCTCCATTGACTCAACGAATATACGAGCAGGGCGCCGCCGACAGCTATCACAGCGAATAAAACGAACACACTCAGCGATCGAAACGGTTTCTTTGAGTCCGCAGTCTTTTCCGGCTTCATAGTTCGCTTCTGAACCCAGTTGGAGTTGGTGTCTTGCTAGAATCTTCGCACGACTGCTCAGGATTTCCCAGTGAACATCGCATAGAGCAGCCATAAGTTCATGGCGAGGATGACGGAAGTGGCAATCACAGCGAGGACGTCCGTAATGCGGCGGTTCGTATGCGCACCCATCAATTTCTTACGGCGCGTGAGAATCAGGAGCGGGATCATCGCAAACGGCAGACAGAAGCTCAAGATCGCCTGACTGAGAATCAATGTCTTCAGGGGATCGAGCCCCCACGCAATCACAAGGATGGCGGGAATCATCGTCACCAGGCGGCGCAGAAAAATGCTGATGCGAACATTCAAGAATCCTTGCAGGATCACCTGGCCCGCCATAGTCCCCACTGTGGATGAGGAGAGCCCGGAACAAAGCAGTGCCACTGCGAAAGCCACGCCCGCAAATTTTCCGAGGAGAGGCACAAGCGTGTGATGGGCCTCTTCGATGGAGGCGACGTGGATGCCGCCGCCAAAGAAAACAGCGGCAGCCATCACGACCATCGCCGAATTGATCAGCCACGCGCCGTTCATTGCAAGCAGCACGTCCAGCAACTCCATCTTTCGGTGATGATGCTCGTGGCGGTCGTGCGGCTCGCGGCGCGATTGCACAAGCGCTGAATGAAGGTAGATGACGTGCGGCATCACGGTTGCGCCCAGCATGGACACAGCGAGATAGATCGAGGACGAATGGATTACCGGCACAAACGCATTTTTCAAGATGGGGGCCCAGGACGGCTTGCTGAGAAACATCTCGATCGCGTAGGACACTCCAATCACGCCGACAAAAAACATGATGACGCGCTCGAGCCACTGAAATCCAAGTTGCTCGACGGCGAGAATCAGCATGACGCACACGCCGGTCAACACCGCCGCGGGCAGCAACCGAATTCCAAAGAGAAGATAAAATCCGAGGGCCGCACCGAGAAATTCCGCAAGATCAGTGGCCATTGCGGCAATTTCGGCGGCGAACCACAGGCCGTATGTGACCGGACGCGAAAACTCCGCCCGGCAATTCTCCGGAAGCGTGCGGCCCGTTGCGATGCCAAGCTTCGCCGCAAGGTACTGCACCAAAATGGCCATCGCGTTCGACCACAGCAGCACCCAGAGTAGCTCGTAGCCGAAGCGCGCTCCACCCTCGATGTTCGTGGCAAAATTTCCGGGGTCCATGTAAGCCACTGACGCGACAAATGCAGGACCCAGATACCACCAGGCTTCCTTGGGTGTACGGCGCGGTTTTACGGCTTCGGTTCCAACGGAAGATTCACTGAGTGTTTCCGAGACTGGATTCGAGATGGGCGGTCCGGACATAGGTTAACTGCACTGAACTAAACATATAAACTACACTTAACTCATTTCCACGTCAATGGTTCGCATTGACGGAGTGTCCGAAAAATCAGCAGGGTACTCGCCGACGGTCTGCTATAGTGAGCACGCGAAAACCGCGAGGAGAAGCGCGATGGCCGAACCCCCGAAACAGCAAGTGCAAATCAAGGCCGACGAAAAGGAATTGCTCGGCCAGTACTCAAATCTCGTCGTCATCCATCACAACGCCGAAGAGTTCACGCTCAACTTTATCTATCTCTTCCCCACCGTGCCCCAGGGCAAGCTCGTTTCTAGCCTGATCATCAGTCCCGCTCATGCGAAGCGATTGGTGCGGGCGCTGCAGGAAAACGTCTCGCGCTACGAGGCGCAGCACGGAACCCTTCCGGAGGGACCCGGCCCGGGTCCAGAGCCAAACGTAGGATTCATCCAGTAAAAAAGAAGGCACAACACGTGCGGGTGCTCCCGGCCGTAGAACGCATGCCGTCGCCGCCGCTCCATTAAATTAGGCGGATATCGGCGACGACCCAGTTACCGCTGGGTTCGACGAATTCGAGGCCCACGGCGAAGCCCGTTTCCGGGACCATTTCGCAATAGGCGACTCGCGCGATCGAACGGAACGATCCAGTCAACGTGGTGATGGTCAACCGATCGTTGATCCTCCACCGGCGTGTACTGAGCACGCGTGCTCCGCGCGGGCTTACGTTTTCGGTAAAGGTGGTTTCGGTCCCCGGGAGCGCGGGATGGCCGGTGATATGGACCCCTACCTCCATCGGAACGCGCGATTCACGACGCGAAGATGCAAAAGACTTTGGGACCCCCATCCCAATTCGCATGTCTGCTGACCCCCTTCGTTGTTACAGACAGGCTGCTACATTTCCCAGACGGAATTTCTTTCCGCCGCGGCCCTTCATGCGATAGAGCGCCCGGTCCGCGGCTCCCAAAATCTTTTCAATTGTCGCGCCATCTTCCGGATAAACAGAAAGGCCGACGCTCGCTGAAATAGCAGGCTCCTGCCCGTCCCTCGCCAGAAGTTCGCAAATGCGAATCGCCGCCTGCGTGGCCTCCTGCTCACCCGCTTCGGGAAGAACCAGGGCAAATTCATCACCACCGTAGCGGGCGGGTGTATCAATCGCGCGGCTGCTGCTTTTGAGCGCAACTCCCAGACGCTTGATGGCGCGACTTCCCGTCAGATGGCCGTATTGATCGTTGATCTTTTTCAGACCATCCAGATCGAAAAGCAGAACCGCGAAACTCCGGCGGGTGCGGCGCGAGCGCTGGATTTCATTTTCGAGTACTTCGAGCAGACGGCGATGATTCGCAAGGCCGGTGAGCGAATCCGATGCCGCCATGCAGCTCACCTGATCGAAAAGTTGCGCATTGTCGAGCAGTGTGCCGCCGAGGATGACCACATAGCTCAACACCATCAAGACGTGTGCTGCGGTGAAGGCCGCATCGAATACACGCTGCGACTGACTGATCGTCAGATGGCAGAACAGGTTCAAACCAGCGGCCAAAAACAGCGACCGGTCGAGTGAGGAATTCTCGTGCCGCAGCCGCCACGCGTACCCCACGGTGGCCGCCACGTAAATCGCCGCGGGCAGCAAATCCCACGGACGGGGCACGATCGCGCCGGGAAGGATTCGCGGCGCATCGGGAATCATGAAATAGAAGACGCTCGTGAGATACGCGACCGCACCAACAATCAGCGTTGCGCCGGCCATTTCCTTCGCTGGATCTCGCGAAACGGGAATCCGGCGCTCGACTCCGAGTGCTGCGAGCAGCAGGACTCCGAGCAACGTGCGACCCGCGAGCCAGCCGAGTGAAATGTGATTTCCGCTGTTTGTGGTGACGAGCATGCCGCGATAAAACGTCATGCTCGTTCCTGCTTCGATCAGCCCCGCCAGGACGAAACCGAATGCCAGGATCAGGGAAATGCGGTCATGGGTGCCGCGAAAACGCACAAGGGCGTTTGCGGCGAAAGTGAAGGCGATCAGGCTTCCCGCCATTTCAAGATAGGTGTCAAACAGCGGGTCGGCAAGATACGTCGAGTTGCGCAGCACCCAGAGAACGACGAGGTACGACGCGCCTGCAATCGTCCAGAGAAGGACGAGACGGAAGCGATGGACGAGCCCCCAAAATTTGCCCGGTCGACCCACAAATCCCCCAGAAACCAAACACTTGCCCGTGACTGTAAGAAGCAACCGGTGTTCCGTTGTGGAATGCGGTTTTAGTACCAGTTACATTACTGAACTTATTAGGCTTAGCGGAAAATATAGGTCGTGACTGCCGAAGGTAGGTCGTGTTGTTTTGGGATAGCAGGGTGGAAATGTAACACACTGGATCAGAGCTTACCCACCGTCCAGCTACGCTTTTGGCTGAGCCGGTGGGAGGTCACGAGCCGCTATCGTGCTCTGAAAATTGACGTTCTTGTGGGTACCATCGCAGAAGGGTTTGTTCTCGGAGTGGCCGCAACGGCAAAGCCCCAAGGAGGTGCGGCCGGCGAGGCCGAAGGGCTTGCCCTCCTGATCAAGAATTTCAAAATCGCCTTCGATACGCAGGGACCCATTGTTGCGCACGGTAATTTTCGTTGCAGTCATTCGATCCCTCCAAGCAACGCGTATGATTCTTAAATGTGAATTTTGAAGTGCAATCCCACCGTCGCGCTAATTGCTCAGTACTTCGGGACCGAAGGATCCACTTCATCCGACCACGCGAGAATACCACCCTTCAAGCTCGAGATTTTGCGGAATCCTGCCTTGCGCAAAAACTCGACCGCTTCTGCCGAGCGCTTGCCGCTGCGGCAATGAGCCACGATTTCTTGTGAGCTATCGAGCTCGTTTACGCGACGCGAAAGGTCGCCGAGTGGAATCAGATGGCCGCCCAAATTGCAAATCTGAAATTCATGCGGCTCGCGGACGTCGAGAATAAAAAGATCGTCTCCGCGATCGAGGCGCGCCTTCAATTCTCGCGGCGTGATTTCGGGAACAGTCGTCGCAGGGGCCGGGGCTTCCTCGCCGCGAATTCCGCAAAATTCGGCGTAGTCAATCAGCTTCGTGACGGTGGGATGCTCGCCGCAGACAGGGCATTCCGGATTCTTTCGCAGCTTCAATTCGCGAAAGCGCATGGCGAGTGCGTCGAATAGCAGGAGACGTCCGATCAGCGCCTCGCCCTTTCCGATGATGAGCTTCAGCGTTTCCGCAGCCTGGATTGCGCCGACGATTCCAGGCAACACGCCGAGGACACCGCCTTCGGCGCACGAAGGAACGAGTCCCGGCGGAGGCGGTTCCGGATACAAGCACCGGTAGCACGGGCCGCCGGGATAACCGAAGACCGTCACCTGGCCCTCGAACCGGAAAATCGAACCGTACACATTCGGTTTGCCGAGAAGGATGCAGGCATCATTCACGAGATAGCGCGTCGGAAAATTGTCCGTGCCATCAACGACAATGTCGTAGTCCTTCAGAATGTCGAGGGCGTTTTCGCTGGTGAGCCGCGTCTCGAAACGATCGATCTGAATTTCCGGATTCAGATTCCGCAGACGATCGGTGGCAGCTTCGATTTTTGGTCGGCCCACATCGCTCGTGCTGAATAAAATCTGGCGCTGGAGATTTGTGAAATCCACCGCATCGAAATCGACAAGGCCAATCCGGCCCACTCCGGCGGCGGCGAGATAAAGACCGAGAGGCGCGCCCAGGCCACCCGTGCCGATGCAGAGAACTTTGGCCTGCTTCAGCTTGAGCTGACCCTCCATGCCAACTTCCGGCATGATGAGATGCCGGCTGTAGCGCAGAATTTCTTCTTTGGAGAGCGCCACGGGGGGCTTTTCAGCCGCTTGCGTCGCTGGAATATTTGTTTTAGTTGCCATTGGAAATCACTCCCTCAGCCCACGTGTGCGCCACCTGCAATCGAGGGCACGATGCTGATCGTGTCGCCCTCCTTGACGCGCGTCTGGTCCTTCTGGAGATAGCGGATGTCTTCGTCATTGACGTACACGTTGACGAAGCTGCGCAGCCGCCCATCATCCGCGTACAAATGCTTTTTCAGCTCCGCGAATCGCGTCGTCAGACTCGAAAGAGCTTCGCCCACGGTCGTGGCCTGCAACTCGACGCTTTCGTGCTTGCCTGCGTATGCGCGCAGCGGCGTCGGAATAATGACTTTCACTGGCATTCGCCGTCCTCCTCACTTTATTCGCCGGCGCCTCAGGAACCAGCGGAATGTGCCGCAGTCTCGATCGCCTCGGGATCATATGCGGAGCGGTCATCCCGCAGCCGCCAGGATTTCATGTCGCGCGGCTCGCGCTTCTGAACGCTCACGATGATGTAGCTATACCACGGCCACGCGTGGTCGCGGTCATACTCGCTCGGGACCGCCGGACAATCCGGGTGCGAGTGATACCACCCGATCAATTCAATTTGCTTCGCACGCGCGGTTTTTTCCGCGAGGCGAACATCATCCGGCGTCACTTCAAATCGATTTCGCGGCGAATCTTCACGGCGATTCGCGAGCGGAAGCAAGTCGAGCACTTCGCGCAATTCTTCTCCTTCGCGACCGAGAAGCGCGCCGCAGCACTCAAACGGATACGTCTCCACGCCATGCGCGTGAATCCGGCGAATCAACTCTTCCCGGATTGTCAGTCCGGCTCCGCTCACGGCTCGCTCCAAAATCGTTCGTTCAAATATTTTTCGCCCGAGTCGGGGAAAATCGTGACGATGACGCCATGCTCGCCGCGCGGCAGCCGCCGCGCAACATCCAGACAAGCCCAGAGCGCCGCTCCGCCGCTGACTCCAGCCAGGATTCCTTCTTCGCGCGCCAACTGCTTGACGATTTTCTGCGCATCCTCGGTCTGTGCGGCCAAATCCTCGTCGGCAAGGTGCGGATCGTAAATGCGCGGCACGATTGCCGTAGCCATGTGTTTCAATCCCTCGAGCCCGTGAAAACTGGAATTGGGCTGCACGCTGACGCAACGAATCCGCGGATTGAATTCCTTCAGCCGCCGCGCGGTTCCAACGAATGTCCCGCTCGTGCCCAGTCCCGCGACAAAATGAGTGATGCGCCCCTGCGTCTGCTCCCAAATTTCGGGTGCGGTCGTCGAATAATGCGCCGCGGGATTTGCCGGGTTACTGTACTGATCCGGATAAAAATACTTGTCTGGCTCTGCGGCGTAGATTTCGCGGACGCGGCGAATCGCACCATCGGAACCCTCGTCGCCCGAAGTGATGACCAGTTCAACGCCGTATGCGTGCAAAATTTGTTTGCGCTCCTGCGATGCGCTGGCGGGGAGACACAGCTTCACGCGGTAGCCCAGCGCCGCGCCGAACATTCCGTAAGCGATTCCCGTGTTGCCGCTCGTCGAGTCGAGAATGATTTTGCCGGGACGAAGAGCGCCGGATCGCTCGCCTTCACGGATCATGGCGAGTGCCGCGCGGTCTTTTACAGATCCGCCGGGGTTGAACCATTCCGCCTTGGCGTAAAATTCGACATTCGGAAATTCGGCGCCGATACGCTCGAGACGCAACAGCGGCGTCTTCCCAACACGCTCGATCAGTTGCTGTCCGATGCGACCTTGGGATTCAGGGCGTGCCTGTGAAAGCGCCGGTTTGTTGGTTGCGCTCAATGTCGTCACAACGCTTAACTTCCGCTGGCTCCCGGAACAACACTTAGAGAAAACTAGCCTAGGTTGATTCGATGCGCGGAAGCCCCCTCGTATTCAGCTTATTTACCTCAGTTTAGCAGATTGTTCGCGCGCTTCGCATCGAATCGAGGGAACCGGCAGCCAGACCGCCGGAAAGACCCGGCGAACGGCCCGCGCACGTGCGCCCAATCGCTCTCATCTGTCAGTTAGATGCTGGATGGATTCAGTTCGCGGCAGATTTTTAGCTTTACAGAGGCTCCGTGGAATTCATATTCTGAGGGCGCATGTGGTACGTGGACAAACTCTTCGATCAAGCGCAAGTCGAGTCCCTCGCGGCAAAGGGCTTTCTTGTGCGCAGTTCGGGTGGCGTCGTACGGATCGAGAAATATTCCTGCGGCGCGGAACTGCGAAAGACGCCCGAGGGGCGTTTTCAGATGACCGAGATGCCATGCATCATGTTGCAGGGCCAGTTCGCACGGCTCTGGGACGCGGGCTATCAAAAGTTTCTGCTCACACACGACGCAAAGAAATTGCCGGCGCGCGTGACCCAACTCGCCGAGCTTCGCCGCTTCAATGAGGAGTTGCGCACGGCGCTCGGCGTGCCCACGTATTACAACGAGGCGCTCGGTTCAACCTGCCAATTCAGCGTGTACGACCGCGTAAAGGGCCGGCAGGGCGACGTGCCGGATGAATCGGTCGGCTTGAAAGAAACGAACGAGCACTGAGATTTCGCCACCGCGGAAGTTTCCTCTGAAATCCTAGGTGTGAGAACCATTCCTGGCAGTGCATCGCCCGCACAGGCCGAATAGCTCGGTGCGATATTCTTCCACGCGGAACCCTTCGCCGCGCCCGGCGCGTGACAGCACCTCCGCGGGCAGCTTGAGGGTGACGTCCTGCAAAGCGCCGCAGCGATTACACACAAGATGGTCGTGGCGTTCGACCACAGGATCGAAGCGGGCGGCCTCTTCGGCAAAATTCACGCGAGCGATCATTCCGCTCCTCTCGAGCCAATTCAGGGCGTTGTAGATCGTCGCATAGGCAACGCCGGGACGCCGGCGTCGCACAATCCTGAATAGCTCCGCCGCCGTTGGATGGTGGCGCGTTGTGCGAAGCGCTTCTAGCACCGTGCTTCGATATCGTGTCAGCCGGCCTTCAGTTTTCATGACGTTTCCTCTCGCTATTTTTTCGCGCATACCGCTGCACACTTTGATTCGCGCGGGTGGAAAAGGTTTAAGTGGAATTGAAAGTTTTCAGAGGAAGACTAAGGAGAATTCCAAATTCCGGACGCGGCGCATATTCAAAACGGAACGGATGCCTCGCAAAATGTCACTGCTTCGCCTGTTCGAGCTGCCGGCGCAACCGAGAGAGGTCCACACGGTGCTCCGCGACTTTCCCGGAGCCAAGGAATATGACGGGCACGTCGTTCGTGTAGCGATCGTGGAGGACCGGGTCGTCGTCAATGTCCACTTCGCTGAGTTTGGCGCCGAATTCGGAGAGCAACGGGAGAATTGCGGCTTTGGCTTCCTCACAGAGTTTGCAGGCTTCGCGGGTATAGAGCGTGATGTCGCGAGGGCCGGCGAGTGCCAAGCGCCCGTCTTCGGTGCGGCAGTAAAAATCGCTTCTTCCCTCCGCGCGAAGGAGCCCCTTTTTGACAAGGGTTGCGACGGCATCGAGGACGCCTTCATGGGCCTCGGGCTGATTGCCACCGGCGAATTCAAACAGGGTGTGCAAATCGAGCGACTCGCGTTCAAGCTGATCGAAAGTGGAGAGAATCCTTTGCGAGGTCGCGTCCATGCGGCTCCGGCGAGAGATGAAATTTACGGCTTGATCGTGTAATACCGCTGAAACGGCCCGATCGACGGGTAGAAAGCGCGCGACCGGTAGAGCTCCGTGATTTGTCGAATGTGGCCGAGATCGTGAAATGCCCATTCGTTCATCAATTGGCCGACCGTAATGGAGCCCAGTTCTGTGTGTTGTCCGGTGCGCGAGATCATGGTTGCCGGAACGTAGCGCAACCACGAGAGGCTTCGATCGCGCTCGTGACAAAACTTCTTCAGATTCTCACGCGCTTTCCCGCTTGAATATTCTCCCTTTGCGTACGCGGCGTTCTGGTCGTGTGCCTCGAGATTCGGGTTGTTCTGATCGAGCATCTTCTGAATGCGCCCGCGAAAAACGACTTCGAGATCAACCAGATGAGCGAGCACCTCGCTGATGGACCAGCGGTCCATCGCCGGCTTCCAATGCATTTGATCGTCGTTTGCGGCCCAAACAATTTTCTCGATAATGATGGGTGTCTGCTCGAGGACAGCCAGCCCCGGCAGTGTATGGGGACTCGGCGTGGCGGCCATGCGCTCCTCCAGGATGGAGTCGAACGCCCCTCTTATACATCAGCGCGACGGCATTGTCGAAGGTGCGCTTGTGCCGCGAATCCGCGCGTGGTACACCGGAGAGCGAGGAGAAATGCGGCATGGCGCAGGTTGTGGCGCTCGTGGACGATTTGTTCTTTCAAGCGAAGCTAATCGAGACGGCGCGGCAGCTTGGCATCGAGCTGCGTTCCTGCACGACACCCGATGCGCTACTCGCGGAGGTCGCGAAGGGTGCTCCGAAGCTGGTTGTTGTGGACTTGAATGCGCGCAGCCGACCCATCGAAGCAATCGAGCGCATGAAAGCGGCGGCGAGCGGCATCCCGCTCGTCGCATTTTTGTCGCACGTGCAAGTGGAACTCGCCGAGCGGGCGCGCGCGGCGGGTTGCAGCGAAGTGATGCCGCGGTCGCAATTCACGCGCAACCTGGCAACCATCCTCTCACAGGCGAAATCCGAACCTAAATGAAAACGAGAATCTCGTCCGCGCTTCCTGCGTTCGCAGTTGCCCTCTTGCTCGCAATCCTGGTTCCTGCGATGGCCCGCGCACAAGACGCGCCCGAATCGAACCCCTTTGATGCACTCACTTCTGCATTCGTCGCCGCATGCCGCGCGAACGAGTCGCAGTTCGCAAACTACCTCACCGCCGACAATGCCGCGGCGTTTCGCGCGCTCCCGGAAGGTCAGCGCAAAACACTCTTGAAACGGATTTCGCTGGCAGATGATCCCGGCAAGCCGCTGATCTCCTCCGACGCGCTGAACCACACGGTTTTGCGATGCGAGGCGCCGGGTGGAACGATCGAATTCCGGTTCGGCGATGCGCGCGTGCGCGAAAATCTTGCGTTCATTCCGATCACGGCCGCGGGCCGGCCTGCGACTGAGTTCGGGATGGTACGCGAAAAAGGCGGCTGGAAACTTCTATCACTCGGCCTCGTTCTTTTTGATATCCCACAACTTTCGAAAGAATGGGTGGAGCAGGATCTCGCGGCGCGCGAAGACGCCATTATTGCCGACCTGCGTGGTCTGGCCGATGCGATACAAACTTACAGGCGTGCCTTCGGCAAACTGCCCGATTCACTCGCTCAACTGGGACCCGCGCCCCCGGACGGAGTTTCGCCCGAACAAGCAAATCTGGTGAACGAGCGTCTCGCCGCCGGCAGCCAAGGGGGCTACCAATTCCGCTATCGCATCGTCCCCGCTGCGAACGACAGCGATTCCACATTCGAGTTGGCCGCATCGCCTGAAGACTACGGAAAGGCCGGGCGGCGCTCGTTTTTCCTCGATGCCGCGGGAAAAGTTCGCGGCGCAGATAAACGCGGTGCCGTCGCCACACCCCAGGACCCTCTTATCGCAGGCGAAAAGTCAGAGTAGAGGTCGGCGCCTCAGGTATAATGCCGCCCAGATAATTGCAGTCAGGCCGTAGCAAGAATCCCAAAGAGGAATGCGGATGGCTCAAACGAAAGTTCTCGCCGACCGAATTTACGCCGGGGAAGGGCTTGCGGCGGATGTAGTGCGAATCGCCGCGGCAAATATTTTGCTGGTGCTCTGTGCCAACATCGCGATTCCGCTACCGTGGACTCCGGTGCCCATCACCGGGCAGACATTTGGCGTCCTGCTCGTAGCCGTTCTTCTCGGCTCCCGGCGCGGCGCGCTTACGCTCGGGCTCTATTTGCTTGAAGGACTGGCGGGACTTCCCGTGTTTCAACCTTACGGCCTGCCGGGACCGGCGCGATTCCTTGGTCCCACGGCGGGATACCTGCTGGCGTATCCGCCCGCAGCATTCTTGACGGGCTGGTTGGTCGAGCGCGGCGCGGAGAAATCGGTGGCGCGCCTCGGCGGAGCGCTGCTTTCGGGCGAAATTCTGATTTTCCTCGGCGGCTGCGCGTGGCTCGCGGTCGAGGTGGGACGCGGTTGGAATTTCGCGCTCCAGCAAGGCGCACTTCCGTTCCTTCCGGGAGAAGTCATCAAGATGGCGCTGATCATCGCCGCGGTGCGCGGTGTGGAGCTAGCTCGCAGGAAGGAATGAGCATTCGAAGCTGCCGAAGAAATTAAAGCCGTTATTTTCGAATTCTGGTTTTCTAATTTCGGACCTTGGTTTTCGCAACGATGGCCACGCAAACCACACCGCAGAAGCAAACCCCCGAGGAAGCCGTTCGCGCCGCAAATACGCGCTTCTATGCCGCGTTTGAATCGCTCAACCTTACGGACATGGAAGCAGTCTGGGCGCACGACGACGCGGTGCAGTGCGTCCACCCCGGTTGGGACCTGCTGCTCGGTTGGGACGAGGTCCGCGAGCGCTGGGCGAGAGTTTTTGCAAATGCCAAGCGCGTCCGCATCGCTTTGAGTTCTGTATGGGTTCGCGTGGAAGGCGACGTCGGCTGGGTGGCCTGCACGCAGCACGTCACAACGGCCTTCGCGGATGGCTTTGACGAAGCAACTGTGCAGGCGACAAACATTTTCATTCGCCACGAAGGTGCATGGCTCCTCGTTGCGCATCATGCCTCGCCGCTTCCGACTACAAGCCGTACGACCGTCCAATAAGCAGATGCAATTACCGCCGGCCGGAAAATTTGCGCGCTCCGCCGAAAGGTTCCCCACATGTGGGTTCGAACGATTGCACTGATGATTCTTTTTTCATTCCTGCAGGTCACAGCGCAGGAGCCGGAAAAGCCGTCTGCCACGGTGGCTGCCGCACAGGAAGTGATCCAGCAACTCGCGGCCGGGCAATACGATAAGATCGAGGCGCAATTTGACGCGCGCATGGCTGCGGCGCTCCCGCCGGGAAAGATTGCATCTGTCTGGCCGGGACTGATTCAGCAGGTCGGCGCTTTCCAATCAGTGGTGGAAACGAAAACGACAAAAGTCCAAGGTGTTGATGTCGTGACACTCGTTTGCAAATTTCAGAACGCGGTCCTCGATGCCCATGTGGCCTTCGACCACGACGGGAAGATCGCGGGCTTGACGTTTCGCCCGCATCAAGACCCTGCGCCGCCATGGACTCCTCCTGCGTATGCAAAACCCGATTCATTCACCGAACAATCGCTCCTGGTTACGAATGGGAAGTTCGAATTGCCAGGGACGCTCACGATGCCGAAAGGTGATGGCCCATTTCCCGCCGTAGTTCTCGTGCAAGGCTCCGGCCCGAATGATGAGGACGAGACGATTGGTCCGAACAAGCCATTCAAGGACATCGCGGAGGGGCTTTCGAGCCGCGGTGTCGCCGTGCTGCGCTACATTAAGCGCACGCGCAAGTATGGGCTACAGAGCAGTGACGACCCTGCGAAGTTAACGGTGGATGAAGAAACGATGAGCGACGCGCGCGCTGCCGTTGATTTGGTCGCGAAGCAGCCGAAGATCGATCCGGCGCGCGTTTTCGTGCTCGGCCACAGTCTCGGCGCGTATTTGGCGCCACGGATCGCTACGGGCGACTCTCAGATTGCCGGCATCGTGATGCTCGCGGGCAATACTCGGCCCATTGAACAACTCGCCCTGGACCAGGTCCGCTACATCGCCTCTTTGAACGGGGCGCCAAACGAGGACGAGCAGAAGCAAATTGCCAAAGTGGAAGAAAATGTAAGGCAAATCGAAAGTTCCGACCTGAAGCCGGGCGATTCCGTCACGTTTTTGGGAGGCAGTTCACCGGGAGCTTATTGGCTCGACCTGCGGGGATACCAGCCGGTTGAAACAGCAACGCAACTCAAGCTCCCGATCCTGATTTTGCAGGGCGGCCGGGATTATCAGGTAACACCCGCGAATTTTGATGAGTGGAGAAAGGCGTTGGCAAGCCATTCGAATGTAACTTTCAAGTTGTATCCCGGTCTGAACCACCTATTCATCGACGGAAGCGGTCCTTCGACACCGCAGGAGTACAACAAACCCGGGCATGTCGCCGAAGGCGTCATCTCCGACGTCGTCGTCTGGATTTCCGCGTGCGGAAAGGCTTCCAAGTAGCGCCAGAGAGCGACTCTTCGCTCCGCCGCCGGAACTCGACGCATGGCGCGCCGTGTGTTATTCTTTCGGCTTAGTGCGGCGTACAAGCACTCAACGCTCACTCCGACGAACGCAACAACCGCAGCGGGTACGACGTCTCTTGCATTTGCGTCTTCCCAGCCCAACGCGGCAAAGGAGCGATTCCCGTGAGCGCCAGGACGGACTAAAGATGTCCACACCAGCGGCGGCACCTAGAACGGCTGAACTACGTCTTGCGCACTCCCCCGACAGCGATGATGCGTTCATGTTTTACGCGCTCGCGACTGGCAAAGTCCGGCTGCCCGGAGTGAAGTTCACCCATATTCTCTCCGATATTGAAACATTGAACCACGCGGCACGGCTGGAAACATACGACATCACGGCCGTCAGCTTTTACGGCTACGCGTTCGTCGCGGACAAGTACGTTTTGATGGATTGCGGCGCAAGTTTCGGCGAAGGCTACGGCCCGGTTGTCGTCTCGGCGCATCCGATCAAGAAAAACGAATTGGCCGGACGAAAGATCGCCATTCCCGGAACGCTGACGACGTCTTATCTGGCCCTAAAACTCTTCGAGCCGAACGTGGAAACGGTGACGATGCCGTTCGACAAGATTCTCGACGCCGTGCAGGCGCAAGAAGTCGAAGCAGGCGTGCTGATCCACGAAGGGCAACTGCTTTTCTCTCAGATTGGCATGCACCGCGTGGTGGATCTCGGACAATGGTGGCAGGAGACAACGGGGCTTCCGCTTCCGCTCGGCGCGAATGCGATTCGCCGCAAGCTCGGCTCCGAGATGGGCCGCCAGGTGGCGCGCGTCATTCGCGAAAGCGTTGCGTACGCGCTCGAACATCGCGAAGCAGCGCTCAACTATGCGCTGCAGTTTGCCCGCGACATGGATCCGGTCCTCGCCGACAAGTTCGTCGGAATGTATGTGAACCGCTGGACGCTCGACTACGGCGAAGAAGGACGCCGCGCGGTGCGCGAACTTCTCTCCCGGGGCGCGGCGGCGGGTCTCGTTCCGTCGTCCTTCAAAGTTGAATTTCTTTCCGAGGCCGCATAGCCACAAGGATGAGTGATTCGCCTTCAGAGACTGCATAGGATTCAAACCTCTCAACGGATTCGCGCGTAGCGACCGAATCTTTCCGAGCAAGCAACCGTCTGCATCAATGCCTCTTGGTTGCCGTCCTCGCAAGGTATCCTTGAAAAGATGCGAAACTTGATCCAACAGGGCCTGGCCCTCCGCGAACTTCTACGCGAGCGCATCCTCATTTTGGATGGCGCAATGGGGACCATGCTGCAACAGGAGAATCTGTCGGCGGCCGATTTCGGCGGGCCGCAGCTCGAAGGCTGCAACGAACACCTCGTATTGAGCCGGCCGGATGTGGTCCTTTCGATTCACCGGAAATATCTCGAGGCGGGCGCCGATGTCATCGAATCAAATTCGTTTGGCAGCACAGGGATCGTACTCGCCGAATATGGGCTCAAAGAGCGCGCCCGTGAAATCAGCCGAAAGGCGGCGGAACTCGCACGGCAAGCGGCCGACGAGTTTTCAAGGCCGGCCAGGTCGCGGTTCGTTGCCGGAGCGATGGGTCCCACGACCCGGGCCATCAGCGTCACCGGCGGTGTCACCTTCGATCAGCTTCGCAAAAATTATTTCGAACAGGCTTCCGGCCTCATCGAAGGCGGAGCGGACTTGCTGCTGCTTGAAACCTGCCAGGACACTCGCAACATCAAAGCCGGAATTATGGCAATCCAGGATCTCAGCCGGGAGCTGGGCCAACCCATCCCATTGATGATTTCCGCGACGATTGAAGCCATGGGAACGATGCTCGCGGGGCAAGGCATCGAAGCGCTTTGGGCTTCGCTCGATCACTCAGATGTCATCTCGCTCGGGCTGAATTGCGCTACCGGCCCCGAATTTATGACGGACCACATCCGGACGCTGCAATCGCTCACCACCCGCTTCGTGTCGTGCTACCCGAATGCGGGCCTGCCGAACGAAGAAGGACGATACGGGGAGACGCCGACGTCGCTCGCCGAACAGCTCGAGAGATTTGTGGATCGCGGTTGGCTCAACATGGTGGGGGGCTGCTGCGGAACGACGGAAAAGCACATTCGGGCGGTCGCGCAGATGGCGGAGGGCAAAGCCCCGCGGCATCCGCCCGGCCCGAGCCATCGCGCCGTTTACTCCGGAATCGAAATGATCGAGGCCGAGGAGAGCACGCGCCCGTTGGTCGTTGGCGAGCGCACGAACGTAATCGGTTCGCGGGCGTTCAAGAATCTGGTGGCGGGGGAAAAATGGGAGGAAGCGACGGAAATTGCGCGCCGACAGGTGAAAAGCGGTGCTCACATTGTGGATGTTTGTCTGCAGAGCACGGACCGCGACGAAATTAAGGACATCCCGCCGTTCTACGACCAACTCACGCGGAAGATCAAAGTCCCCATCATGATTGACACCACCGACCCGCGTGCCATCGAGCTGGCGCTCACCTATTGCCAGGGCAAAGGGATCATCAACTCGATCAATCTGGAGGATGGCGAAGAAAAATTCGAGCGCGTCTGCCCGTTGGCCCGTTCCTACGGCGCGGCTCTCATCGTAGGCTGCATCGACGAAGATCGGCTGCAGGCGCAGGCCTTCACGCGTGAACGCAAACTCGAAATCGCCGAACGTTCCTATCGCCTCCTCACTGAGAAATACAGCACCCGTGCGGAAAACATTATTTTCGATCCGCTAGTTTTTCCATGCGCGACGGGCGACGAAAACTACATTGGCGGAGCGGTCGAGACGATCGAGGGGATTCGCCTTGTCAAACAGAGTATTCCCCATGTGCGCACGGTGCTCGGGATTTCGAATGTCTCCTTCGGCCTGCCGGCGGGCGCGCGTGAAGTGGTCAACTCGGTGTTCCTCTACCATTGCACGAAAGCCGGACTCGATCTCGCGATCGTCAACGCGGAGCGCATCGAACGATTCGCTTCCATCCCCGAGAACGAACGGACGCTTGCGGAAAATCTCCTGATGAACCGAGTGCCCGGTGAAATTCCTCCCGATCATCCCCAGACGGAACTCCTTCGCGATGCTCCCGCTGACTGGAGAGCGCAGACGCGGGAGCAGAAAGCCGCCATCAATCAATTGCACATCGCGGCAATCACCGCGCACTTTCGCACGGCTGGCGCGCGCAAAAAAGCGCAGGCGGAAAATTTGCCGCTCGATTCCCGCCTTTCGAATTACATCCTCGAAGGTTCGAAGGACGGATTAATCGCCGATCTCAATCTCAAACTCGCGGAGGGTGTCGCGCCTCTGGACGTGGTGAACGGGCCGCTGATGGCGGGAATGGCGGAGGTCGGACGGCTCTTCAACAACAATGAATTGATCGTCGCCGAAGTGCTGCAATCGGCAGAGGCGATGAAGTCCGCCGTCAATCATCTGGAAACTTTCATGGAGAAGTCCGCGATCGAAAAGCGCGCTCGAGTGATTCTTGCAACCGTGAAGGGCGATGTCCACGATATCGGCAAGAATTTGGTCGAGATCATCCTGAAGAACAACGGCTACGACGTGATTAACCTCGGAATCAAAGTTCCACCGGAAGAGTTGATCCGCGCGCATCACGAACACAAGCCGGACGCGATCGGCTTATCGGGATTGCTGGTGAAGAGCGCGCAGCAGATGGTCACAACTGCTACCGATCTGCGCGAGGCGGGGATTCGAGTGCCGCTGCTGGTGGGAGGCGCGGCGCTATCCGAGAAATTCACGCGCATGAAAATTGCGCCGCAGTACAGCACGGCGGTCTGTTACGCAAAGGACGCGATGACGGGTCTGCGTTTGATGAACGAATTGAGCGATCCGTCGCAGCGCGAAGCCGTATTGAGGGGAAATACTTTTGCAGAGACGATTGTTGAAGAGCCTGCGCCGCGGCCTGCAGAACCCGCCGGCGAAGAGCGGTCGCCGAGTATTCGCACGGATCTGCCGGCCCCGAGCGCTGCGTATCTCGATCGCAAAGCTCGCGTCGTGCCGGACCTGAACGAAATCTGGAGCTACATCAACCCATACATGCTTTTCGGCCGGCATCTGGGCTTTCGCGGCAATTTTGAGAAGGCGCTTACCGGCCGCGACCCGCGCGCTCTGGAACTTTTTCAAGAGATGGAGGAGGTCAAGCGTGAGGCGGCCACCTACATGAAAATTTCCGCGGTCTGGCAGTTCTTTGAGGCGGAACGCCGGGGAAATTCCATCGCATTGTTTAAGGCGGATGAAAGCAAACCTCTTCACACATTCCATTTTCAGCGTCAGCATTTGGCGGAAAAACTCTGCCTGAGCGATTACATATTGCCGGCGCGGGATGGCCGCCGCGATCACATCGTGCTATTTGTCGTCACGGCCGGCGCCGGGATACGCGAAAAGGCCGACGATGCGAAGACGCAGGGACGATATTTGTTTTCCCACGGCTTGCAAGCGCTGGCGCTCGAGACGGCAGAAGCCTGCGCCGAATGGCTGCACCGGCGCATCCGTGAAGACTGGGGTTTCCCCGATCCTTCCACAATGACGATGCAGGAACGGTTCACATCGCGCTATCGCGGCAAGCGATACAGTTTCGGCTACCCGGCGTGCCCGAATCTGGAGGACCAGGCCGGCATCTGGCTGCTCTTGCGCCCGGAGGAAATCGGCGTGCACCTCACCGAAGGAATGATGATGGAGCCGGAGGCAAGCGTGAGCGCACTCGTTTTTCACCATCCCGACTGCACGTACTTCACCGTCGGCGACCAACGCGATTCCTAGCCGTGAGTTAACCGCCAGCCCGGCAGATTGGCCGCGCGCCTTGACGCTCCCTTGTGTTTCGACTAACTTCGAAGTTCAAATCTTGCGTGAGGCTGCTGAATGAGTCCATCGCCTTCGGGATTGTGTCTTTCGAGCACGGGAAGCTATCCGCGCATCGGCGATGCGCCCGAATTCCAAAATTTGCGGCGAACGATCGCGGGGCTCGATCGCCACGAACGCACTACGGCCGACGTGCTCGACGCCGAGCATGAAGTGACCCGACGCGCGATCGCTGAACAGATGAAGGCCGGCCTCGAGGTCATCACCGACGGCCTGATTCGCTGGTACGATCCCATCTCCCATATCGCCGGCAAGCTGGAAAACGTGAAGATCAAAGGTCTGTTGCGCTTCTTCGACACGAATTCATATTTTCGACAACCCTTCGTGACGGGAAAGCCCCAGCGCAAGGCCCCGCTCGTCCTCGAAGAATACAACTTCGCCCGCAATGCACTCGGTCATCTCCCGACGCCGGGAGACAAGGCCGGAAGGCTTTTGATCAAGCCAGTCCTCACAGGGCCGTACACGCTGGCAAAAATTTCACTGTCCGAAAACTCGGGCAACGGCGCAGCGGGATCGTTCGCGTCGCTCGAATCGCGGGCGATGGCTTACGCCGAGGCACTTGCAGCAGAAATTGACGCGCTGGCGCAAGCGGGCGCGGCGTTGATCCAGGTGGATGAGCCTGCTGCGATCAAGTACCCGCAAGACTGGCCGATTTTCGAAAAATCTTTTGAGCTGCTCGCACGGGCGCGCGACCGCGCCGTGGAATCCGGACGCAAGGTCGAGCTTGCACTCTACGTTTATTTCAACGATTGCGCGACGCTGTATGAAAAACTCGTGATGCTGCCGGCGGATATTGTCGGCATCGACTTCACGTACAACCCGAAGCTTGTAGATGTCGTCTTTTCGGCCGGCTCACCGAAGCCGCTTGGATTGGGCCTTGTGGACGGCCGCAACACTCGGCTTGAAGATCCGGCGAGCGTCGCGCGGCAAGTTGCGCGGCTGATGACGAAGATTCAGGGCGGCCGAGCGTATCTCGGTCCGTCATCAGGCCTTGAGTACCTGCCGCGCGACCGCGCCTACGCCAAGCTCGCGCTGCTCAGCAGAATCAGTGCCGCGCTGAACGGATGAAAGGGACGCCGGAAATGAGCCGTGCCAAGCTTCAAGACCTGGGATTGCAGCTTCCGCTCTTCCCGACAACTTCGGTCGGCAGCTTTCCGAAACCCGATTATCTTGCTCATGCGCGTGCAGAATTTCACAACGGCAAAATTTCGGAAGATCAGCTTCACGAATTCGAGCGGAAGGCGACCGCCTTTTGGATTGAGACGCAGGAAAAGCTCGGCATGGACGTTTTGGTGGACGGCGAGATGTATCGCGGCGATATGGTCGCGTACTTCGCCGAGCGCTTGCCGGGCTTCACCGAAGGTGGACTCGTCCGCAGCTACGGGAACCGCTATTACCACAAGCCGATCATCACGGGCGAAGTGAAATGGCCGGGACCCATCACGGTCGATTGGTGGAAGTATGCACAGAGCCTGACGAAAAAGCCCGTGAAGGGAATGCTCACGGGCGGCTACACCATCATGGACTGGAGCTTCAACGAGCATTATCCCGACCGCCGATCGACGGCCGTGGCTCTCGCGGGCGTGATTCGTAAGGAAGTGGAAGCGCTTATCGCCGCCGGATGCAAGATTATTCAGATTGACGAGCCGGCGCTCTCGGTGCGTCCAGAAGAGCTGCCCATCGCGATCGAAGCGATGGAAGCGACCACAAGCGGCCTCAACGCCTACTTCATCACGCATGCTTGCTACGGGGCATTCGAACAAATCTATCCCGGCATGCTCGATCTCCCCGTGGATAATTTCGATCTCGAAATGTCCAACAACGATCTCGGCCTGCTCGAAATCTTTCGGCGGCATCCGTTCACGAAAGACATCAGCTTCGGCGTTGTGGACGTCCACTCGCACACGCTCGAGGACTCCAAAGCAGTCCGTGAGCGCGTCGAGCAGGCACTGACGGTACTGCCGAAAGATCAGATCTGGGTGGACCCTGATTGCGGCCTCAAGACGCGCACGGTGGACGAAGCGATCGACAAGCTCCGCGTCTGCGTCGCTGCTGCGAAATCATTCCGCAACTGATTCATGCCCGCCGCGGCCCCATCGCCCGATTTCACTTATCGTGATTCCTTGACGCGTGTGAAAGATTTTCATAGAGTCCCTTTGCCATGAAAAAACGTGTGAGAATTTTCGGAATTGCTTTGGCCATCGCCTTCGCTCCATTAGCTGCAATCGCGCAAACCACGCCTCCTGCTCAACAGCCGCGCGAATACGACTCAGCCGCGGCGACGAGAATCGCAAAAAATAACTGGCCTACTGCGCCGGTTCGCGCCGCGAAGGGAATGGTTGTGAGCGATGAAAAGCTCGCGTCCGAAGCCGGGATCGAGATTATGAAGAAGGGTGGCAACGCCGTGGACGCGGCGGTCGCGGTTGGGTTTGCGCTAGCCGTTGTGGAACCCGAAGCGGGCAATATCGGCGGTGGCGGGTTCATGCTCGTCCGGCTTGCGAGCGGCGGCACGGCTTTCGTGGACTACCGAGAAGTTGCTCCGCAGAAAGCTTCAAGAGAAATGTATCGGAGGGCCGATGGGACTTTTGATCCGACAGCTTCGCTCACAGGCTATAGGTCCGTTGGCGTGCCCGGAACTGTGGCAGGGCTCACGCTTGCGTTGAGGACTTACGGCACGATGAAACTTCCGCAGGTGATGGCGCCCGCGATTCGACTTGCCGAGGAGGGATTCCCAGTTAGCCCCCGACTGGCTCGCCTGCTCCGCGGGTCTGGCGCGACACTCGAAAGGTTTCCGGCCAGCCGCCGTGTTTTCTTGAAGGGCGGCGCATATTTTCAGCCCGGCGAGATTTTTCGCCAACCCGAGCTTGCCGCGACTCTGCGCCGAATCGCGCAGGGCGGGGCGGCTGAGTTCTATCGCGGTCAGACGGCGCAGGACCTCGCAAACGAAATGCAGAAAGAGGGCGGCCTGATCTCGCTCAAGGATCTGGCCCGCTACGAGCCAAAAATCCGTGAGCCGCTGACGGCGAGCTACAAAGTGGATGGTCACGAATGGGAATTGATCACCAGTCCTCCTCCCAGTTCCGGCGGCGTGGCCACGATTGAGGCCCTAAACATACTCGCGCCTCTTGCTTTGAAATCCTGGGACGATCCCAAATCCGTCCACTGGGTTATCGAAGCGATGCGCCGTGTCTTTGCGGACCGCGCGGAGTATCTGGCGGACGCGGACTTTACAAAAATACCCGTGCGCGGCCTGACTTCCGCCTGCTACGCGGACGCGTTGCGCCACACGATCGATCCCGAGAACGCTTCGACCAGCAAGGAAATCACTGCCGGTCATCCGGAAAGCTTTGAAGGTAAGGATTCCTCATCGAGTCAGTGCGCTCCTGGGGCGAATGATTTGGCTCCAAACAATTCCGATGTCGCAGTCGCACGCGCTCTCAATGAAGCAGTGCGTGGAGGTCACACGACTCATTTTTCGGTCGTGGATCCTGCCGGTAACGCAGTGGCGAATACCTACACACTGAACGATGAATTTGGTTCGGGAGTAACAACTGCCAACGGTTTTCTCTTGAACGATGAAATGGATGATTTCACGACCCATCCCGGCGCGCCCAACATGTTTGGCCTGATCCAATCGGAGGCGAACACAATCGCGCCGGGCAAGCGTCCGCTCAGTTCGATGATGCCGACGATCCTCCTGCGCGACGGCCAGCTCAGTTTAGTCATTGGTTCTCCCGGCGGCCCTCAAATTATTTCTTCGGTGTTCCTCACCATTCTCAACCGGATGCGCCTGGGCATGGATGCGCAGGCCGCCATTAACGCTCCGCGGTTCCATCAGCAATGGATGCCGGATGTAGTTCTAGTCGAGCCGATTTTTTCAGAGAGCGTGATAAAGGATCTCGAGCGGCGCGGCTATCACGTCTATCCATTCCGAAGCTGGATGGGAAGCGTCGAGGCCATCGGAATTGACGCCGCGACGCACGAGCGGCTCGGCGCGCCCGATGTGCGCCGCGACGGCGCCGCCGTAGGCTATTGACGTCGAGACCCTTTCCATCGACCATAGACATTCTCTTTCGGGGGCTGAATGCAGCGTGTCTTATCCACGTATCGGTATGTGAAGCAACCGTTATCCGCGCCATTGCTCGGTGAAATCGCGCACGCTGGATTTTCCGGCGTCGAGGTGTTCTGCGCCCCGGGGCATTTCAGTTACCGGGCACCGGAGGCGGTACGTGAGCTTGCCGACGCGCTTGGCGAACGCCGGCTGGAGCTTTACTCCCTGCATTCGCCCACCGAGCGCGATCTCTCGCCGGGGCGCGAAAGCGGCGTCGCCATCTCGATTTCCGATACGGAGCGCATTCGACGCCTCGATGCGGTGGACGAAGTAAAGCGCGCGCTCGAAGTGGCCGAGCGAATTCCCTTTCGTTTCCTCGTGCAGCATATCGGCCACGGCCGTCAGGAAGCCGACCCGCGCAGGCTCGACGCTGCCTTCAATTCCCTCGAGAATCTCGTAATTTTTGCAAAGGCCCGCGGCGTGACGATTGCTCTGGAAAATACGCCCAACGAGCTGGGCTCCCCCGCGACGCTCGTGCAATTTATCGCGGACACGCACTTGAACGACCTTCGTCTTTGTCTCGATACCGGCCATGCGCACATGGAATCGGGTGTGGAGTCTAGCTTCGAGATGATGCGCGACCGCATCGCCACAACACACATCCACGACAATCACGGCGAGAAGGACGAGCACCTCTTGCCTTACGATGGCACGATTGATTGGGATGCCGCGCTCACGTCGCTGGCGAGCGCGCCCGAGCCTCTTCCACTCGTGCTCGAACTGAAGGAACAATCGGTGGCGTCACCGTCGCTCGACGAGGCTCGAGTGGCAGCAGATAAGCTCGAGAAAGCGATCGAAGCAAAGCGAACGCGCGTCGCGCGGTCGTGAGCACCCCAACGGACGAACCCATGAGGCAAGAATCGCAGGGAGCGGCACCCATCGTCACAATCGAACAGGCCGGCCAGCACACGGGTCAAACCGTCACGATCCGCGGCTGGCTCTACAATCTTCGCGAATCGGGAAAACTCTTGTTTCCGATTTTCCGCGACGGTACAGGGATTATTCAGGGCGTCGCCTCGCAGAAAGACCACGCCGAGGCTTTCGCAGCGCTCAAGGGCCTGACGCAGGAATCGAGCGTCATTGTCACGGGCGAGATTCATGCCGAGCCTCGCGCACCCGGTGGATTCGAAATTCGGATCAGCCAGGTTGAAATCATCCAGCGCGTCTCCGAGTCGGACCCGTACCCCATCCAACTCAAGGAACACGGCGTCGATTTTCTCCTCGACCGCCGCCATCTCTGGATTCGCACCCCACGGCAGGCTGCGATCCTGCGCATTCGCGCCCAGGCCGAAAGCGCCGCGCGGAATTACATGGATTCGCAAGGCTACACTCTGACGGACGCACCCATATTCACGCCCGCTGCCTGCGAAGGCACCACGACGCTTTTTGAAGTGAATTACATTGACGACCAGAAGGCTTATCTCACGCAGTCCGGCCAGCTTTACGTCGAGGCCACGGCCGCGGCTCTTGGCAAGGTTTATACGTTCGGACCCACGTTCCGCGCTGAAAAATCGAAGACGCGCCGCCACCTCACCGAGTTCTGGATGCTCGAGCCGGAAGCCGCCCACGCGCACCTCGAAGATATGATTCAGCTCGGCGAAGGGCTTGTCAGCGCGATCGTACAATCCGTGGTGAAGAATCGTGCGCGGGAACTCGCCACGATTCAGCGCGACGCCGCGAAGCTCGAGAAAATCTCGCCGCCTTTCCCGCGAATCAGCTACGACGAAGCCATTCAAGTCCTGCAGAAGGCCGGTAACCCGGCGAAGTGGGGCGACGATTTCGGCGGCGACGAGGAAACGATTCTCTCGAAAGAATTCGAGAAGCCGGTGATCATCCATCGCTACCCCGCCGCGATGAAGGCGTTTTACATGGCCACGGACCCGGCGCGGCCCGACCTCTCCTTGAGCTTCGACATGATTGCCCCCGAAGGCTACGGCGAGATCATTGGCGGCGGCGAGCGCCTGTCCAGCTACGAAACGCTCGTCCAGCGGCTGCGCGAACACAACCTACCTGAAGAGGCGTTTCAGTGGTATCTCGACCTCCGACGCTACGGCAGCGTTCCTCATGCCGGTTTCGGCCTGGGCCTGGAACGCACCGTCGCCTGGATTTGCGGCACAGAGCACATTCGCGAAGTCATCCCCTTCCCACGGATGCTCTATCGCGTTTATCCTTAACAGTCCCTCCCCAGTTGCGGGATCGCGAAACGACAAAGCCACATGGCAGAGAAGATCCGAATCATCGGTGTGCCGATGGACCTGGGCGCCAGCCGCCGCGGCGTCGATATGGGTCCTTCGGCATTGCGCGTCGCCGGACTCCAGTCGCGGCTGAAACAGCTTGGCCGCCAGGTCGAAGATTTCGGCAACGTGCAGGTGAAGCAGGCGGAGGAACAGCACTACGGCGAAAAAAACGCGAAATACCTCGGGGAAATTTCCGAGACCTGCAAGGGACTTGCGGAACTGGTTCAGAAAACGCTCGATGAAGATATGGTGCCGGTCGTCCTCGGTGGCGACCATTCCATTGCCGTGGGCACAACGGCCGGGGCTGCGGCGCATTTCCACAAGAAATCAAAGCGTATCGGCGTCGTCTGGCTCGACGCGCACGGCGACATGAACACGCCGGAATCATCGCCCTCGGGGAACGTTCATGGCATGCCGCTCGCTTCCATCATGGGCTACGGCCCGCCGGAGCTGACCGAGATGGCCGGGTTTAAACCCATGGTCGAGCCTCGGAATGTGTCGCTGGTTGGAATCCGCGACCTCGACTCCAAAGAGCGACGGCTGGTTAAAGATTCGGGCGTCCACATTTTCACGATGCGAGACATTGACGAGCGAGGCATGCGTGAAGTGATGGCGGAAGCGCTGCGCTTTGCAGGCGACGACACCGCCGGAGTCGCCGTCAGCCTCGACATGGATTTCGTCGATCCGTCAGACGCGCCGGGCGTCGGGACGCCGGTGCGCGGCGGCGTCACGTATCGAGAAGCGCACCTTGCGCTTGAAATGATTGCGGACAGCAAGTCCATGGTCTCTTTCGAGCTCGTCGAAATCAATCCCGTGATTGATCTGCACAACAAGACTGCGACACTGGGGGTCGAGTTGGTCCTCTCGGGCCTCGGAAAGAAGATCTTGTGATGGCTGCGTCCAACCCAAAGTATTTTCCAGCGGTGCCTCGATGACAACGGGAAAAAGACTGCGTGTCGGTATTCTGTTCGGCGGGCGCTCCGGCGAGCACGAGGTATCGCTCGCCTCCGCTGCATCCGTCATTCGCGCGCTCGACCCGGAAAAATATGAGGCTGTGCTCATCGGAATTTCGAAGGATGGCCGCTGGCTTGTCGGTTCGACCGCACAGAAGATGCTTCCCGAAGTCCTCAAATCCGGCAATCGTGTCGTCCTGCCGCCCGATCCGAGCGCCGCTTCGCTGGTTCCGCTCGCTCCTACGTCGGGCCAGCCGAGCGTCACTGTTGACGTCGTCTTTCCTGTGCTCCACGGCACGTTTGGCGAAGACGGCACGGTGCAGGGATTGCTCGAACTGGCGGGCCTGCCGTACGTGGGCGCGGGCGTGCTTGCTTCTGCCGTCGGCATGGACAAGGACGTTCAAAAGCGGTTGTTCGAGCAGGAAGGAATTCCGATCGTCCCGTATCTTGCGATTCGGCGCGCGGAATGGGAGCACGAACGCGTTAAAGTAATCCGCGCGATCAAAAAGAAATTCCGGTTCCCGCTTTTTGTGAAGCCGGCGACGCTCGGCTCTTCCGTGGGAATGACGCGCGTCAAAACCGCGCATGAATTGGGCGCGGCCATGGACACTGCCGCCGAATTCGCGCTGAAAATCATCGTCGAGCGCGCCGTGAATGGGCGGGAGATCGAAGTCTCCGTGCTCGGCAATGACGACGTTCGCGCTTCGATTCCCGGCGAGATCGTGCCGCACCGCGAGTTTTACGATTACGCGGCGAAGTATCTGGAGCAAGGCACGCAACTGAGGATTCCGGCGCCGCTGACGAAAAAACAGGTTGTGCAATTTCAGGATTACGCCGTTCGCGCGTTTCGGGCGATCGACGGCACCGGCATGGCCCGCTGCGATTTCTTCCTCGAGCATCGTACCGGAAAGATTTATGTCAACGAACTGAACACGATCCCGGGGTTCACTTCCATCAGCATGTATCCCAAGATGTGGGAGGCATCCGGGCTGCCCTATCCCAAGCTGATCGACCGCCTGATCGAGCTTGCTCTCGAACTTCACCGCGAAAAAGCTCGCACGAAATATTCTATCGAACTTCCCCCCGGCGCCGCAGGCGCTCTCGACGCGTAGTAATAAACCCAAACTCACAAGTATATTTGCCCGTGGAGGTACAACAATCGAGGGTGAACCTCACACGCGCTCCATCCGCGGATCTACAGGGACGATCGGATCGCCGCGTTCTGCTTGACTCACTCAAGGGCGCATATTAAACTAACCGGTTAGTTAAACAATAGACCTTAGCCACGGGGAGAAGGAATCGTATGCGCTATCGCCGACTGGGAAAGAGTTCCCTCGTCGTTTCCGCCATCGGGCTCGGCTGCATGGGCATGTCTGAATTCTATGGCGATACGGATGACAACGAATCCATCGCCACAATTCTTCACGCCATCGATCACGGCATTACCCTGCTCGATACGGCGGATATGTATGGGGTCGGCCGGAACGAAGAGCTGGTTGCCCGCGCAATTGGGAGACGCCGCCATGAAGTAATCGTTGCCACGAAATTTGGAAACATGCGCGGAGCGGATGGTTCGTTTCTGGGCGTGAATGGGCGGCCCGAATACGTTCAGCAGGCCTGCGAGGCCAGCCTTCGGCGGCTGCACATTTCGACGATCGATCTGTACTACCAGCACCGCGTTGATACAAGCGTGCCGATTGAAGATACCGTCGGCGCAATGGCTCGCCTGATAGAACAGGGCAAGGTGCGCTATCTCGGTCTCTCCGAAGCCGGTCCGCAGACCATTCGACGCGCCCACGCCACGCATCCGATCGCGGCGCTCCAAGGCGAGTATTCGCTGTGGTCGCGCGACCCGGAGGAAGAACTTCTTGGCGTGTGCCGTGAACTGGGTATTGGCTTCGTTGCCTATAGCCCGCTCGGGCGCGGATTTCTCGCGGGTCAATTCCAGAAGACCGCGGACATTCCGGCGAATGACAACCGCCGCAATTTCCCCCGATTCCAGGATGAGAATTTTCGCAAAAACCTTCAGATTGTCGAGCGCATTCAGCAGATTGCAACAGAAAAGAATTGCACGCCGGCGCAACTGGCGCTCGCTTGGGTGCTCGCGCGCGGCGAAGACATCGTTCCGATCCCTGGGACGAAGCGCCGCAAGTATCTCGGTCAGAATCTCGGCGCGGTCGAAGTTTCAATCTCTCCGGCCGAAATGAGACGGATAGAAGAATTTGCGCCGCGCGGAGTTGCCGCCGGCACGCGCTATCCCGCACCCGGAATGGCACGATTGAGCTTGTGAGGAAAGAAAAATGAAACGAGGGCGCAGAAAAGTGGAAAATCCGGCGACGGCGCGGCGCATTCTGGCTGCGGCAGAGCAGCATTTCGCCGCGCAAGGAATGGCCGGTGCGCGGACGGAAGAAATCGCCGCAGCTGCGCACGCGAACAAGGCGATGCTCTACTACTATTTCGGCAACAAACGCCGCCTGCATCGCGCCGTACTCGAAAATCTCTTCCGGCAACTCCGCAGCGGAGTTTATGCGCCGCCTAACAA
>JBAWGF010000175.1:0-23677 GCA_049592615.1 Candidatus Acidiferrales bacterium
GCACGGAAACCGGCGAGAAAGCGGGCGCGCCGACGCTGAAAGATTTTGAGCGCTTTGTCCGGCAAAAAACGAAGGACTTGAGGGACAAAGGCGGCCAGGCGGTGGAGTACACGGTCAGCATCGAAGGCGGCCGCGTGAAATTGAAAGCCCGCATTTCAAGCTGACGTTTTTCGACTTCCAAACCTGCACGGCACCTCTTCCGAAATTTCCATCAAACGCTTACACTAGCCAGCCCTTCCCATTCTGGAGGTCCGGCGGTGGCAATCGAACGGGCGCTGATCAGCGTGTATGACAAGACGGGCGTTGTTGAATTTGCGCGCGATCTGGCGCTGCTTGAAATCGAGATTGTCTCGACGGGAGGGACCGCGAAGCTCTTACGCGAGGCGCACATCCCCGTGCGTGACATCGCCAACCTGACGGGCTGGCCCGAAATGCTCGGCGGGCGCGTGAAGACACTGCACCCAAAAGTTCACGGCGGAATATTGTTTCAGCGCGCAAAACCCGAAGATCAAAAGCAGGCGGCCGAGCATGGCATCGTTCCAATCGATCTCGTGGTCGTAAATCTCTATCCATTTTCCGCGACGGCGGCGAAGGCGGGAGTGACGCCTGAGGATCTAATCGAGAACATCGATATCGGCGGGCCGGCGATGATTCGGTCGGCCGCCAAGAATTTTCAAAGCGTCGGCGTGATTACCGACCCTGCCGACTACGCCGCGATTGCAGCGCAGTTGCGCGAGAAACGCGAACTGAGCCTTCCGACGCGGCTGGCCCTCGCGCGAAAGGCGTACGCGCGCACGGCGCGATATGACGGCGAAATTGCAACCGAACTCGAACGGCTCTCGGCCGATGGAAGCGTCTCGATCGGGCCACCGGGAAAATTGCCGGAACGAATTCACATTTCTCTCGAGCGCCGCGAAGTGATGCGATATGGCGAAAATCCGCACCAGGCCGCGGCGCTTTTCATCCCCGCCGGGCGTTCCGCCGCGGGGCTGGCAGGCGCGAAGCAACTTCAGGGCAAGGAACTCTCGTACAACAATCTGGTGGATCTCGATGCCGCGCGAGCGCTGGTGGAAGAATTCGCGCGCCCGGCGGTCGCGATCATCAAGCACAACAATCCCTGCGGCGCAGCCGAGCAGGACTCGCTTCACGCCGCGTATCTAAAAGCGCTCGAGTGCGATCCCATATCCGCGTTCGGCGGCGTGCTCGCGTTCAATCGCACGCTCGATGCCACGACGGCGGAAGAGGTCGCGAAGCTTTTCGTCGAATGCATTGTTGCGCCGGGATATGAGCCGGCGGCGCTCGAGAAGTTCGCGTCGAAAAAGAACTTGCGTTTGCTCGAAATGCCGCGCGACGCTGCCCCGGTGGAACTCGAACTGAAGCGAATCTCGGGCGGCGTGCTGGTGCAGGAGCCAGACCAGCATGAGTTGAGGGAGAGAGAGCTGAAGGTCGCGACCGAGCGGGCGCCGACCGATGCCGAGCGCCGCGCTTTGTTGTTTGCGTGGAAAGTTTGCAAACACGTGAAATCGAACGCCATTGTTTTCGCGCGCGAAGGGCAGACGGCGGGCGTCGGCGCCGGTCAGATGAGCCGTGTGGATTCCGTAAAGATTGCGGTCATCAAAGCAGCGACGGCGAAGTTTTCGCTCGCCGGCACAGTGGTCGCATCCGATGCGTTTTTTCCGTTTCCGGACGGCGTGGAAGAAGCGGGAAAAGCCGGCGCAACGGCCGTGATCCAGCCGGGAGGTTCCGTGCGCGATGCGGATGTGATCGCCGCTGCGAACAAACTGGGTATGGCGATGTTCTTCACTGGCGTACGCCACTTCCGGCATTAGTCCTCGTTAAAAGCCATTCCTGCAACTGGTAGCCAACGTAGATAACGGTTCAAAAACCTCGACTTATTCGATGGCGGGCATCCCGTGGAGCTTTCAAGGCGTCGCATCAAGGTGTGAACCTTGAGGAACGGCTTGCCGGGAATTCTTTGACGGCTTTCGGTACGTGTACGATAATTGAAGTTTGTGGTCATCCTATGAAAACAATTCTGAGCATCGGCGTTCTGACTGTGACCCTGGCGGCTGCGGGCGCGCGCGCGCAAGATACTGCTCCGGCGGAGGCTCAGAGCCAACCCCCCGCGGCGGCCTCGCAGAATGATTCCACGCGGGCCGATTCCTACTATTACTTCACGACGGGCCACCTGCAGGAAATGCAATACGAAGCCACGGGCCGCACCGAGCTGGCCATACAGTCCATCGAGTCCTATAAGAAAGCGCTGGAGCTGGCGCCTGGCTCGACGGTCATCATGGAGCGCCTGGCGGAGATCTACGCCAAATCACAGCGCGTTCCCAATGCCGTGAACGAAGCGCAGGAAGTTCTGAAAATCGATCCGAAAAACGTGGAAGCGCACCGGCTGCTGGCGCGCATTTACGTTCGCGCGCTGGGTGATACGAACGCCGGGGATGTGCAGAAGGAAAACCTATCGAAGGCCATCGAGCAGTTTCAAGCCGTCTTGCAGGTCGAGCCGAACGATCTCAATTCGGCACTGTGGTTGTCGCGACTGTACCGCCTGAACAACCAGCACGACGAGGCGGAAAAGGTTCTTCGCGCTGTGCTGCAGCGCGATCCCAACAATGGGCCGGCACTCGAGCAATTGAGCCAGCTTCTGATCGACGAAGGGCGCTCGCAAGACGCAATCGACCTCCTGAGCCAAGTGGCCGGGGATTCCGCTTCGCCGGAAGTTTACGATCTGCTTGGCGACGCATATACACAGGCAAAGAATTACGCGAAGGCAGAAGAAACGTACCGTAAAGCCGTGGATGAAGACCCGGACGATGCAGCCCATCGCCACGGACTCGCGCAAGCGCTCCTTTCGCAGGACAAATACGCGGCCGCGCTCGAACAGTTCCAGCGCCTCGCGGAACTGGAACCGGGCACGTCGGACAACTACCTGCGAATGGCGCAGCTCTACCGCCGTCTCGGAAAGTTTGACCAGGCAGAGGCGAGCCTGCTGCGGGCAAAGCAACTCGCTCCCGGAAGTCTCGAAATTCTTTACAACGAAGCGCTGCTCTATGAGGACCAGGGCCGGTACGACGATGCGGTGAAGGTGTTGACCGATGCTGTCGCGGGAGTGAAGAGTCAAACGGGGAGCGAAGGAAATCCCAACGCACTCTCGATTCTCTACGAACAGCTCGGCCACGCTTACCGCGAGCAGCAGAATTATCCCGCTGCCATTCGCACGTTTGAGGAAATGGCAAAGCTGGGGCCGGAATCGAAGAAGCGCGCGCAAATGCTGCTGATCGATACCTATCGCGAGAGCCGCGACATCGACCGCGCGATCGCCGAAACCAAGAAGGCGCTCGAAGAAACTCCCAAGGATCAAAACCTGCTGGTGACGCTCGCCATGCTGTACGGCGAGAAATCCGAGACCGAGACGGCGACAAAGCTTCTGCGCGGGCTGCTCCATGGAAACTATGAAGACCACGAAATTTATCTCGACCTCGCGCAGGTGCAGGAGCGCGGCCGGCAGTTTTCGGACGCCGAACAATCGGCGCAGAAGGCCGAACAGCTAAGCCGCGAGCCTGCGGACAAAGAGACCGTATGGTTCATGCTCGGGGCCATTTACGAGCGGCAAAAGAAATTCGACCAGGCCGAGCAGCAGTTCCGGAAAGTTCTTGATGTGAATCCATCCAACGCGTCTGTTCTTAATTACTACGGCTACATGCTGGCGGATCGCGGCCTGCGTCTCGACGAAGCTACCACGCTCATCCGGCGTGCCGTGGCGCAAGAACCGAACAACGGCGCATACCTCGACAGCCTCGGCTGGGTTTATTACAAACAGAACAAACTCGCCGAAGCGGAGGAATTTCTGCGCAAGGCGGCGGACCGCCAGAAACATGACCCGACAATCCTGGGACATCTCGGCGACGTTTACATGAAACTCGGCCAGACCGAGCGCGCCGCGGAACTCTGGGAACACGCACTGGCGGAATGGCAGCACGCTCTTCCGGCAGACTATGAAGCCGACAAGGTCAACGAACTCGACTCGCAATTGAAGAATCTGAAGCGCCGCCTTGCGCACAATTCAGTCCCGGAAACAACCAAACCGCAGTAAGCTCCCCGGATGAAAAAATCGGTTCGCCTGCCGGCGTTTGCGAAGATCAATCTCTGCCTGCATGTCCGTGGGCGCCGCCCCGATGGCTATCACGAGCTGCGCACTATTTTTCAAGCGATATCGTTGCACGATACGCTCGAAATCTCCGTCGAGCCCGGTTCGTCAGGCTTCAATTTCATCATGACGACGGATGATCCGGCGTTGCCGCTGGATCGGAAAAACCTTGTTGTGCGAGCGATCGAAGCTATCAGCCCTGAAGTCGGGTTTCAAGGCAGCGTGACGGTCCATTTGGAAAAGAAAATTCCAGTGGCGCGCGGACTGGGGGGCGGCTCAAGCGATGCCGCAGCGGCGCTGGTTGGGATGGTGCGGCTTACGAAGCGGAAGCTCCCGCTCGAGCGATTGATGGAGATTGCCTCGGGCCTGGGTGCCGATGTCCCGTTTTTCCTCTTCGGCGGCCGCGCTCTGGGAGTAAATCGCGGCGACGAAATCTTTCCCCTGCCGGATGGACCGAAGCGTTCGATTCTTGTCGTTTCGCCGCGAGACATCGGCGTCAGCACAAAGGACGCCTACGAATGGGTTTCTGCGGAATTGACAAACCGCGCTGTACCCCCTAGAATCTTTGAGTTCTGCGCTCTGTGCTGGAGCCGGCAGGGGGCAGGCGTCTCGAACGATTTCGAGGGGCCCGTCTTCCGCCGTTATCCATACCTGGGAAAGATCCGGGACGGATTGCTCAAGCGAGGAGCCGCAGATGCCGCGCTGGCGGGTAGCGGGTCGGCGGTGTTCGGAATCTTCCGAAACCCAGCGCAGGCGCGCCGAGCCGCTCGAGCGTTCCCGGAAGATTCGGTTTTCGTCGTCGAAACTCTAACCAGGAAAAAGTATGGCCGGGCATTGGGATGGCGTGTGACCGGTTGAGGGGAAAACTTTGGCCGACGACAAATTCAAGATTTTTTCCGGCACGGCGAATCCCGCACTAGCGGACGCGATTTGCAGCTATCTTGGAGTCCCGCGCGGAAGGGCCGAGCACGGCCAGTTCTCGGACGGCGAGACGCGATATCAGGTTCTCGAAAATGTCCGCGGCGCGGACGTCTTCGTGGTGCAGCCGTGCAGCCATCCGGTGAATCACCACCTGATGCAGTTGCTTCTGATGATTGACGCGTTCAAGCGCGCTTCGGCGTGGCGCATCACGCCGGTGATTCCGTATTACCCGTATGCGCGGCAGGACCGCAAGGATCGGCCGCGAGTGGCGATTTCAGCGAAGCTCGTGGCGGACCTGCTGGAAACATCCGGGTCGAGCCGAGTGCTTTCGCTCGACCTGCACGCGCCGCAGATCCAGGGATATTTCAATATCCCGGTGGATCACTTGTTCGCGGCGCCGGTTCTGGTCGAATACTTTCAGAAGAAGCATCTGGGACCGATGACAGTGGTATCGCCCGATGCGGGCGGCGTGGAGCGCGCGCGCTACTTCGCGAAGAGAATCGACGCGCCCCTTGCGATCGTGGATAAGCGGCGAATTGACGTGAACGTGAGCGAAGTGATGCACCTGATCGGCGACGTCGCGGGACGGCCCGCGCTGGTGGTGGACGACATCATTGATACGGCGGGAACGCTCGTGAAAACGGCGGAAGCGTTGCTCGAGCACGGTGCAACGAAAGTGTTTGCCGCGTGCACGCACCCGGTGCTTTCGGGACCGGCCGCCGAGCGGATCATTCAGTCGAAGATTGAGGAAGTGGTCGTCACAGATTCGGTGCCGCTCAGCGAAGAGGCACGGAAGATTCCGAAGATCAAGGTGCTCAGCGTAGCGGAGTTACTGGCCCGCGGCATTCAGTCGATCCACGAAGAATCTTCGATCAGCGAGCTTTTTATTTGAAGATTTATCGACGTCATCCCGAGTCCCGATGAAATCGGCCGGAATGACAGATTCGGTTTGAGGACAAAAAGGAAGAACTCATGCAGACATTTACAGTGGAAGGCAAGATTCGCGAGGAGCGCGGGAAGGGTCCCGCGCGCCGCATGCGGCTGACCGGAATGGTTCCGGCCACGCTCTATGGCGGCTCCAAGGATACGATCTCGCTATCGGTCAATGGCAAGCAGGTAGCACGCATCCTGCGGTCGGAGACGGGTCACAATACGATATTCAGCGTGCAGGTCACCGGCGGAAAAGAAGAGAAAGCCATGGTGAAGGACTGGCAGGTTGATCCGGTGAGCGGATCGCTCCTTCACGTGGACCTCTACCGGGTCGCGATGGACGTGCGCATGCGCGTCAAAGTTCCTGTGCACACGTTCGGCGAGCCGCAAGGTGTGAAAATGCAGGGCGGCATATTCGAAATGGTGACGCGCGAGGTGGAAGTCGAATGTCTTCCCAGCGATATCCCGGAAGAGTTCCGGATGGATGTGAGCGAGCTGCTGATCGGCAAGCAACTGCGCGCCGCCGATCTGCCGATTGATCCGAAGAAGGTCAAGCTCTTGACAGACCCGCAGCGCGTGCTGGCACACGTCGTTATTCTGAAGAAGGAAGAAGAGCCGGCGCCGGAAGCGGCAGTTGCGGCGGAAACGGCGCCTGCCGAGCCGGAAGTGATCAAGAAGGGCAAGAAAGAAGAGGAAGGTGAGGGCGAAGCCGAAGGCGGCGCGCCCGCTCCCGCGGCGAAGGCCGAGAAGCCCGAAAAGAAGGGCAAGGAAAAGTAAACGAGCCGGAAATGCGATTGATCGTCGGCCTCGGCAATCCCGGCGACGAATACGCCTGGACGCCGCACAACATGGGCTTTCTCGCGGTGGACGGCCTGGCCGAGCGCGCCGGGATTCGGGTGACGCGGCCGGAAGCGAAGTCTTACGTCGGGCGCGGCGTCGTGGCGGGACACGAAGTGGTTCTGGCCAAGCCGCAAACGATGATGAATTTGAGCGGCGTGGCCGTGCGGATGCTGCTCGAGCGATATGAATGCAATCCCGCGGAGATGGTCGTCCTGCTCGACGAAGTGGACCTGCCGTGGGGCATGCTGCGGATTCGGGAACGCGGCGCCGGCAGCACGCACAACGGTTTTAAATCGGTGATTGGGTCGATCGGGACGGACGAATTCATCCGCGTGCGGATGGGCGTAGGCCCGGAAAAGATTTGGGGCGACCTGGCGGAATACGTTCTCACCGAGATGAGACGCGCCGAGCGTGAGATCGCCGCGCAGATGGCGGCCGATGCGGCGGATGCGGTCGAAATGATTTTGACCGAGGGCGTGGGCAAGGCGATGACACGGTTCAACCGAACCGTACAGCCACCCGACGAGAATCAGCCGTAGGAAATCGCAGTTGCCGAAAAGTAGAAAAGGAATCGAGGACACATGGAAGAGCGCCAGTACGATCTGATTTTCATCTGCCGCCCGGATACGCCGGAAGCGGAAATTGACAAGGTGATTGCGACACTCGAGCACGCCGCCGTCGAAAAGGGCGGAAAGATCGAGAAGGTGGATAAGTGGGGCCGGAGACGCATGGCCTACCGCGTGCAGAAACTGCGCGAGGGATTTTACGTGTACATGATTGTTCGCTCGAGCCACGGCGAAGTCGTGAAAGAGCTCGAGCGGCGGTTGAAAGTGGCGGATTCCGTGATGAAGTATTTGACCATCCGCCTGGACGAAGAATTGAAGCGGCAGGAGAAGCTGAAGCGCCATCGTGAGCGCCGCGCGGCACGCCGCCCGCGAAAGACGGCTCCGCCGTCGCCGGGAACCGCAAGCGGTGAGCAGACTGCGGCAACAGTTTAGACAGGGAGAAATCAAATGGCAGAAGAAAACGCACCACAGCATCAGGCGCCGCCGCCCGCGCCGTCCGGTCCGTCGGGTTCTTCGGGACCTCGGCCTCAGGCCCGGCCCGGCGGTCCCGCCAAGCGGGGCAAACGGAGTTTTGTCCGCAAGAAGAAAGTTTGCCGCTTCTGCGTGGACAAGGTTGACTACATTGACTACAAAAAGGCCGAGATTCTGTCGCCCTTCATTCAGGAGCGCGGGAAAATTCTGCCGCGCCGCATGACCGGAACCTGCTCAAGGCATCAGCGCTGGCTGACGGTGGCGATCAAACGGGCGCAGAACATCGCTCTGTTGCCGTTCGCCGCGGAACTGTAGCCAACTGTCGCGCGGAGGCGACGTGCTGCCTCTGCAAGACGCGAAACCGAGTTTCTTCTGAAAGATTCGAGGAGCGAAAAATGCAGATCATTCTTCAAGAGGACGTGGAAAAACTCGGCACGCGCGGCGAGGTGGTCCAAGTTGCAGAAGGGTACGCGCGGAATTTCCTGCTGCCCCGGAAGCTCGGCCTCGAGGCGACGCCGGGCAATATGAAGCGGCTCGAAAAAATGCGCGCCGCGTTTGCGAAAAAGGAAGCAACGGAAAAGGGAGCTGCGGAGAAGCTCGCTGAGCTCCTGGCAGGCGTTTCGCTGACTCTTTCGCGCAAGGCCGGCGAAAACGACCAACTCTTTGGCTCGGTAACTTCGGGTGACGTCGCGGACGCTCTCGCAGCGCAGGGTTACAACGTCGAAAAGCGCAAGATTACGCTCGCGGATCCGATCAAACTGGTCGGGGAATACCAGATTCCGATCAAGCTGCACCGCGAAGTTACGGCCTCGGTCAAGCTCACCGTCCAAAAAGAAGGCTAAGGCGTCCCAGCCCGGGCTTCCTGCGTTCCTGAGTACGCAGTTACTCTAGATTTTTTCCTTCGAAATAAACCCGCAGGCATTATTCACAGCGCGATGTGAATTCCACAGGCTTGTACCGTTGACTCGCAGGGCAGTGATGGCACAATGCCGCGCACTCCGGAATGGAACATAAGGCGTCGCGCGTCCGGAGAAGCATGGGTCGGCAGGCTCTCTTGCATCACGAAGCGTCTTAAGCGAAAATAGGGGCGAACCAAAAGCGAAACTAAATGGCAGGCGATTCCCATCTCGAACGTCCGCTCCCTCACAACCTGGAGGCAGAGCGCAGCATCCTCGGCGCAATCCTGCTCGACAATCACGCGTTGAACACCGCGATCGAAAAGCTGCGGTCCGACGATTTTTTCCTCGACCAGCACCGGCGGATTTACGAGCGCATGATCCAGCTCGGTGAAAAGCAGCAAGCCATTGATCTGGTGACTCTCACAGACGACCTGCATCGCCGCGGCGAACTCGAAGCGGCAGGGGGTCCCGCGTATCTTTCGCAACTTTCGGACGGGCAGCCGCGGGTGACGAACGTTGAGCACTACGCACGCATCGTCAAGGAAAAATCGGTTCTTCGCGGTTTGATTCACTCCACCTCGGCGATTCAAGAGCAGGCGCTGCAAGCGGGCGAGGATGCCGACGTGATTCTCGATCGTGCCGAATCCGCCATTTTTCAATTGGCGGAAGACCGCGTGCGCGCGGGACTGATCGGCGTCAAGGAGCTGGTCCGGGAGAATTTCGCGCGGCTCGAGCGCATTTTCAGCGAAGGTCGCCGCATCACGGGATTGGCAACCGGTTATCCGGGCCTCGACAACGAGACTGCCGGGCTGCAGCCGTCCGAATTGATTATTCTGGCGGCGCGGCCGTCGATGGGCAAGACGGCGCTGGCGCTGAACATCGCGGAAAACGTGGCGCTGCGGCAGCGCGAACCCGTCGCTATTTTCTCGCTGGAAATGTCCAAGGAATCGCTTCTGATGCGCCTGCTGGCGTCGGAAGCGCGCGTGGACGCGCACAAATTCCGCACCGGACACATGAACAAGGACGACTGGGGAAAGATTACCAGCTCGCTCGCAACCATGGGCGAAGCACCGCTCTGGATCGACGACTCGGCCTCTTCGACCGTGCTCGAGATGGGGGCCAAGGCGCGCCGGTTAAAACGCGATCGCGGGCTTTCGCTCATGATTGTGGATTATCTCCAGCTCGTTGTTCCGAGCAATTCCGGGCGCGGGACGAACCGGCAGGAGGAAGTTTCGAGCATGTCGCGCGCCCTGAAGGGCCTGGCCAAGGAATTGAAGGTTCCGGTGATTGTGCTCAGCCAGTTGACCCGAGCGCCCGAGCGCGAAGAGCGCAAGCCGCAATTGGCCGACCTGCGCGAATCAGGCGCCATCGAGCAGGACGCGGACGTCGTGCTTTTTATCAACCGCCCGAATTTTTACAAATCCAACCTCCCCGAAGAAGACCGCGCAAAAGCCGAAATCATTATCGCCAAGCAGCGCAACGGCCCGACCGGGAGCTTGAACTTTGTCTTCCTGAGCCGCCATACGCGCTTCGAAGAAGCCGCACCGGATGCCTGGAGTTCCGTCCCCGAAGAATAGGGTTTTCAACCAGAGCGGCGTTCCCCTGCAACCACAACGTGTCGCGACGTCCGCAGATGTGCGCCAGCCCCGCGCCACGGTTGAAGAAGGCCTTTCCCCCTAAACTTAGTGTTTGGTGCGAGTTTGCGGGAAATGCCGGACGGGGATTCGCCCAGGCTTGAACGGCCTCCCGGCTGCAGTAATCCAAAGTGGCATGTTTACCTAAACGGCGCGGACCAGATTTGCGGCGCCATTTTTTGCGCGCCAACGAGGCGGAGTCTGGCATTCTAAAAGGGGATGACGAAAACAATCCATGTCGGGGGGCGACCGGTGTGGGCGGAGATCTCGCTCGCCGCGATCCTGCATAACCTGAGAGTGATCCGCAAGCACACCGGAGGAAAGCGCAAAGTCCTTGCCGTTGTGAAATCAAACGCCTACGGCCTGGGCGCCGTTCCCATTTCGAAGGCGTTGCAGAAAGCCGGCACGGAATGGTTCGGAGTCACCTGCGCCAATGAAGGAATCGAGCTTCGCGAGGCGGGCATTCGTAAACGAATCCTTGTGCTCACCGGGTTCTGGCCCGGCGAGGAAAAGCGACTCATTGCCAATGGCCTGACGCCGACAGTAACGCGCGTGGACGATTTGCGGCATCTCGAGCGCGCCGCAAAATCCGCGCGCGGAAAACCCTCGCGCCTTCGCTTCCATTTGAAAATCAACACGGGAATGAACCGGCTTGGGATTTCGCCTTCGGAGATCGAACCCTTCGCGAGCGCGCTCGCCGCTTGCCCGCATCTCGAACTCGAAGGCACGTTTACGCATTTTGCTTCGGCGGAAGATTTCAAAGCGGAGCAAACGAGCGCGCAGGAGCAATTGTTCCGGACCTGCCTGGACCGGCTGCACGCTCTGAGAATCTCGCCCGGAATCGTGCACATGGCGAACAGCGGAGCGATTTGCGCGCGCCCGAGCACGTGGATGAACATGATGCGCCCCGGCGCAATCCTGTACGGATATCACCAGTCGTTCGACCCTCCGGAAAAGAAAAAGGAAGTGATGGGAATCATGCCGCTCCAGCCTTGTCTTTCGCTGCGCGCACGGATTATTTCTCTGCGCGATGTTCCGGCGGGACAGGGTGTGGGATACGGCGCGCGATTCGTCACCGTGCGGGCGTCGCGCATCGCCGTTATCAACGCTGGTTATGCCGACGGCGTGGTGCGCCAACGGACGAATCGCGGATGCGCGCTCGTGCGGGGGCGACGCGCGCCGCTGGTGGGAACGATTTCGATGGACTTGACGATGCTCGATGTAACCGACGTTCCGGATGCCGCGCTCGGAGACGTGGTCACGATATACGGAAAGGATGGAGACGCCGCGATCGAAGTTTCCGACGTGGCACCGGAGATTGGCACGGTCACTTCCGATTTGCTTTGCGCGCTCGGACGGCGCGTCCCCAAGTACTACCTATAACCGCTCTGCAATCCATTTTGACTTGGGATTGACCGCCGATAGATGTTTTCATGCGGAACTTCCCGCCCGCGCACTTCCCGCCGGTGCTATACTACGCGCATTATACAAATTTATTCGGGCCCATATTATTCCGGCGAAACAGGAAATTTCCTATTGAGCCGGCAGATTGTAAAGCATGCAGTAAGATTTTAAATTCGAAGCGATTTATACTTTCATATTTTCATAAGGTGAAAAAATGCAAAGGACTTCTAATGCTTCCAGCCGCGTAACGAGCGGCGCGCCTTCGGAAAATCCTCCTTCGAAACCCGTGGTTCTTTCCCGCCAGGGAAGCACACCTGTTGGGACTTTTTGGGATATGCTTGCGATCCGTTTTATCTTCACGGTTGTCTGCATTGCCGCGGGCTATCACTTCCGGCCCTTCGGGTTGTCGCGGGAAACCGCATCGTTGGCCGGCCTCGCGTTTTCGGTCATTGTCATCCTTTTTGAAGTCCGGCTGCGCAAGGCCAGCTTGCGCCGGCTGATCGGCGCCGCCACCGGTTCGATCCTGGGCATCCTCGGGGCCTACCTTTCGTCGCTGATCTTCACCCACACATCCATGCCGGAGAGCACGCGGTCGTTCTTCAGCTTGACGGTTTTCCTGGTGATGACTTACGTCGGGCTGATTCTGGGTGCGAACAAGGGTGACATGCTCAACTTGCAGGCGCTCGGCGGACTTTTCGGGTCGGAACGCAGCAACAAGCAGTCGCTCAAACTGCTCGACACAAGCGTGATCATTGACGGCCGCGTGGCCGACATTGCCGATGCGCAGTTCCTCGATGGGACCGTAATCATCCCGCAATTCGTCCTCCGCGAGCTACAGCTTGTGGCTGACTCGGCGGACCCGCTGAAGCGCCAGCGCGGACGGCGCGGTCTTGAAGTCCTGCAGCGCATCCAGAAAATGGCGCACCTCGAAGTGCAAATCGCAGAGGACGACTTCCAGCAGATCGCCGACGTGGACATGAAGCTGATTGAGCTGGCAAAGCGCTACGACGCTAAAATCGTCACGAACGATTTCAATCTCAACAAAGTAGCGACGCTGCAAGGAATCGATATCATGAACGTCAACCAGCTCGCGAACGCGCTGAAACCCGTTGTGCTGCCGGGAGAGACGATGCGCGTCTTCATCCTGCGAGAAGGAAAAGAATACAATCAGGGCGTCGCGTATCTCGACGACGGCACAATGGTGGTGGTGGATGGCGCGCGCAAAATGATCAACAAGACGGTGGACATCACCGTTACATCCGTTCATCAGACCACAGCCGGGAAAATGATCTTCGGCCGCTACGATGAGCGGGGCGAGCAGACGCCGCGTTCGACCGCCACGGCGCCTGCAGATCCGCAAGTGACGCAGCGTGCAGTGGAAGGAGCCGCCGGCGGCGAGCGCCCTCCGCGGCCGCTCTACCCCGAACCGGGGCGATCTTGATCTGATCGGGACCGACGTTGTCGTGGATCTCGAGATTTCCGCAGGCTTCCGCTCGCCCGCCATGCCTCGATTGCGATAGACTATTGACCCTTCCATGAGCCGCGTCGCCGCCATCATTCCCGCCGCAGGACTCGGCACCCGCATGGGCGCCGATACGCCGAAACAATTCCTCGAACTTGACGGCGTGCCTCTCGTAATCTACACGCTGCGACGCCTGGCAACGTGCACTGCCATCACGGATTTCTTCATTTCAACGCGCGCTGACGATATCGTGTTTCTGCAGGACAAGGTTGGAATGTCGGGACTCGGCCGCCCGGCAAGGGTGGTTCATGGCGGCGACACACGGCAGCAGTCGGTTTCCAATGCGCTGGCCCAGGTGGATCCGACCACCGAAATCGTTCTCGTGCATGATGCGGTGCGTCCGTTCGTTACGCAGGAGCAGGTCGAACGCGTAATCGTTGAGGCGTGCGCGCGCGGCGCTGCAATTCTGGGAATTCCGGCGATTGATACGGTGAAGGAAGTGAAACGCGCGAGCTTGCCCGAAGACGTCGCGTTGATCACGGCAACAATTCCGCGGGAGCGCATTGTGCTCGCGCAAACGCCGCAGGCATTTTCCTATCCGGTCCTGCGCGATGCATTCAAGAAGGCGCAGCAGGATGAAGTGACCGCGTCGGATGAAGCGGCGCTCGTCGAACGGATGGGCCGAGACGTATTCGTCGTGCTGGGGTCGGAACGCAACTTCAAGATCACACGACCAGCCGACATGGAGCTTGCGCGGTTTTATCTCGCACAGGAGCGGCGCTCAGGATGACGCGATCTGGAATCGGATACGATCTGCACCGGTTGGCGGAAGGCCGAAAGCTGATGATCGGCGGGATTGAAGTCCCGCACGACAAAGGCTCCGTCGGTCATTCCGACGGCGACGTTTTGAGTCACGCGCTGTGCGACGCGCTGCTCGGAGCTGCAGGGCTCGGTGACATCGGGACTCATTTTCCGGACTCGGACCCGAAGTGGAAGGGCGTGTCGAGCTTGCTATTTTTGGAGCACACGCGAAAATTGCTTGACGAGCGACGGCTGCGGATCGGTCATTTGGATGCGATCGTGATCTGCGAGCGGCCCAAACTCGGCCCGCATTTTCCGGCCATGCGCGCGGCGCTTGCGAAATCACTGGGAATCGCGGCGGAGCAAATTAATCTGAAAGCCAAGACAAACGAGGGTACGGGTGAAATCGGGCGCGGCGAGGCCATCGCGGCACACGCCATCGCGACGGTCGAAGGCTGAGGACCGGGCATCGCGATGAACTGGCTGACGGGATTTCATGCGGTGGAAGAGGCGCTCACAGCCGGGCGGCCGCTCGACCGCATCATCATCGCGAGCGGGCGGCACGGCGAGCGAGTTGAGTCGGTCGTGCGGCTCGCGAAATCGCGCGGCGTGCCGGTCCGATTCGAAGATCGCCAGCAAGTGGACCGCCTCGCCGGAACACGCGAGCATCAAGGCATTGCCGCACTCGCCGCCGCAAAGCCCGCCGTTGAACTCGAAGATTTGCTTCGTGTGAAGACGGGGCAGGGATTGATCGTTCTGCTCGACGGCATCGAAGACCCGCACAATCTGGGTGCAATTGTCCGCACATCGCTCGCAGCGGGCGCGCATGGCGTAGTCATCCCTGAACGGCGCGCCGCTGGTTTGACCGATACGGTCGAACGGGCATCGGCAGGCGCGCTCGCACATTTGGACGTCGCGCGGGTGACAAATCTGGTTCGCGCGATGGAGGAAATGAAAGAAGCCGGCTATTGGCTTGTGGGGCTCGACGAGCGCGCGGAAAAGAGTTACACGGAAGTCGATCTGAAAGGATCGGTCGGGATTGTTCTCGGCAGCGAAGGCGAAGGCTTGCACGAGTTGACGCGCAAGCGGTGCGATTTTCTCGTTTCCATTCCGACGGCGGGACCGGTGCGCTCGCTCAATGTTTCCGTCGCGGCAGGAGTGATGCTATTCGAGGCTGTCCGGCAGCGGAGCGCGCAGAAAATGGAAAAGGGAAAATAGAAACTCGAAAACCCACGGGGTGCCCCAGCTCAATTTCGAAGCAGGGATTTTCTGTTCCATTCTCCCTTTTCTGATTTCCAAACTACTTGTCGTACTTCAGCAGCGAGAAGACATCAACGCCGGGGAGCTTGGCGCGGCCGTTGAGGAAATTGAGCTCCACAGCGAATGCAGCACCGATGACTTCGCCTCCAAGTTTCCGAATGAGATTCACGGCGGCAGAAGCGGTCCCACCGGTGGCGAGAAGATCGTCGCAAATGATCACGCGCTGGCCTGAGCGAACAGCGTCCTCATGAATTTCGAGTTGATCCGTGCCGTACTCGAGTTGATAGGTGATCGAGGCCGTCTTCCACGGCAGCTTCTTCGGCTTGCGCACGGGCACGAAGCCCGCGCCGAGACGATAAGCGAGTGCGGGAGCAAAGATGAATCCGCGGGCTTCGATTCCCGCGACGACGTCCACGTGCTTCCCGTTGTAGTGCTCACAGAGCTGATCCACGAGCGCATGGAATCCATGCTGGTCCTTGAGAAGAGTGGTGATGTCGTAAAACAGAATACCGGGCTTGGGATGGTCGGGAATTTCGCGGATTAGCTTTTTCAGGTCTTCCATCGTCTCCTCTTTCACTACATATCGCGCTCGACTGAAAAGCCGCTCGCGAATTCGTTTTCGACCGGCGCGTCTTCTTCCGCCACGTCCGATACCGTAGCGAACCGCGGGCCACGTTCGAGTTCCGCACGCAATTCCGTGAGAATCGTCTCCGGACCTATCGCATAAACCTCCACGCGACCGTCCGTGAGGTTCTTCACATAGCCCGATACCCCAAGTCGCCGGGCCACCCGCTGGGCGAAGTAGCGAAATCCGACACCCTGAACCGTTCCGCTGACGAAATACCGTTTAGCTCCGTAAGTCTCTTGCACAGGCGAAGCGGCCCGCAGGCCGCAAACGGGCGATTCTATCAGAGGCGTGGCGAGCGGAGTAGCGAGCGAAATGCTCGTGGACGGAATCCGCCGCGAAGGCTTTTGGCGATGGAACGTTGGCCGCGGTCCGAAGAATCATGGCAAAATCTCTGCCTATGCCGCGAGGGTGGGTACGTGGTCACGCATCGCGCACGACGACATCTCCTCAATTCCCGCAACGGTTGTTGCTCAGCCTCGCAATCTGGACGGTAGCTGTAATCTCCGCTGCGCGCGCAATCCCGGAGACTTCAAGCAAAGGGCGGAATGAAAATTCAACCGATGCCAAGCCGGGACGCGGCGTCGAAATCGTCCAGCACGGTGGATATCCGGAACTGCACGTGGACGGCACGCCCTTCTTTATTCACTCCGCTGCGTTTTTTTATTTTCGTGTCCCGCGCGACCAGTGGGAGACGATGCTCGAACGCTACCGCTCGGTTGGCATCAACACGATCGACATCTACATTCCCTGGAACTGGCACGAGCCGAAGGACGGAGAACTCGATTTCGACGGGCATACAAATCCACGCCGCAATCTGCGCTCCCTACTCGCGATCGTTGCGCAGAAGGGCTTCCGCCTCATCGCGCGGCCGGGACCGGAAATCCTCAACGAATGGCGGCACGGCGGCTATCCCGGACGGTTGCTCGAACTGCCGGAATACAAAATGAATCCTGCGGATTGGGCCGAGGGGCGCTATCCACCGCTCGATGGTTTGAACTCCCGTGATGCGGAAGCGGCGGCGCGCGGCTGGCTCGAAAATCCCACGCATCTGGCACATACGCGAGCGTGGTTTGCGGCGGTCGGGAAAGAGCTTGCGCCTTACAGCTCGCACCGCACCGTGCGCAACCCCGCTGATGATCCCGAAGCGCCGCCACGCGAAGCGAGCGGCCCTCTTCTCTTCGTTCAACTCGGCGACGATCTGGCCATCGGCCGAGCGAACCGCGCGGGGCCGGAGTTCTGGCGTTACATGAATTTGCTTCATAGCTGGCTCGAAGCTGCCGGAGTCGATGTGCCCGTTTACATCAACCCGACGGACATGCGCGTATCGGCAGCAGGATCCGGTCTCGAACAGCCCATCGGCGTGATGGGACAATGGTATCTATCGCGGCAGAGTGGGGCCGAACAGTCAGAGCGGTCGCTCACGGCTCGCGACCTGAGCGAAATCGAATTGTTCACGGAAGAACTGAAGACGCAGCCCGATTTCCCGCCAGTCATAATCGAATATCAGGCCGGGTGGTATGCACCGGCTGACGACGACCGCCCGCTTGAGAATCCTCCAGAAAACACACTGCTTAGTTCGCGCCTTCTAATCGGCAACGGGATCCACGGAATCAATTACTTTCCGCTGCAGGACACATTCACTCCGGCCGGCTATTCGGTTCCGTGGGCGAACCGGTCTTACCGTTGGGATGCGGCGCTTGGTCCGGATGGCGATCAACAGCCGCGGCTTCGAGCAGTGCACCGGAATGCACGCGTGCTCGAACGCTGGGGGCCGGCGCTCGCCGCTTCGCACAAGCGCGCCGATTTCGGCATCATCTATCCGCTCGGCGCATACCCGCAGGAAGAGCTGCGCCCGCCGGACATCTTTCGTGTGTCTGAATGCGTGATGCGCATCGAACGGCTCGGCGCGCTCGCGCTGCTTTCAAGCGAACTCCTGGACGCGGAATATCAACCGGTGGACCACCTTTTGCGAAACCCCGTCATATTCTTGCCCACCTTCAATCCCGAGAAGCCGCAATTTCAATTGTCGAAGCGGGCGCAGAGCGAGATCGTTGAATACGTTCGTCGCGGAGGCACGCTCGTCGTATTTCCGGAGCGGCCCGCCGGGAACATCCTCGAAGAACTTTGGAAATCCGCGCCGGCGCCGGCCGCGCCCGGCTCGAATACGGCAATTCGCGCACAGTGGAAATTCGGCCAGGGCGAAATCATCGAATCGTCGAAGGATTTTTTTTCGTGGCTCGCGCTCGATCGGAGTCTCGCGGAGAATCGCACGCAACGCGAGTCCAATTGGGCAATGGGTGTGCTGTGGGAATTTCTCTCAGCGGCGGGGGTCAGACCCTCCGTTAAAATTACCGGGAAATTGACGCAGGCGGGCGAAATCATCGCCTCCGAACTGGTTACGAACGAAGGAACCGGACTTCTCGGTGAGCGAACCGGTGGGCAAGGCTTTCTGAGCGTTACGAATCTTTCAGACGACGAGCCCGCAGATACATTTCTCGACGTTCTCTCTCCGGCTGCCTCCGCGAAGGGCGCGCATGTGGACCATCGGCCGGTGCACATTATCGTTCCTGCGAGCGAATCTCTTCTGCTTCCGCTCGACGCGCCGATCTGTTTTGCGGATGCGGCAAATGCCCCGTGCGGCGACGCGGTTGCCGTGGCCGGTGCCGAGTTTCTTGACGCGCAACGCGAGGGGAAAACACTCTCCTTGTTCTTCTATGTCCCCGCGCGCGCTGAAATTAATTTGCGTTTCGGTCAAGAGCCTTCCCACATCACACTCGAGGAAACGAAATCGGACGCGAGTTGGGACCCCTCGACAAAGGAGCTCCAAGTCATCATTCCGCGAGGCGCAGCGCCCAATTTCCTCCGCGTCCTCAAGGTTGACCTTTCCTACAAACCCCACGTGCCAGAGAAGGAGAAACCGGGCAAGCTCACGCCGAATCAATTCGAGTATTTTCTTGCGAACGCAATACGGTTGCCGACGAGCGCGAATGCATTCTTGAGAACATATCCGCCGCTCGTTCTTCTGGACCTTGATCGTCCGACGAACGTGCTCGTCGAGGGAAAGAATCGGAACCCGCAAACGCAGCGTGACGCCGATATCACAATCGACGGGGACTTGCACGGCAACGGCAGCATACATATCGCGCCGCACGGCGAGTCGATTGCGAAGATCCACCTAAAAACATTGGATAAGGATGCCGCGCAGCTTCCCCGTCCGGCGGACGGTCTCATCCACGGCACGGTGGAAGTCAAGTCGGGAAAGGACGATCGTCGGGCGCCGATCGTTTTCTTGCGGCCGCGGCGGAGCGGGACAACCCCTTATCGCTACGATTTCGACCGCGACGGCGCCGATGAATGGGTGCTTGAGAACACAGATTTACGGCTGATCGTCTCGCCCGAATCCGGCGGCCGAGCCATCGCGTTCGTGGACAAGACTGCTGGTACAAGCCTTACGACGAGCGTCGGCTTGATTCGGGACAATTTTTCGTATGCTGAAAATCCTCCGGGGTCGAACGAAATCCGTGCGCGCGGCCGTTTTGGGCTTTCGAACCGCCCCTACATTGCCGAATGGCTGAGTGAAAATTCAAATCCGGCTTTGAAATTGCACTATGAGACAGCCGATGTTTTTCCAGCGGGAGCGACCATCGAAAAAACGATTCAATTCGAGGACGCCAAGACACTGCGCGTTGATTATCGCGTGGCGTTGCGCGCACCAGCGGCTGGCGCGGGTGCCCCGCTGAATCACCCGCAATCGTTTGTAGCCGTGAATTCATTCCCTGCAGCCACCGTCGGGGAACATCCAACGCGTTTTTGCTGGCGTAATCTTGCGGTGGCCCATAAAGAGGTGGCTTCGGGCACGTTAGGCGGAACCGAGGAAGCAGATGTTTACTGCGAGGGTTTTTCCCCGGGAGGTAAAGTGATCGAAATCCCCGCAGGCGAAACGCGAGTGGAAGTGCGAATGCCCGCCCGTCCCGCTGTAGCGATCGAATGGGACTGCACGAAGATTTGCCCGCGGATGAAGATTGAACAGAAAACTTTCTCCGGGTTGCTCCGTCTGGAGTTTCCACCGCTTGAGCCGGGCGCAGAGGCGAACGAGTACACACTTCGCATCCGAGTGCTCGGTCTGCCCTGATTCATTGCATTCGACACCATACGTGGACCGCCGGCACGAATCGTTTTGCACCCTCAGCCGAGAGAGGTATGATATTTTTCGCCTGCAGCGGATCCCACACAAGACGCGGATGGCACCTGCCGCATCTAAATAAATCGAAGAACGCAAACATGCAAAAACTGCTATTCCTTTTAATTTTGGTTGCCGCGCTCCTCGCCGGTGCGGCGCCTGCTGCTCACGCACAGGACACCAAGGGGCCGATGGCGCCGCCTCCCAAGTTCGAAGTCCACCGCGTTTCGAACGAGCCACATCCACCCGCGCCGCCCATTCCGGAAGCAGAAATAATCAAGAGATTCGCAGCCAATGAACAAGTGATGAAAAAGAAGTACGACGAATATAACTTTACGCAAACGATTCGCGTGGAAGAGTTGAGCGATCCCGGCGGGAAGTTCACCGCTACCGGCGACGTGTATACAAAGCCGGACGGACAACGCTTCATGCGCGTGACGAAGCCGCCGGAATCCGATCTGAAATTGACGAACTTCTCGCTCGAGGATGTTCGCACGATTGCGAGCCTCCCATTATTCGTTCTGACGCTGGAGGAACTCACCAACTACGACTTCAAATATGCCGGACAGGATCAGCTCGATCAGCTCAACACGTACGTTTTCCAGGTGAAACCAAAGTCTTTGAGCCGCACGAAACGCTTTTTCGAAGGTGCCATCTGGGTCGACGACCGCGACTTCGTGATCGTAAAAAGTTACGGCAAGTTTGTAAGCGAGATTGCAGGCAACGGATCGAAGCTTCCGTTCACGATGTTCGAAACCTATCGCGAGAACTTTCAGGACAAATACTGGCTTCCGACGTACACGAAATCAGAGGATACGATGGCAGGCCCGAAGGATACCGAGTTGCGCATGCGGCTCGTGATCCGGGCGACTAATTTCAAGCTGAATAATCCGCCGGCAACCCCAGCTCAGCCGCCTTCGTCAACGCCAACGAAACCCGGCCCGCCGAGCTAGAGTCATTCTCCAGGTTCGATCGAAACTCGCAAGTATTGAGGGAGGTCGCGAATCGTTTGGAGGAGCACATCGGGGTGCGCCGCGCGCACGCGCTCGGCTGTGGGGAAGGGCCCGAGGACACCAATCGGCCGCACGCCGGCGCGCCGCGCCATCTCAATGTCCTCCGCCGTGTCGCCCACGTAGATGCACTCTTCGGGATCGGCGCGAAGGCGCGTGAGAGCCAATTCAAGAGGCGCCGGATGCGGTTTTTTTCTGGGAGCATCCTCGCCGCAGACGCAGGCGGCAAAATAATCGGCAAGTTCGAAATGGCGAAGCTGCCGCCGGACGCGCGTGCGATTTCCACTGGTGACGATTCCGAGAAGAAAGTTACGATCCAGCATTCGGAGAACACTTCGTGCCCCCGGCAGCAGGCCGGGAGCCTCCTTGTTATAAGCGAGAGTCCAATGCCGGTCGGCCTCGTCCCACCGGGCGCGCGGGAGCCGGGCAGCGCGATAGACGCGATACCAGTTCGGCGAGTAATGCCGCGCGAGGTCTTGAAGATTCCAATCGATGCCCATCGCGCTAAACATCGCAAGATACGCGCGGGCGTCAGCGGCGTAAGAATTGAGAAGCGTGCCGTCCCAGTCAAACAAGACGGCGCGCGCAGGGAAGCGCAGACGTTTCACGGCAGCGGAATCGTATCAGAAAATTGCGGTTCAGCGCGCGCGGTAGCGCTGCGGAAGAATGTCGTCGCGCTGGATAGCGAAGTCGTCAAAGCTGGCGGCGTAACCTCGCCATCCCGGCATTTCGGAGTCTTCAGAGCGAATAATATGAGCGGCCGTGCACATCTGGACTCGCCCATAGCCGAGCGGACGCTCCACGAGCGCGACTTCCAGCTCGATGGCTGTGCCGGGCTCGAATTCGCGCGGCGCGAGAAAATAGACGCCGCTCGAGCTGATGTTTCGAGTGACGAGCGTGACAGGGATGGGCTCCGCCAGATCATCAACGCGGGTCAGGCGCAGCGGAAGCGACAGCGATGCACGGGGATTCCCTCGGCGCTCCTGTGCAACGCCGATGGCGTGCGTGGGAACGCGCGCGAAGCGTCGTGGCCGGGGTCTGTCACCAGCGGCCGTGGATATGTCGATTGGTGCTTCAGGATCGCGCAGCGCCGATACGGCAGCTTGCGGCTCTTTCCGTTCCGGAGCAGCCCCCATGGCTCGTCTTCCCCCAAGCACAGCCTAAAACAGCCCCCAACAGGTTTTCCGAATATGCGCGCAGCGGCGCGGGGCGTCAACGGCGCGTCGGGTGAAGTTGCCGTATGATGTAACACTTCGGATGGATGAGCGGGCCGCGGCCTTGGCGCCAGAAAATCCGGAGGTGAGCGGTAGCGCCAATGTGGGCGAATTTGGCCGCTAGAATCGGATAGCTGCTCGTGAGAGCATTCGGTACATTGGGCTGGTCAGTGAGAAGCCAAGGAATCGATGCAATGTTGCTGAACACATCACAAGCTTCGGGTCGCAGCCGGAACGGCTCGGCAGAATCATTCTGGCGGGCGGTGCAATCGCGAGATCGCGGCGCAGACGGAGACTTTGTTTACGCGGTGCGTTCCACCGGAATCTATTGCCGACCGTCGTGCCCTTCGCGCAAGCCACGGCGCGAACAAGTGGTCTTCTTTTCTCTGCCCGAAGCCGCCGAGCAGAAGGGTTTTCGGGCGTGCCAGCGCTGTAAGCCGCGAACGATCCAATTGCGCGACCCAAGGACCGAAGCTGTAGCGCGTGTTTGCCGGGAAATCGATATGCGCATTCATGCGAGTGCGGACGCGGGCACGACCGAGGAAACACCTCTGACTCTGGTTACCCTGAGCACGCCCGTGGGGATGAGTCCACATCAACTCGAGCGGGCGTTTCGCAGGGTGATGGGAATTACACCACGGCAGTACGCAGACGCGCAGCGGATGCGCCGCCTAAAATCACAATTGAAAAAAGGAGACGACGTGACGACCGCACTCTATGATGCAGGATTCGGATCGAGCAGCCGGCTTTACGAGCGCGCCCCTTCGCAATTGGGGATGACGCCCGCGACGTATCGCCAGGGCGGCGCAGGAATGCAAATCCGTTACACAATTGTCAGCTCACCGCTCGGGCGCCTGCTCGTCGGCGCAACTGACCGCGGAATCAGCGCGCTTTATCTGGGCGAATCGGATGCGAAGCTCGAGACAGCTCTCGAAAAGGAATATCCGCGTGCCGACATTCACCGCGACCGCGACGGTCTTGAAGGATGGGTAGGAAAAATCATGGCGCACCTTCGTGGCCAGGAACCACAAATCGATTTACCCACCGACGTGCAAGCAACCGCGTTCCAAAGGCGCGTGTGGGAAGAGTTGCGCCGAATTCCGTACGGGACGACGCGTACGTACTCGCAAGTGGCCCGCGCGATCGGGCGGCCAACCGCGATCCGCGCCGTGGCCCGCGCCTGTGCGACGAATCCGGTATCGGTCGTCGTGCCCTGCCACCGCGTGGTGCGTGAAGATGGAAACCTCGCGGGTTATCGCTGGGGCCTCGACCGCAAACGCGCGCTCATCGAACACGAATCC
>JBAWGF010000176.1:0-3985 GCA_049592615.1 Candidatus Acidiferrales bacterium
TGCCCGCACGCGACGTTGATGTTTGGCTCGGCATGTTGCGCCAGATTCTGTGGAGGGTGCGGCAAGGTGAAAAGCCGCTCGGGGCCGTGCCGCATAAATAGATTTCGCCGAGTGTCCCGCAAAAGCAATTTTTATCGGTTGATCTCCGCTCTCCTCGGAGGTCAAACCTTCGCGCCATCTCTCGAATAATCCGGTATCGCCAAACTCCGATGTCCTTGAGTGGGGTACAATTTGCCTGTGGCGTTGGGGCCCGGCCGGAAGGGGAGGAACCGTGGGTCAGGGCAGCACTGGTTTCGACAGAATCGTCTGGATTGTGCTCGATAGCGTCGGCATTGGTGAATTGCCGGACGCGGATGCTTACGGCGATGTCGGTCGCGACACGCTCGGCCACATCGCGCGTTCGCGGGCTCTGAAATTGCCAGCCCTCGTCCGCCTCGGCATTGGAAATATCAAGCCGCTCGACAATTTGCCCGCGCAGGATCATCCAGCAGGCAGCTACGGCAAAGGCGATACGCGCTCGCCCGGCAAGGACACTACAACAGGCCACTGGGAAATGGCAGGCATCTGGCTCGACCAGGCATTCCCGGTTTATCCGCATGGCTTTCCAAAGGAAGTGATCGCGGAGTTTGAGCGTCAGATCGGCCGGCCGACGATCGGCAACAAACCTGCCTCGGGTACCGAAATTATCAAAGAGCTTGGCGAACAACATATGCGCACGGGCCTCCCCATCGTGTACACATCGGGCGACAGCGTGTTCCAGATCGCGACGCACGAGGAAATCATTCCCGTGAAAGAGCTGTATCGAATGTGCGAGATCGCTCGGAATCTGCTCGACGGGCCGAATCGCGTCGGGCGCGTGATCGCGCGCCCGTTTACGGGAACTCCCGGAAATTTCCGCCGCACGGAGCGCCGCCATGATTACGCCGTCGAGCCGCCGCGCCCCATGCTCCTCGATGTGCTCGCCGAACGAAAAACTCCTGTCTTTGGTGTCGGCAAAATTCACGACATTTACAACGGCCGCGGGGTGGAGAATTACGTCACTACGAGCAACAACGTGGACGGCATGGCAAAGCTCACCGAGGCGGTGGGACGCCAATTGAACGGTTTGATCTTTGCGAACCTCGTTGATTTCGACATGCTTTACGGCCACCGCAAAGATGTCGAAGGCTTCGCGCGCTCGCTCGAGGAATTCGATTCCTTGCTTGGTCCGTTTCTGACTCTGCTGCGCCCTTCGGATTTGTTGTTCATCACGGCAGACCACGGGTGCGACCCCGATCCCGTGAATCCCACGACGGATCATTCGCGGGAATACGTTCCGATCCTGGCGTACACGCCGAGGACGATCGAAGGACGCAATCTGGGAACGCGTTCCACGCTTGCCGACATGGGGCAAACTGTCGCGGAAAACTTCGGCGGCGTGATTCCGCACGGGACAAGTTTCCTGGAGTTGCTCACGAGATAAATCAGGCGGGAACTTCTACTGCCCCTGCGAAGCCTTTTGCGCGTAATACCCGGTCCGCGTGCGCGCCGAAAGTTTTCCGTGGCCCTTCGACGAAACTATCTGCACCTGCACGGCGCGGAACGTGCCGTCCTTCGATGAGTTTGTGGGATAGTAGCCGAGCGTGTACTGATTCCGGATGTCTCGCGCCACTTGGGCGCAGACCGACTCCACTTGCCCCAAGTTATCCGGGAAATAGGCGAGGCCGCCGGTCGCCTCCGCCAGTGTGCTCAGAATCCTCTTCGAGTTTCGCACCATTTTCTTGTTCGACTTGCGGTCGTCGTCGCTGAAGACTCCAATGGCATAAATCTCGGCATTCGATTGCTGCGCCACCTTCACCGTGTATTCGAAAGTCTTGCGGCTCGCGTCGTCGTCTCCATCCGTTACGACGAGCAGAATCCTCTTGTCCTTGTGCCCTTTCTTCAAGTGATCGAGCGAGCCGATGATGGCGTCGTAGAGCGCCGTGCTGCCGCGCGTATCGATGCGCTCAAGCGCATCGTTGAGTTCCTTCGCGTCGCTCGTGAAATCCTCATTCAGGTCGAGATAAAATTCGTCGTTGAAATTCACGACGAACACTTCGTCCTGCGGATTGCTCGTGCGGACAAATGTCAGCGCCGCCGCATTCACTTGCGCCCGTTTCTCCCGCATGCTTCCGCTGTTGTCGATCACCAGCCCCATCGTCAGCGGTATGTCTTCGCGCGAGAAAACGGAAAGCGTCTGCTCGACCTTGTCCTCGAACACGCGGAAATTATTTTTCCCCAGGTCCGAAACGAACTGTCCCTTGTCGTCCGCCACGGTCGTGTGCAACACGACGAGATCGACGCTGGCCTTGATCCGATATCCGCCCTGATCGGTTTTCTGCCCCTGCGCTCCGGGAGGAGGCGGTGGAGGAGGCGCGGGCGAAATCGGAAGCGGATTTTGCGCGTGAGCGCTTACGCAGGTGAAAAGAATCGCCAGGAGAATCGAAAGCCTTCGAAACAGAATACTCTTAGTGGCCCGGCGCGAAATAACCGGATCGAGCAAAGACCGTGAGTGGAGGGAGACCCTTGGGCGGCCGCAGCTTGACTTTGATCTTCCGCCATTTTCCATCGTGAGCCCGCTCGCTTGGTCTGTATCCCACAACATATTGATTGCGCAGCTCCATGCTGATTTTCGTCGCGATGTCGGAAAGCTCGCCGAGGTGGTTCACCCGGAAAGTCCGCCCACCGGTCATCAGCGTCAATTCATTCAGCAGGTACGGCCCCTCGCGCTCTTCTTCCGTCTTTCCGCCGTCCACGTCGAAGAGCCCGATCGCGTAAACCTGGACATCCGCTTCCTTCGCGTAATTCCGGATGTCCGTTTCCGTGTACCTGCTATGATTATCGCCTCCATCCGATATGATGAGCAAAGCTTTCTTCGTGTTGTGTGCCCCTTTCATCTGGCTCAGCCCGAGATAGATTCCGTCGAGCAAAGCCGTGCGCCCATGCGCGGCCGTAAACATCAGGCGATTTTGCAAATCCTCGACACTCGGAGTGAAAGGGCTTGCGAGTTGCGCGCGGTCGTTGAAATTCACGAGGAAAAATTCGTCCTGTGGGTTCGCCGTCCGGAAAAATTGCACCGCGGCGAGCCGCGACTTGTCAAATTTGTCCGCCATGCTGCCGCTCATATCGAAAATCACGCCGATGGAGATCGGCACGTCCTCGCTCGAGAACCGCACGATTTCCTGCTCCACGCCGTCTTCGAACACGCGGAAATTATTCTGCTCGAGTCCCGTGACCAGCCGCCCGTACGGATCTGTCACCGTGACGTTCACGAGCGTCAAGTCCACTTCGGACTTGAGGGCCTTGCCCTTTTGGATTTTTTGTTCCGGTGGAGGAGTGGCCGGTCCGGCAGGATTTGCCTGCGCCCGGGCGGGCGAAGCAAATGAGGGAGAGAAGTACAACATGCAAACTGCGCAAAGCGCCGCAGGCACCCAGCTTCGTGTGGGCTGCGCGGCGCGGTTTCTCAACTGGCCCCCCATTTCCTGCGGGACTTGCCGATCTTGACTCTACCCAGATTGTACCACTCGGCCAATTCAAATCAACCGCAGTGTTTGGGCGCGCCACGCCACCGGGCGCTCACTTTCGCCTTTGCTCCGCCGCCACCCCGGTGCCGCCCCCGCTCCATGCTAATATGCCGCTCGTAAGCAGAGGTCGCACGCTTCGATGGCGAATCCTGAATTGACGAACGCACTGGCCGTGATCCCGGCGCGGTATGCCTCCACGCGTTTCCCCGGCAAGCCGCTCGCTACCATCGCAGGCCGTTCGATGGTCCAGCGCGTCGTCGAACGCGTCCGCCAGGCGCAGCGCATCTCACGAATCGTCGTCGCCACGGAAGACGAGCGCATCAAGTCGGCCGTCGAATCGTTCGGTGGCGAAGCCATCATCACCCGCCGAGACCATCGCACCGGCACGGACCGAGTCGCCGAAGTCGCCACGCACATCGCTGCGAATATCTACGTCAACGTAC
>JBAWGF010000177.1:0-3142 GCA_049592615.1 Candidatus Acidiferrales bacterium
ATTCCTGAAAAACTCGTCACCTGTTCTTGCGGCGCGGACTTTTCTTGCATCGCGAATGCGCTTCCAGCGGAGCCGCTCGTTCGCTTTGCGCTCGGACCCGCTCCGTAAAGAACCGTCGCGCACAAATGACTCAGCGTGGCCACAGTTAAAGCAATTCTCTTCATGCTTCACCTCGATCTCTAAATGTGGCTGGCCACCCTTGCGAGCTGCAATATTCTTGCCAAATCAACAAGAGGTTATTCCCTTTCATTTCGGTCGTTTAGCACCACAAGCGAAGACGCATCGTGAATAAAACTCGATTGGTCTGAAAATTCTCCCTAGGCGTCGAATTCAGGTTTTTTCATTCTCCGCGTACGGCTTCCGTGCAATCCACGCGCACCGCTGCGCAGGAGAGGCCGCACCAGAGGTTGTTTCCCCTTACGTAACACGCCACGCGCTGTTTTGCCGGCAGCCCGTCTCCGTGGACTAGCATTGTCCTCTCGGAGGAACCAATGCGTTCACTCTTCACCACCGGTCTCGTTGCTGTTCTGGTGGTTAGCTTGCTTGATCTTCCTGTGCGGGCGTCAGGGGCGAAGCCTCTCGGAATTGTGATTCAATCGCAATCCGCCAGGCTCGACAACACCGTCGCTGCGATGGGAACCACGGTCTATCCCGGCGATGCTCTTTCGACCGACACCGGCGGCATGCTGCGTCTGAAGTTTGGCTCGGGGCAGCTTTACTTGTTTTCCGCCAGTTCCGCGAAGGTGGCGCAGGAATCGAGCGGCGTGCAAGCGACGATCCTGCGCGGCACGGCAGCATTCTCGTCGTCGGAAGCCGATCAGTTGAGTCTCTTGCTGCCGGAAGGAATCCTTCGCGCTGCGAATGACAAGCCTGCGTACGGTCAAGTGACAATCGTGGGACCAAACGTAGTGATTATCGCGGCGATGCGCGGGTCCCTGATTCTCGACAACGAAGGCGAACTCCACACGATTGGCGCGGGAAGCTCTTACCGCGTCACGATGGTGCCGGAACCCGGTGACGACGTGCAGAGCCCCACTCGCGCGCGAAAACGCCGGCGTCTGATTGTTGCGCTGATTATATTCGGAGGCGCCGCCATCGCCTCCGGTCTCATCTACAATCACTATAGCGAGAGCCCGTCCAAACCAAACTGAGTCTGGCTCTGTTGATTTCCTCTTCTGCTGCGCAAATGTCGGCCGGCCGGTCGCGATGTATGTGGGGTGCGGTGGCTTGCCACCGCTTTCGCGCGCCGTCAAATAAGCCGCAAGCACAAATCGGGCGAGGCAAGCCTCGCCGGTCGCTGCTCTCGTAGCGCGACGAATCCTCCCTGGATTTCGCGTTTAAACCATCCTACTGCTCGATGCCATTCACTTAGAGCGCTTCGCACCCACCAGAGTCACGGCAATCACGCAATTTTCATTCGACCGGTTCCGCCACGCGTGCCGCGTCCCATTCTGAATCACGCAATCCCCCGACTTCAGCAGCACCTCAGCTTCATCATCGAGCTCCATGCAAATCTCCCCTGACACCACCACATCGAAATCCACCGTGTCCGTCGTATGCATTCCCGGATTCTCCGGCTCGAGCGATTCCACCAGCCCCGGCAGCTTCTTCTGCATTTCAGCAAACGCTGCCGCAGGATCCACGCTCTCCGTCGTCCTCTGCCCTCCCGGCGGCACCGTAAAGAACGCGAACCGAAATCCTCCTTCGGCCGGGAAGTACCGCCTGCTCGGAGGCGGCGCCCCATCGCACGGAAGCGTTGGCGTCTCGTCGCCGCCCCACAACCGGTGAAACTCAAATCCCGGCAACGACTCGAGCGTCACCGGCTCCTCGCGCGCATCCCGCACAATCACGGACTTCCCCGTCGCCGTCTGCCCCGTCACCACGCACCGTATCTTCATCCCGCCCTCCCGTTGCCGTTTCCGCAGCGGCCCTCGCTCAACTCTCGAACCCATCGCGGCGCTAGAGCGTACATCAGTTTCCTTCTGCGTTGACGGCCACCCTTCGCGGCGCACCGTGCAAGCACTAGGAATTTGGTGAACTCAGTCGGTAACAACCGGTGTGGTATCATCCGCCAGTGCCGTAATGTCAAGACGCGAAATGATCGGAGACAAAAGGCTAGGCCACCGGTCAATGACATGATCACTATGAGCAAGCTCGGAGTTATCGCCGTGTTGTTGCTGTCGTTTTTCCCATCGGCAGCTCAGGACGGAACTACGGTTGTGAAACTCACGGTAAAGCACGACGGGAAAGAAAGCCCAGCCCCTGATCACATCACACTCAGTTTCGACGACCATTCCTTGCAGATTCCCGTTCGTGACGGCAGGTTTGAGGTGTCACCTGACGTCACCGGTGCACAGAAGGTTACGATTGCCACCGATGTAGAAGGCGATCACATCAAAGTCTCCGACCTCTCCGGCAAAATGTTCACGCAGGAAAATTGGACTCTTCTCTTGGCGGAACGGAAATATGGCGAGGATTACCAGTGGAATGTTCCAAAGGGGGCCGCTATCCGCTCATCGTGCATTCTAGTATTCGACTCTGTCCATACAGACCCAGGTACCGTCGCGTTCGTCCGACACTGCCGAAGCAGGCAAAAGTGACGATGCACCATCCCCCAAGGTCAAGTGAACTCACTCGGTAACAACTGGTGTGGTATCGTACGTTTGCGCCCAGATTTCAAGAAACGATAATGATCGCAGCGAAAGGACGGGCCACCCGCCGTCAAGGGCCGACGTGATGATGCACACTACGAAAGCGGCGGTACGTAGCTTCGTTTACATGGTCATCATCTCAGCTGTTTTCGGATTCTGGCAGACCAGTTTGCTTGCCGGGGTCTTTATGCTCTTGTTTCTCGTGTTCATCGAGAAGTTGGCCCGCGTCCCAATCAGCATCACCGGGCTGCAAAGCAAGACGGTTCCCGAATCCGAAACCACTGGTCCATCTGAATACGAAAACGAGTTCGTAGTCGGTTCGGATGCTGATTGTGACCAGTCCGTGACGCTCGACTCGGACATCAACTACCGACCGTGCTTGAATCGCTTCCGGTATTACTCCCGGTTTGAAATAGATACCGGCCACTGCGAGTACGAATACCGCATCGACGGCACGAAGGTTTTTGCGCGCCTCCTCCAAGACTTTAGCG
>JBAWGF010000178.1:0-8913 GCA_049592615.1 Candidatus Acidiferrales bacterium
CGTGTTACGGTTGCAATCGCGCCCAGCTTTGGCCCGAACTTCTCGAGCCGCGCGAGATACGATTCCGTCAGCTCCACCGGGCGAATCTTCCGGGTTTTGATGCGCTCGCCCAGTTCGCGAACGCTCAGGTACAGAGTATCGTCTGAAAGCATCGGGTCAGCCCTTCAACTGCCCACGGCGCGGAACCGACCGTACGCGGAAGATAAATGCCGGCTCAAGGCCATACTGGAGCGTATGGTCTCGCAAGCCCTTTAACTGCTCGTTCCTCTTTCCCCATGCCTCTTTCACCTTCTCAGCCTGCTCGGGGGTGAGCGCCCACTTTGGCGACGGTCTGGATTCCGATTGTGGCAGTGCGGCCTGGAATGTGGGGAGCCCGGCGAGAGGCGCAATTGCGGCCCCCGCTACGGCAAGCCGATTGAACTCCCTGCGGCCGATTCGCTTCATCGTAGTTCCTCCTTACAAACGCGCGAGCTATTTCGCGCTGCCAACGAGCCTTTCGACCTCGTCGAGTTCTTTCGGAACGGCCGCCGAAAGATTCTCCGGCGCACTCGAAGTGATGAGAATCGTGTCCTCCACCCGGTAGTGCACGTGCTGCTCCGGGAATTCGACAATCGGCTCAACCGTCACGACCTGGCCCGGCTTGACCGGCCCCGACGCCCGCAGGACATCATGTGTTGCGAGCCCGACGAAATGACCTGGGAATCCGGTCCACTGTTTGCCGATGCCGGCCTTTTCAAAAACTGCCTTGCCTGCATCCGCTGCCTCTTCGTATGTGTGTCCCGGAACGAGAAGCGCGATTACGGCCTTCTGCGCCTCGAGATCTACGGCGTACCACTTTGCCTGCTCGGGTGTGAATTTTCCGCTGACGTTGAACGTGCGCGTGATGTCCATCGTCTCGTGATCGATCGAAGCGGCAAAATCGAACACGACGAGTTCGTTCGGCTCAATTTTGTGGCGATTCGAAAAGTAGTGCCAGGTGTTGATATCGCCGCCGGAACCGACGATCGCGGGATAGGCCATACCCTGTGCGCCATGATCGTACATGTAGAAATAGGCGCGCGCCTCAATCTGATACTGAAACATCCCCGGATGAGCGTGGGCGATGGCGTCGCGGTCACCTTCCGCGCTGATTTTTCCATTGCGTCGCAGGACTTCGATTTCCTGCGGAGACTTGATATTGCGCATCGCGTCGATTGCAGGCGTCAGGTCGCGCAAACGCGCCATCGGGTATCGCTCTGCCAGCAATTTTGCAGGTGCGAGATCGTCCGGCAGCGGTTCGTGATACGGATGCGAAAATTTCCACGAGTGATCGCGGCCCACTTCCGGGCGCGCGCCGTCCGCTTTGTCGGGAAATCCAAGCCGCACCCAAGAGTCGCATCCGGGATGGCTTTGAAGCGTGTAGGAAAGCGCTTGGTCCAGATCGGACACGGGCAAAACAACTTTGTAGCCAAGACTTTCGCGGTCCGCCGCAGGCAGCGAAAGCAGATTCGGGCCATAGACCTGCGCCGTGCGCCCCGCCTGCGCCGGCTCGAAAACGACTGTGGTGCCGCGTTCCACGTCCATGAACAGGACAGCTCCGGGATCCTGTAATCCGGTGAAATAGTAAAAGTCGTTGTCTTCACGGTAGTGCGTCGCTTCGGGGATTTCGTTTCGAGCGAAGAGAATTGCGTAGCCGGTCTTCAACTGCTTCGCCAGCTCCGCGCGCCGTGCCGCAAACGCTTGCGGCCCGCCCAGATCGGCAATCGCCTGGCGATCGGTGTATTGTGCTGCTGCTGTCCCGCTGAAGAGAAGTAGAAACAGTGCGCACGCCATCACTTGCAGCAGGATGGGGACTTCGTGCTTCTTCGTTACGTGGGCTGTATTCGTTCGATACGTCTTCATAAGTGCCCCCAAAAAATAAAGCCGGTTCGCCTGGTTCTGCGCGCCGGAGCTTACCGCAGATGCTCGCTAGTGAAAAGCGACGATCGCGCGGAAACAATTCATCAGTGCGTGCGGGCAAAAACTTCAACGTCGCGAAGAATGCGATCGAGATCGGCGCGCGAAAAATAGCGGCCGTTTGCGACGACGGCGGAAATTTTTTGCGTGTTGCGAATATCGTCGAGCGGATTCGCATCGAGCAGCACGAGGTCCGCAATCTTTCCTGATTCGACCGTCCCGAAGTCGGCGGTCTTTCCCAAAAACTTTGCGGGATTGATTGTTGCGGTCTGCAAGGCTTCGAGCGGCGTGAGGCCTGCCGCAACGAAGCGTTCGAGTTCATGGTGCAGACTGAATCCGGGAATTACATCGACTCCGGCAGGCGTGTCGGTGCCGGCCAGGAGTGGCACTCCGGCTTGATGGAGCCGCTTTACGATCCCGAGCTCGTGATCGACAAATTTTTCGCGGATCGGAAGCGGATCCGTGTCGAGACTCTTGATGATGGAAGCGGTGAATTTCGGCCACGACGATTCACGCCAAAATTTTTCTGCGTACTTCGCTTCCGGATCGTGCGCGATTTCGTCTTTCAGCTCGGGAGCATCGATCAGCCACTGGCCGCGTTCCCAGAAAAGCGTCGGGCACTGCCATGTTTGATTTTTCGCAAGAAGCTGCACGAGAGGCGCTTCTCTCGCGGGATCATACGTCGCAAGAAAACGCGCCGGGCCCTTCGGACCCTTCAGTAATTCGTCTTCGACCGTTGAGCTGCCTTCAAAAATGCCGATGAGGTGCTCGAAGCTTTTTTGGCCTGCGTTCGATGCCTCCGACGCGCGAATCGCATCGGGCACGTGGCCGACAAACGTGATGTTTAGTTTCTTGCACTCCTCCGCGATCGCGAAGTAGGCGTCGCGCGGCACGTACGATTGAATCTTGATGAAGTCCACGCCGCGGCTCTTCAGCATCTCCACGGCGCGACGACCGTCTTCGGGCGTTGCGATCGCAATGGAGGCCGGAAATTGCGTCTTCGGACCATCGAGCATCGGACCGGCAATAATCATTCGCGGGCCGAGCAGGCGGCTCTGCTGGATTTCTTCGCGCGCTTTGAGAATCCGTTCGAGGTCGCTGCCCATGTCGCGAACGCCGGTGACGCCGGTGGCGATAAACAGCGGCAGCGTGACGTGATTGCCGCCGGGCACCCAATCACCAAAAAAAGTGTGGATGTGCATGTCCCAGAGCCCGGGAATCATGAATTTCCCCGATGCATCTACGACCTTTGAGAGTTTGGGGATCTTCGCGCGGTGCCTCTTTACAATGCGCGCGATTCGATCGCCTTCGATGATGACGGTCATGTCTGGCTGGACAGGCCCTCCCGTCGTGTCAATCACCGTGACGTGGGTAAAGACGAGGTTGACGCCCGCGCCTTCGAGCCCCTGCGCCCAACCTAGCTGGGGAGAGGTAAGAATCCCAAGTATTGCAAGGACAAAGACCGGGAGTTTTGTCATACGCGCCTCCGTTCAGCCGTCAGCGATTCTACTGCGGGCGCTTCAGAAAATATTACTTTTCTACCCAATGCGAACTGTTCCCTTTCGCCCACCCATTCACGGATCTGCTTGATTCGGAAGAGATTAGGGTGTGGACCGAGACGTGCATATATTCTCGTGAGCATTAGGGGTATCAGACTTTCTAGATTTCGGCGTAGGCGCCGGTTGGGGAAGAACCATGGGTTCACTTCAGTGTCCGTTCTGTGGTCGTTCGGTTCATCAGTTGATGAAGCAGTGCCCGTCCTGCCGCGAAGCTCTGCCGCAGGCAGCGCACCCCGTAATCGTTGAGGCCCGCGTGGAGGACAGCGGCGGCGGCAAGATTCGTCGCGGACTGCTGTGCATGCTCCTGGCTGCCGTAGTGGGCTACTTCTCCGGCGGCTACAGTGCGCTGAAGATTCCCTATCCCTTCGATCCAATCGTAACGACATACCTCTCCCCATTGCTATTCCTGAGCGGCCTTGGACTCACCTTCCACGGCCTCTACCTCCAACACAAGTCCGGATCGCACACACGTCATTCGGCGCACTCGAGCTAACTCCTCTTCGCGGTCGTTGCCTTTCTGCTGTCATCGCCCGCAGGCGTTGCAACCGTCCCGGGCCAAAATGCGTCACAATGATTGTAGGTACGAGCCGGCAGTGGCCGGCTCGCGAAGGAAAGGACCAGCCATGAAAAGAATTCTGATGGGAGTTGCGATACTGTTTCTCGCGGCGGCGGGGAGTGTGAGCGCGCAGCAAAGACCGCTGAAACTCCTGATATCGCCGCGGTCGACGATACCAGCGGGCGAAGTGCTGCGCCATCTGAGTTCGCACTGCCCGAACGTCTCGATTACGCTCGACGCGAAGAAATCGGACTATATGCTCGAAGCGGGAGGCTGGTCGGGCAATTATCATTTCATCGTGTTTGGAAAAGGCGGCGATGCACTGTACAGCACTTCCACGGCTCGTCTCGGCAACGCGGCGAAAGACGTCTGCAAATTTGTGAACAGCCAGAAGCCGAAATAACGAAGCGCCGCCCTGCCGGCTTTTTTCGAGGACGGCGCAATTTTGCATAAGGAAGGTTTCGGCGGCTACGCGGAATTTTTCTTCCAGGCGCCCAGAATCGCTCCCATCACGACGAGCCCCGCCAGCGAGAAACATTCGTTGATCGCGAAGAGCTGCACCGGGCGCATTTCGTACATGTAAGTCGTGTACGTCACCGGGCCGATAAATCCGATCCAGAGCAGAAGGCCGACGGCGGAGCCTCGCGCCGCCGTATTCGCGTTGCGCCACGTGCAGATTTGTGCGAGCACGAACGCAATCAGCAGATTCAGCGCCAACGTGATGACATAGGGCCAAACGGGGCTCATGTTTTTCGCCTGGTCCATGGTTATGTGTTCGAGCTCCATCCACGGCTTGGCGAACAGCATTCCGTACCAGACCGCTCCGAGCAGCCAGTAAACAATCGCGGAAACGAGCACCGCGGGATAGTTGGTTCTCATCGTCGAATCCTCCCGGTGAGACTGGCTGCGCCAAATAGATTCGCGAAGGGAGCGCAGCGTTGGCGGGAGTCTGATTCCACCCGACGGCAATGTCAAGTTTCCGACCTTCTCCGAAACCGGGATTACGCCCACGACTCGAAGTGGGAGATTTTCGAGGCCTGTTCGAGTGTCGATTAGACCAGTGCTCGAGTGAATGTTTTCAACCATTTGACTCACTTTCTAATCGTCCGGGCTGACGATTAGGGTCGAGACCGGAAGCTCCCGCGGGCAGCGGTGTGGGCGCAACAGAAAGAGAGAGGGCAGCGGATTGGAGCACTTCAGTCGCCGAAAAAACGGGGCACGCGGCGGAATCGGGCGCGGCCGGCCTCGCGACCGTGATGACAACCTGGCCAGGCGGCTCGATCCACTGGCCCGAGGGCGTAAGGCAGGAGTAGGCGCGGATGGCTCGAATGACGGAGTCTGCAGTTATCTTTGCGCCGTCGGCGTGCTCGACGATTTTGTCGAGGGCTGAGTAGAGATTCTGGCGGCGCCACTCGATGAGCCCGGTGGCATGAGCGTGGCGATAGAGCGCTCGCTGGGTGTTCAGCTTATAGGCCTGGTAAATACCCCAGGATTTGTGCCAGTGGAGGAAATCCTATTCGATGGCTTCGCGATCAGGTTGATTGCAGATCGTACATTTGCGTTGATGGCGCTCGAATGCTTCGCTGGATTGGGGCTTGAAGTTTTTTCTTTGCATCGTTTTTTTCCTCCGGTTATGGATTCAATCCCTTCTCTCCGCGATTTGCGGAGTACATGGCAACGTAGCACGCTGCGGTTTTCAAAGAATGGGACGAAGGTACAGATTTGGTTCAGATCGGCGAAACAGTGCCTTCGGACAGGTGGGATTGCACTTTTTCCGGAGGGCGGATGTCCGCCGCCCCGAAGGGGCCGGGGGTTAGGGTAAAGACATGGGAATTTTGACGCCGGAATCAGGGAATTCCACACTGTTGAATATTTCAATGGAAGTTTAATTATTCAACGTCCAGACACTCCGATCGAGGCGCCGGAGACGTTTCGCGAGATTGCAACCCTAACGTCCGACAGAGATTAGCCAATCGCTGCAATTCCGATAGACACTGGCACGCAATCTGCCTATAAGCACATTCGGTTGCCCTTCCAGGCAAGCCAATGAGAGGAGAAAACGCATGGCAAAGAAGAAACTGAAGAAGTCGAAGAAGCTATCGAAGACGAGGACCCTGCAAAAGTACTCTTTCGTCGGCAAGATTTAGTGAGGCAGTGGGAGGCCGGCCGGGGCGCTGGCGCCTTTCAATCGGCCCGAACCGAAAACACGAGCGGCTGCTCGCCAAAGGCGGGCAGCCGTTTTCATTTGAGGCGCAATGCGACAAGGAAACGCGAGAGGTGCGGCCCGTCCCCGGCCGAGTTGAATATTTCAATGGGAGTTGGGTTATTCAACGCCCTGACGTCCCGATCGAGGCGCCGGAGCCCACTCGTGCGAGCGCAACCCCAACGTCTGGAAGAGAATAGCCAACGGCGACGATTCCGATAGACACTGGCACGCGATCTGCTTACAAGCATACCGGTTGCCTTCCCGGGCAAATCAATGAGAGGAGAAAACAGATGGCAAAGAAGAAATTGAAGAAGTCGAAGAAGCTTTCGAGCACGAAAACTCTTCAAAAGACCTTTCCAATCGGCAAGATCCAGTGACGCAATGTGCGGCCGACCGGGAAGCTTGTGGGCCTCCATCCGCGCGAACCGAAAACAAAAGCGACTGCTTGCCGGAGGGCGGCAGCCGCTTGCATTTGAGGCGCGATGCGACAAAGAAGCGCGAGAGGCGCGGCCCGCCCCCGGACAAGTTGAATATTTCAATAGGGGTTGGGTTATTCAACGCCCTGACGTTCCGATCGAGGCACCGGGGCTGCCTCGCGTGAGTGCAACCCTAACGTCTGGAGGAGAATAGCAAGCCTCAACGATTCCAATAGACACTGGCACACAATCTGCTTATAAGCGTATTTGGTTGCGCTCGCGGGCAAGCCAGTGAGAGGAGAAAACGCATGGCAAAGAAGAAATTGAAGAAATCGAAGAAGCTGTCGAAGACGAGGACCCTGCAAAAGCCCTTTCCAGTCGGCAAGACTTTCTGACGCGGTGAGAAGCACACAGGCCAGGGCCATTGCGCGTCTCGATCGGCCCGAACCGAGAACAGAGGCGGCTGCTCGCCGAAGGTGGGCAGCCGTTTTCATTTGAGGCGTTATGCGAATGATCACTCACAAACCGCCCGGACGCACCATTCCTCCCCAGTTTTCGAAGTTTCGATTGCGAATCGGTCGCTCGCCGATGCACGGCGAGGGCGTATTCGCAGCGGAGACGATTGCGGCGGGGCGGAAGGTGATCGAGTACGCGGGTGAGCGCTCGACATGGGAGGAGGATGCGAGGCGCGCGAGGGCGCGCCGAAGGCGCGGCGAGCCGAGGAACGTTTACAGGGCGTACATCGGCAGGCTCTGTGTGATCGACGGCACGGTGGGCGGGACGGGCGCGGAATTTATCAATCACAGTTGCGAGCCGAACCTAGGAGGGCGCGTGATCCGGGAGCGGCTGCTGCTTTTCAGTCTGCGGAAAATCCGCCGTGGAGAAGAGTTGAGCTGGGACTATCGTCTGAGCAACCGGGGACCGCGCGTGAAGTGCCGGTGCGGATCGTCGAAATGCCGCGGGACAATGAACGTGAAGTAACGCGACGAAGTAAATGTTGACTCTCAGAGGGCACTTCGATAGGATTGGGGTTCGTCTGTAGTCCTTCCAGCTGGCCTGGGAGTACCTGCTCTTTGACAATCGGATGATACATGCCAGAACCCGTTTGGTTATTTTCTGTGTGTTTGCTTCGGCAGGCGCATGGAGATTTGAGAAATTCCCGGCCCGGTGTACGGGACGGGATAAACCGAGCGATTTAACAGTTCGTTCCGGTCGTGGCAACTCGATGAAAGTCGAATGCTGTCACGGTCGAAACATCAGGTTTCAAACGAGAGTTTGATCCTGGCTCAGAGCGAACGCTGGCGGCGTGCTTAACACATGCAAGTCGAACGCGTAGTTTTCTGTAGCAATACAGGGAATGGGCGCGTGGCGAACGGGTGCGTAACACGTGGATAACCTTCCTTCAGGTGGGGAATAACCCAGTGAAAATTGGGCTAATACCGCATAACATCGCGATGGCACATGCTGTTGCGTTCAAAGGCGCAAGTCGCCAGAAGAGGGATCCGCGGCCGATTAGCTTGTTGGCGAGGTAATGGCTCACCAAGGCATTGATCGGTAGCCGGACTGAGAGGTTGGCCGGCCACACTGGAACTGAGACACGGTCCAGACTCCTACGGGAGGCAGCAGTGGGGAATCTTGCACAATGGGCGAAAGCCTGATGCAGCAACGCCGCGTGGGGGATGAAGCTTCTCGGAGTGTAAACCCCTTTCGACCCGGACGAATGTCCGCAAGGACTTGACGGTACGGGTATAAGAAGCCCCGGCTAACTACGTGCCAGCAGCCGCGGTAAAACGTAGGGGGCCAGCGTTGCTCGGAATTACTGGGCGTAAAGGGTCCGTAGGCGGTGTGGCAAGTCGGGAGTGAAATCTCTGGGCTTAACCCAGAGGCTGCTTCCGAAACTGCCGTGCTAGAGTGTGAGAGAGGCGAGTGGAATTACGGGTGTAGCGGTGAAATGCGTAGATATCCGTAGGAACATCCGAGGCGAAAGCGGCTCGCTGGATCACAACTGACGCTGAGGGACGAAAGCTAGGGGAGCAAACAGGATTAGATACCCTGGTAGTCCTAGCCCTAAACCATCAGGACTTGGGGTTTGCCCTGTACGGGGCAAGTCCCGGAGCTAACGCGTTAAGTCCTGCGCCTGGGGAGTACGGTCGCAAGGCTGAAACTCAAAGGAATTGACGGGGGCCCGCACAAGCGGTGGAACATGTGGTTCAATTCGACGCAACGCGAAGAACCTTACCT
>JBAWGF010000179.1:0-3706 GCA_049592615.1 Candidatus Acidiferrales bacterium
CTGCTAGACTTGATTCCGTGCTTCGTTGCGTTGCATGTATCGGTCTGCTCGTCATTTCCGCAAGCACAGTGCGCGATGCCAATTCTGTTCGCCGCGCCCTTGAATCTCGTTACCACCATGCTTCAAGCCTGAAAGCCGTTTTCTTCGAGCGGTACACGGATGGAAATGGCGCCGTCGCCGCCGAGTCAGGAGTCGTCTATTTCTCCAGGCCCGGCCGGATGCGATGGGAATACGAATCTCCCGAGCAGAAGCTGTTCCTCGTGGACGGAACGAATGTCTGGTTTTACGTCCCGGCGGACCGCACCGCAAGCCGCGCCAAACTCAAAGAAAGCTCGGACTGGCGAACGCCGGTCGCACTCCTCGCAGGCAAGGCTGATCTTTCGCAGATGTGCCGCCGCATCGAGATCCTAAACACCGGCACAGCATCTGGTGGGAAGCCGGGTGACGCGCCGAGTTCGGCCGGGAACTCCGTTTTGCGGTGCAAGCCGCGGATCAGTTCAGCGAGTGGCGACGGTTCGATCCGGGAAATTCTTTTCGAGGTGGACGCAGAAGCGCATCTCGTTCGCGTGGTGATTCGCGAGGCGGGAAATGTGGAAACCGAATTTCGCTTCGGCGATTGGGAAGAGAACATTGCGATCCCCGAAGCAAAGTTTCACTTTTTTCCGCCCCCGGGTGTGAGCATTGTTGACGAGGCTTCGCTCGCGGGCGCACTTCACTAGAGGAAATTCCGCATTCTCAATTCAACAGGTTGTTCCCGGTCACGCGTGGCGTGCGATCGAAACAAAAAGGGCGGCAACCTGATTTGGTTGCCGCCCTTCGTGCGAAGTACGAGTTCGCTCCAGTTCACCAGTCGAACTTGATGCCAACCTGTATCTGGCGTTGAGCGATCAAGCTGTTGCTCGATTGTGTAGGTGATCCGAACAATGTTCTGCCGCTCAGTCCATCCTGGAATTGAAGAGCTGGAACCTTCGGCCCTGCTGGATTCGCGGGATCGGCTGGGATGCTCGTAACACTGAACATCTGATTGCTCACGGCTGTAATGTTGTTGTGGTTGAAAAGATTGAAGGCATCGCCTACCAAGGTCAGCTTCATGCCCTCTCGAATGGTGAATGCCTTCTGGAGCCGGAGATCGACGTTCACTGTGCGAGGCAATTGGAAGGCGTTAGGAGAGAAGAATGGCGGACGGTTCGTGCCTCCGTCCAGAAGAACACCGCTTCCCCCCGTGACGGCTACAAAGCACCCTACGGTGGCAGGGCTGGCACAAATGGTGCCGTCGGCCAATTGGTTAGGTGCGTTGCCGCTAATCGTCGCCGTGTAGGGTGCGCCGGACGATACGTTCACGAGCGGCGAGACGGTGAACCCATTGATCAGATTCTTCATCAGGATGCTGTCACCGTGATAGTAATCCGAGGTGAAGACGCCTGCGAAGGTAAAGCGGTGCCGAATATCGAAGTTTGAACGGCTGTATTCGGCGCCGAGATCAAATGGGTTCAGGACGTTGTTAGTGGCCGTGAAGGTCTGCGAGCTCTGTCCCGTGTCCATGGCTCGGGCGAATGTGTAGGAGGACTGGATCTGGAAGTTCTTGTAGAAGCGCCTGTTAAATCCCAGGACCATCGCATTGTAATTTGAAGTCACAGAGTCAGAAATGTCAGTGATGGCTCCCAAAGCATTGTTCGGGCGGCGGGTGCCAGTCAAAGCGTTAGGTACACCAAAGGACGGTGCGGCGAGAACCTGGCCGTCGAGTGGGCCTCCGAGGATTGTGTAGTTTGTGGTTTGTGTCGGCTGCGCCAGATTTGTGTCCACAAATCGGGGCAGACGGCGCCCGAGGCTTCCGATGTAAGAAATAGACACGACGGTGTTGGCTGCGATCTGCCTCTCGACTTCGAGGTCGAATTCATGAACCATGGGGAGCCTGGTGAGCGGGGCAAACTGAATAATGCTCAATCCAGCCGGGGCTGCACCCGCCGGAATAATGTTGGGGTAAATCGGAGCACCCGGCTGGCCCACATTGAGGCTGACCGTATTTTGCCCGAGGGCTACGCCAGTGCTTCCGATCGCGTTGAAGATCGTTGAATTGATGATGCGTCCATAGTAGATGCCGTAACCGCCGCGGAAAATAGTCTTCCCATCGCCGAAGATATCCCAGGCGGCTCCGATCCGCGGACCGAAATCCGTGTGGTCGGCGGGGAAGATGTTCGTCAACGGAAGCGTCGAGTTTGGAATCTGGGGCGCTGGCATGATCTCTGTTTCCCAGCGGAGACCGAGATTAATTGTCAAGCGTGGCCGAATCCGCCAATCGTCCTGAGCAAAGAACGCGATGTCGTTCGTGGCGTATTGGAATCCAGGCGTCCCAAACCCTTGGGCAAAAGTGAAGTAGCAAGCTCCTGAGCAGAAACCGCCACTCTCAGTGGCTTGAGACACGAAATCGCTTATGTAATCCACGCGAGTGTTGTAAGAGTAGGCTCCAAATCCCTCGAACAAATTGATCTCGGCGTCGTGCACATGGTTGATATCAAAGCCAAACTTAAACTGGTGAGTACCGTGGCTCCAGCCAACCGTGTCCGCCACCTGCTGTCGTCTCTCGTCCGGGTATTGAGGCCGGTTGAGGAAGGTCGGCATGCCGAATACGAATCCCCCGACGCCACCGACCGAAATTTGAGCCGAGAGGCCCAACTGGGAAACGGGCTCACCGGGAATCGCTGGCTGACCGTTTTCAAATTCGAAGTCGCGCCCGTATTGATACCGAAATTCGTTCGTCATACTCGGAGATAGGGTAGTGATCACCCGTCCAATGAACCAGTCGTCCTTTACATAGTCGTTTCCAAAGCTCTCAACTCCGCGATTGACGACCGGCGCACTCTGAATTCCCTCGGGCGAAGCCCACCGGAATCGGTTGTAACTAACCGAGACGCGGTTCTTCGAATTCACGACCCAGTCAATCTTGGGAAGAAGAATGAGCTGGCCGCCCGACCGGGGGACGGTGCCTGTAAGGTCTGTGAGCAGAGTCAGAGCATCGGCCACGCTCGCCGCATTTCCCGGCAAAACTCCCCGCGTAGTGAGTGTAGTGGTTTCAGCCGCGGTGAGAGGCGCAAAGATTGCGTTCGGTGTACCCGAATTTGCGACGGCCGGGAATGGCCGGAGTTGCTGATCGGCGCTGAAGAAGAAGAACAACTTGTCCTTCATGATGGGACCGCCGACCGAACCCCCAAATTGATGGCGTTTGTCTTCCGGAAGGAATGGCGTGGATACGCCGTTTACCAAGTGACGCTGGAAAGGATTGATGGCGCCCCAATCACTGTTCCGGTCATACCAGAAAGCCGACCCGTGATATTGGTTCGTCCCGCTCTTGGTGACAGCGTTGACAACGCCTCCGGCCGCGCGGCCGTATTCAGCGGAGTAGTTGGAAGTGTTAACCTGAAATTCTTGGATCGCGGCTTCACTGGTTGAGTAGCTGATGCGTGTTCGACCGCGCTCTTCGCTAAAGAATGCCTGATTGTTGTCGGCGCCGTCCACGGTGTTGTTGTTCAAAAGGCCGGAAATTCCGCGGAAGCTTACAAGTCCAAATCCGCCATCGGGCACAGCTCCCGGGGTGCTGAGCGCAAAGAACGACCAGCGGCGGCCGTTCATCGGCAAATTGTCGATCGTGGTCTGGTTAATGTTCGTGGTGAAGTCGGGGCGATCGGTGGTAATCACGGGCGCCTCGGCA
>JBAWGF010000180.1:0-1954 GCA_049592615.1 Candidatus Acidiferrales bacterium
CCTGAAGGCAAACTGACCAGGGCTTGCAGATCGCAGGACGTGAGCAGTAACTCACGTACTTTGCGGTCTGCTTTATTCGAGCCGAAGAGGACACCATTGGGAACAATGACGCCCGCGCGTCCACCAAGATTCAAATGGTCCATGAACCACTTGAGGAACAAAAGCTCTGTGTCCCGCGTTTCGAGATTGATGTCGGCGAGGATGCTTTCTTTCTGAATTTTCCCAGCAAACGGCGGATTCGCGAGGATTACGTCAAATGTGAGGCCGGGATACGGACTGCCCTTTCCGGTCGTCAGGGGATTGTGAAACTCTATGTTGGCCTTCTCAAGCTGGTGAAGGTAGAGGTTCATAATCGCAATTTTCACCATGTTGGCGTCGTTGTCGTAGCCCGTGAACGCTCGTTCTTCCATGAACTTCCACTGCGCAGGTTTCAACAAATCGCCGTCGCTCGTCCCACGCGCGCGTGCACCCTTCGACGTGTTGTTGTAGAGAATCTGGTTATAGGCCGCGATCAGAAAACCCGCCGTTCCACATGCTGGGTCACAGATTCGCTGGCCTGGCTTCGGATCGACTAGAGCAACGATCATCCGAATGATGTGACGGGGCGTGAGGAATTGTCCGTTCGTGCCGGACGTCCCGAGCTTGCTCAACAAATACTCATACATGTCGCCTTTGAGGTCGTGCCCTTGATGAGGATCGAGGTCCAAACCATGAATTGCCTGAATGACGGCGCGGAGAGTTGGCCGATCGTGGATTTTCAGCGTGGCGCGTTCAAACAGGAGCTTCCCCGTGGAGGAAAGTCCCGGCAGGTCGTGCAGCTTTTCTATGGCAGCACGCGCCGCATTAAAGAGTTCGTCGCCAGTGAGTGTGACAAAGTTTCCCCAAGCGTAGCGCGTCCAGCCTCCCGAAAAAATTCGCTTGTAGTGTCTCTTATCAAGAGCCGCAAGCATTTCGTCTTTTTCGGTCAGCAAGCGGAGGAACAGGAGATAGGAAAGCTGCTCAATGGAATCCATCGGGTTGTTGACACCACCCGAATAGAGGATATCCATGAGCTGGTCCACCTTCTGGCGAAGGCCCGAGGACTGAAAGTTGGTTCCGTTTTGAGTGTTGCTCGCCATGAAAATGTCTCCACAGCTAGTTGGTGCTGTTGCGCACAAGCGTTGACTGTCGCAGCGCTTCAAAGACTTGATCCCGTTCATTGAATTGCGTCAGCGCGGGAAAGCCTCCCAGCTGATTGAATTGGCTGGAAGCGAACATCGTCATATCCCCATGCACGAAGCGCTGGCGTGCTTCCGGGTCATCGGCGATAAGCTGCGCCGTTGCGTTCAGCCATTTCTGCTCGTTGTAGCGCAGATTGAAACGCGCTGCGATTGAATCGACGGTATCGGACACAACCTGATCCTTGGATGGGATAGGCCGCTTGCCCAGAACGCCATATACAAACGTGGAAGTGGGTGCGGGCACGCCGTAGGAGAGCACGAGCTTGTCGGGAGAGTAGAACATCTCCGGTTTGTGGAAGAAACGCTCTCCCAGAATCGTCTCGATTTTGTCGTCGTCCTCATCCTCCACAGCTTCGTGAAACTCAGAGTCCTTCTTATTGAATTCGCGAAGGGCTCGCTCAAAGGAACCGCGAAAAGTCATCACATCGACTTTTTCACCGTCCGGCCCAACAATTCGAATTTCCTCTGTGATGATTAGGTCGCGACCCTCCCAAACGGGGATGCCAGGAGTAGCGGCTGAGGTCTTAACGTCCGGTTGGCCATCTGTTGTCGGCACATCCTGAGACGGTTGCTTCTGCGGGCTGCCTGCGTCGGCCCTCTGCCCTTCCGTCTCAGTTGGTTCTGCCTTTCCGGCAGCGCGAGGCACGGGGAGAGGCACGCTGTAGTCGTACGTCTCCTCGAAATACTCCGCTACGCCGCAAAAATCCAGCAGAAAGAAATATTCCTTCTTGTAC
>JBAWGF010000181.1:0-13645 GCA_049592615.1 Candidatus Acidiferrales bacterium
TATCCACGTCGAGCCAGAGCAGCGCGCCCTCGTCGTAAAAATCGGTGCCGCGTCGCCAGTTCGCCCAGCTGCCGCCGGCGTCGTAGAGAAACGGCGCGGCATCGGCCGTATCCTGAAGCGGCCGCCAATCGCGTCCGGGACGGCGCGAGTAAGTCGCAGCGACTGCCGCGAGTCCTTCGCGCGCCTGCTCCTGAGTCAGAAGCCCGCTGCGAGCCGTCAAAACGTCGCCGAGGTATTCCGTCAGCCCCTCGTAAACCCAGAGCAAATCGTCCTTCATCGGTTGATCGTAATCCGGCGTCGCGAGATCGGCCGGGCGGCGGAACTTCCCGTTCCACGAATGTACGAATTCGTGCGGAAGCAGTCCGGAAAATTCGATGCGGCCGGATTCGTCAATCAGGCTGCGCTCGGAAGTGCGATCGTCGCTCGATTCATGGTGTTCGAGGCCGAAATGAGCCACGTCGTCGCTCAGCGTCACCAGAAAATGATAATCGCGATAGTGGCGCGAGCCGAAAAGCGCGCCGGTCTCGGCGACCAATTGATGAAAATGCAGCTCCGTGTCCGGCGTCATCGCAAGCGCCGCGGGACTGTCGGCGGCAATATCCATTTCGTGAGGCGGGTTCTGCCCCGGCGTCAATTGGATGGCGCGGAAGTAGCGGCCGGAAATCACCGGCGAATCAACGAGTGTAGTGAGAGCTACCGGATCGAAGTCAACGATGTCGCCCGTCTGCCTCGCGCCGGGCAGCGCCGTCCCGAATTTCCATCCGGCTGGCAAACGCAGGCTCGGCACATACGTCAGGTCGCTCGCGGCGTACCCCTGCGGATAGAGCAGTACCTGGTTCCAGCTCAATACGTCGAGCGACGCCGTCGCCGACGCGCCTGCGGAAAATCCGGAGGCGGCAGCAGAAAGCAGAAAATCAAAATCCGCTTCAATCGAGGTTGCCCCGCGCGGGACGGTGAGATGGAATGCGAACATGTTCACCAGATCCCGCCGCCAAGGAATCGTCTTTCCTCCGGCGCTGAATTTCAACCCGACGACCTCGATAATCGGTCCGTCGGGCATGTGTTCGCCCGGAATCCATTTTGGGTAGAGGAGCGTGAGCGGCCCCGCCTGCGCGGGAATCTGCATGTGCGTGTGCAGGATTTTTTGCGGCGCTTGCGATGCGTCCACGATCAGCCGAATCGGCGCTGCCTGCTTGGGCGTTTGCGCGTGCAATGTGGCGCACGCGAAAACAATCATGGCGGCCGAAATCGAGAGCCGGGAGCCATACTTCCGAATGACCTGCGACATTCTTTCCCCCCTTTGAGTTCGCAAAGAAAAAATTGTTAGATGGTTTTTCCGCCGCCCACGCCCAGGGCCGCAGAAAAGTGCTGAATCTCGTGCGTTGGCGCCCGCCCGCTATGCGATCGGTGTCGCCGTCTTTCGTGGCGGGTTGAAGAACGGCAGCTCCCTCGTCGTGGCCCTCACTTTGTGACGCACTGCCTCTACCGTCAGTTCCATTTGAAGCTCCGTGCCGGGTGCAGCGTGCTCGCGGTTGAGACTTGCGAGCGCGATCATCTTCTTCAGCGATGGCGACCACGTCGTGGAAGTCGCCTTGCCCACCTGCAATCCGCCGCGATAAACGGGAACCGCAACGCGCGAAGCCGTGCTCGCTACCTGCGGCGCAAGTCCGATTGCGTCGTACACCCGCTCGACGTCGTCCCAGTTGACGTCGAGTCCCATCAGCAGCCGCTTCGGTCCGCGCCGGCTTTCCTCTTCGAGCGCGGCGTGTCCGATGAAGTACTCTTTCTTCAAATCCACAAGCCGTCCGAGTCCGATTTCGTACGGCGAATATTTCTGCGACTCGATCAGTGCTTTCTTGCTCGAAAAATAATCCACCTCGATCAGGATTAGCCCGGCCTCGATCCGCGCCACGTCGAGCGCCAGCATTCCCGCCGCGTGGAGGTCGAATTGCCGCCCGCGTTCGAAAAGCGCGTCCCAAACTTTTGGCGCGTCTTTCCAGGGTATCCAGATTTCGTAACCCAGATCGCCCGTGTATCCCGTGCGAGAAATATCCACTTCCACCCCGCCGATTTTTCCGTGCGTCAATCGGAAGTATTTCAAGTTCGTGATGTCGGCATCGGAAGCCTGCTGGAGCAGCCGTCCCGACGTCGGCCCCTGCACCGCGAGTGCCGCAAGCTGGTCCGAGATGTCTTCGATTTTTAGGTCGAGCCCGAGCGCATTCTGGTGAAACCATCGCATGCTCGGATCGGCCGCGGTCCACCGATAAAGATTCTCGCCGAGCCGCGAGATCGTGCCGTCGTCAATCACTTTGCCCTGCTCGTCGCACCAGCAACAATAAATCACCTGGCCCGCCGCAATCTTGTTTATGTCGCGCGTAATCACCCGGTTCACGAATTTCGTCGCGTCTTTGCCGCTGACGCGGTATTTAAACAGCGGCGTGACGTCGATGAGCGCAGCGGCGTTGCGAATCGCGTTGTATTCGTGTTCGTGGTGCGTCTCGTAAACGCTCACAGCGTAATAGCCCGACCATTCGCGATAGTTCAGGCTTTCGCACAGCTTCAACGTTTTTTCGTGAACCGCGGTTCCAATCGGCACAGTCGCTCCCGTGTTTCGAACCAATTTCAAATGCGTAGGCGTGCGGATTATAGTGTGCGCCTTGCGCGTCTCGCAAGGTAAACGCGTGCTTCGTTCTTGTGGCTCCGCGCACGTGCCTGTAGAATGCTGCGGCTCGCATGGCGCGCGCGAATTGCGCACAATCGTCACAGATCATTCGAATGGCAAAGCGATATGACGCGATCGTTATCGGCGGCGGCCACAATGGCCTCGTGAACGCGGCGTGTCTCGCTCGCGCCGGTAAGAAAGTTCTCGTTCTCGAGCGCCGGTACGTTCTCGGCGGCGCTGCCGTCACCGAAGAAATTATTCCCGGTTTTAAGTTCTCAGTCTGTTCCTACGTTGTTTCGCTCTTGCGGCCGGAAATTATTCGCGACCTCGACCTCCCGCGCCATGGTCTCGACATCCTTCCACTCGACGGCACATTCACGCCGATGCCGGATGGAAATTTTCTCTGGCGCGTGAACGACCACGCGAAGACGCGCCGCGAACTCGAGCGTCATTCGAAGCTCGACGCCGAGGCCTATGAAGAATTCGGCAAATCCATGGTCGCAATGTGCCGTTTCGTGAAGCCAATCCTCGGCATGATTCCGCCCGACCCGACTTCACTCGACCCGCGCGATTTGAAAAAGCTCGCGTTTCTTGGAAAACGATTTCAGACTCTCGCCGCGGACGACAAGTACAACCTCGTCCAGCTCATGACCATGAGCGCGGCGGATTTTCTCGATCAGTGGTTTGAGACCGACGTTTTGAAAGCGACGATGTCCGCTTCGGGAATCATCGGCACGTTCCTCGGCATTCGCTCGCCCGGCACCGCGTACGTTTTGCTCCATCACTACATGGGAGAAATCGACGGCGCGTTCCGTTCCTGGGGTTTCAGCCGCGGCGGCACCGGCGCCATTTCCAACGCCATCGGCGATGCGGCCCGCGAGGCGGGCGCGGAAATTCGCATCGAGGCGCCCGTCGCGCGCATCATCTTGAAAAACGGCACGGCGCAGGGCGTCGTCCTCGAAAGCGGCGAAGAAATTTATGCCAATGTAATTTCCTCGAGCGTGGATCCGAATCTCACGTTTCTAAAATTCATCGAATCGAAAGAATTGCCGGGAGATTTTCTCGAGGAAGTGCGCCGCTATAAATATCGCGGCTCTTCGGGAAAAGTAAATCTCGCGCTCGACGCTCTGCCGGAATTCACCTGCCTCCCTGGCACAGGTCGCCATCTTCGCGGCGCGATGTCCATCTCGCCCTCAACCGATTACATGGAGCGTGCGTACGACCAGGCAAAGTACGGCGAATTTTCGCGCCGCCCTTATATTGACGTTGTCATTCCCACGCTCACAGATCCCTCGGTCGCGCCTCCGGGAAAGCACATCATGTCCTGCTTCGTGCAGTACGCGCCGTACAAGCTGAAGCCCGGTCCCGGCTGGAACGACCAGCGCGATGCATTCGGCGATACCGTGATCGACACGATTTCCGAATACGCGCCCAATCTGAAAAAAATCATTCTGGGCCGTCAAGTCCTCACGCCGCTTGATATCGAGCAGAACTTCGGCTTGACCGAAGGCAACATTTTCCAGGGTGAGCTTTCGCTCGAACAACTCTTCTTCCTGCGTCCTGTCGCGGGATGGGCGCGCTACCGGACGCCGATTCGAAAACTTTACATGTGCGGCTCCGCGACGCATCCCGGCGGCGGCATCATGGGCGCACCGGGACGTCTCGCGGCGCTTGAAATCCTGAAAGACACGGGGAAGAACTAGTCGTGGCGGCCAAGCGCGACATCGTAATCCTCGGCGGCGGCCACAACGCGCTCGTCGCCGCGTTTTATCTCGCGCAAAAAGGATTCAAACCACTCGTCCTCGAACGCCGCGCCGTTGTCGGCGGCGCTGCGGTCACCGAGGAATTTTCTCCCGGCTTTCGATGCTCCACGCTTGCGCATTCCGCTGGTCCGCTTTTGCCCTCCATCGCCCGCGACATGCAACTCGCGCGCCAAGGTTTGCAAATGATCGAGCCAAGCGTCCGGCTGTTCGCGCCATCGCCCGACGGCCGCGCGCTGGTTCTGCATTCCGATCCCGCCGCTTCGGCTCGGCAAATTGACAATTTGTCGCGCAGCGACGCTGCAAAATATTTTGAGCTTCAGCAAGCGCTCGAGCGCGTTTCCGCCATCGTGCAGCAGTTGCTCACGCTCACTCCGCCGGTCATCGAAAAACCATCGAAGGGCGACATCTGGGAATTGCTCAAGGTCGGCCGCAAAATCCGCGGCCTCGGCAAAAAAGAAATGATGCGCCTGCTGCGCTGGGGCCCGATGGCGGTCGCGGATTTCGTTGCCGAATTTTTCGAAAACGATCTTCTCCGCGCTGCGATTGCCGCGCGCGGAATTTTCGGCGCCGCGATGGGACCATGGTCCGCCGGTTCGACCGCGCTTCTCCTGCTGCGCTCCGCCACCGATCCCCATCCCGCCGGGAGTTCGGCATTTCCTCGTGGAGGCATGGGCGCGCTCACCGCGGCGATGGCAGCCGCCGCGAAACAGGCGGGCGCGGAAATCTGGACGGGCGCAGACGTCAAAAATATTCTGGTGAAAAATGGCGCCGCAACGGGCGTTGCGCTTTCGAATGGCGATGAAATTTCCGCGAACGCAGTCGTCTCGGGCGCCGATCCGCGCCAAACATTCCTGGGCTTGCTCGATCCAGTCCATCTGCCGCCGAGCTTCGTTGTGAAGATGCAGCATTACCGCTCGCAAGGAGTCGCAGCAAAACTGAATCTCGCGCTCGATGCCTTGCCGTCGTTCGCCTCGCTCAAGCATTCCTCGGACGGCAACTCCGCGCTCACCGGACGAATTCACATCGGCCCAGAAATCGATTATCTCGAGCGCGCGTTCGACGCCTCGAAGTACGGCGAGTTTTCTCGCGCGCCTTTCCTCGACATCACGATTCCGTCGATTTCCGATCCCTCCCTCGCTCCCGGGGGAAAGCACGTGATGTCGATTTACATGCAGTTCGCGCCGTATCGCCTGAAAACCGGCGATTGGCCCGCGCAGCGCGACGCGCTTCGCGACACGATCATCAAGACGCTTGCCGCCTACGCGCCCGATCTGCCCGGAAAAATTCTCGCCGCGCAAATTCTGACGCCGAAAGATCTCGAAGAAATTTACGGTCTCACCGGCGGGCATCCCTATCACGGCGAACTCGCGCTCGATCAACTTTTCACGATGCGGCCGCTTCTCGGATGGGCGCGTTACTCGACGCCGGTCAGAGGACTTTATCTCTGCGGCAGCGGCACGCATCCGGGCAACGGCCTCACCGGCGCATCCGGCTCGAACGCCGCCCGCGAGATTCTCAAGGCTTTGCGCTAGTGTTCGCTGCATCGCATACATCGCGCTAAAATCTCCTTCCATGCCCGACCGTTCCCGCGCCCGAGAACTCGCCGCCGAATCGAATCGCAAAGGCGACGCGACCGGCTGGTTCGAGCGCCTCTACCAGGAAGCGGAAGCCGGGAAGAACACGGTCCCATGGGCCGACTTCGTTTCCAATCCTCATCTCGTCGAATTCTGGGCCTCGCATCCGCTCGACGCGGCCGGAAAATCCGCGCTCGTGATCGGCAGCGGCCTCGGCGACGATTCCGAACTCCTCGCCGCGTGGGGCTATCAAACGACCGCCTTCGACATCTCAGAGACCGCGATCCGCGCGACGCGCAAACGCTTCCCGAAATCATTCGTCCACTACGTCGCTGCGGACCTCCTCGCACCGCCTCCTTTGTGGCGCAAAAAATTTGATTTTGTCGTTGAGATTTACACGCTACAGGTGCTGCCCGCGACACTTCGCCCGCGCGCCATCGAAAAAATTGCGCGATTCGTTCGCCCCGGTGGCCACTTTGTCGTCATCGCCCGCGGCCGCGAGGAATCCGAACCCGAAGGCGAAATGCCCTGGCCTTTGACTCGCGCCGAATTGCAATCGTTCACGCGTCTTGGCCTCACGCAGGAATTGTTCGAAGAATACGCCGATCCCGACGAACCTTCCGTCAGCCGATTTCGCGCACTCTACGCGCGTCCTTCATAGCTCGCGTCGGGCATTGCTTCTCACGCTTTGGCCGCGGCTTCGGCTGCGACACGCAATACAATTTTCCCGTGCGCATGGCCGGAAAGCCCGCGCTCGAACGCCGCGCGCGCTTGTTCGATCGGCCACACGCTGTCAACAAACGCGCGCAACCGGCCGTCGTCCAACAATCGCCCAATCTCCATCAGCTGAGTTCGATTCGGCTTGACAATGAAGAACACGCCCTTCACGCTTAATTCCGCCGCTCGCGCAGCCGAAACATCGTCCACAATGCTTACGAGGGTTCCGCCGCGCCGCAGCACGCCCCACGACCGCTCGAGCGTTTCTCCCCCGATCGTGTCCAGCACTACATCGGCATCGAGCGCTTTGTTCTCGAAGCGCTCCTTCGAGTAGTCGATCACGTCCATCGCGCCGAGTTCGCCCAGAAAATCGTGGCTGGCCGCCGATCCCGTTGCGATCACTTCGGCCCCTTTCCAACTTGCGAGCTGAACCGCATAGGCTCCCACGCCTCCCGCTCCGCCGTGAATCAATACACGGGTCCCTTTTTGAATCGTCGCGTGATCGAAAAACGCCTGCCATGCCGTGAGCGCCGCGAGAGGAACCGATGCCGCCTGCACAAAGTCGAGCGTGCGCGGTTTCGGAGCCACGTACGCAGCGCGCATCGCAATGAATTCGGCGGCGCTGCCGTCGCGCCAGAACGAGGCGAGCGCATACACGGCATCGCCCGGCTTCACTTCCGTCACACCGGGAGCCACTTCCTCGACGACGCCGGAAAGTTCATGTCCGGGAATCGTCGGCAGACGCGGCTTTCCATCGCGCGTCTGATAGGTCGCATCCCAGGTCAACTCGTCTTTCGTAATGGCAGAGGCCATCACTCGCACGCGCACGTCGCCCGGATCGAGGGCCGGCTTCGGCGCATCCTCATACACCAGGAGTTCCGGCCCGCCCTTCGAATGCATTCGTATCGCTTTCATGATTCGAGACCTCCCTCTTTCGCGCCATCTATTCTCCCGCGCCGCCGCTCCCCGACTTGGATGGCGAGCTCAGCGGTCCTGCCTTGTCGCACAAAAAATACGCCAGCAGCCGCGCCGGCTTTGTATCGCTGGCGTTTCGCGAGATGGCGTGAACTCCATTCGGCGGCTCGTAGAACGAATCTCCCGCCTCGTAAATCTTTGCCGCCTGCCCCTTCACCTGCGACCTCATCGTCCCTTCGATCACGTAACCGATCACGGGGCATGAATGCGAATGCGATTCGGACGCGGTGCCCGGCGGATACGTTACCTCAAGGAGTGTTACAGTCAGGTTATCGCCGTCGAGCGGCGGCAACGCCTGGCGGATTCGTTCCTTCGACGACTTCTGCTTGGCCTGCGGCGCGGCGGCCGAGCGCCAACCGAACGATTCAGCCCCCACCGCCAACACGACGATCGCCATCCCAAGAATAAGCGCGACTCTCTTCATTTCACCCTCCGAATCGGTGTCTCGAGGATTCCCAAGCCCTGGAATGCGATTTTACAGCACGAATTTCCGCCGCAAAATTTCTGTAAAGATAGTTTCTTGGGGAGCATTGTCGGCCAGCGGGGAAGGGGTAATGATAGCGAGATTGGAAATCGGCCCCATTTGTTGCGGTTAGAATTTGGTGCCGCCTTTGTTTTGAATGAGTTGCAGCGATTTCTAATTCAGTTTTGTTGCGGTTAGAAATGGAGTGAGGCGTTTTGGGGCGGAGCGATCCAGAATTTTGCAGGCGCGCACACAGCATGATTTTCGAGCCCCGGAACGAGTGACGATTAGACATGGTGCCCGTCCTGTGTTTTCAATGGGTTGCGATCGGTTCTAATCGCCGGAGTGACGATTAAAAAAGTCATATTCTCCCTCCAAGGCTGTCCGCCATGACTCAGGCAGACATCGCCCTCCCGCTCGTGTACGTACATCGAGCCTTCTGCTGCCAACTTCCTATTCAATTTTTTAGGGTGCGATTCACTCGCAGGGTTAACTAACTGCTTATCTATATAGCATAGTATCATGCGGCGCGCAAGGGGTCGCTAGTGTGGAGTGCGGTGAGATGCGATCGTTTCTCGTAGGGGCGCAGCATGCTGCGCCCGGCAAAAATGCTTGGCACCCCCGCGCCAATATTCATCGCCTTCCGACCGGCGTTACAATCGCGCAACTCTCATGCGCAAACTTCCGTTCTTGCCGTCGCGCCGCTCGGTGCGGTTGAAGGGTTTCGATTACGCGCAACCGTCCGCATACTTTCTGACGATTTGCGGGCACGAAAACAAGTGCCTTTTCGGGGAAGTCATCTTCGGCGAAATGAAGCTGAACGCCCTCGGTAAAATCGTAAACGAATGCTGGCTGGAGATCCCGAATCATTTTACGAACGTTGAAATCGTCACGCACATCGTGATGCCGAACCATTTTCATGGGATCGTGGGGATTCAGGATCGCGTTCGGTCCGCGGAAACCGAGGTCCCCGGTGAAAATGTCGCCAAGCATCTGCGCCGGGCGCAGCATGCTGCGCCCCTACGAAAACCGTTCGCGGTGGTCGCGCCGCGGTCAATTTCGGCTCTCGTGCGCTCGTTCAAAGCGGAGACAACAAAACAGGTTCGAGGGATTTTGCGGAGGCCGCTCTTTTCGGTTTGGCAGCGTGGGTATTTCGAGCACATCCTCCGAGACGAGCGTGATTTTGGCAACGCGCACGAGTACATTCGACTGAATCCCTCCCGTTGGGACTCCGACGAAGAGGAATTCTGATCCACCAAGCGCGGCCGTAGTGGCCAATCCGCCGCGGCGGCCCTCGGCGAACGACCTTGGCATCGCACATCCTCGGGCACGGCCTAGCCTCCCGAAACTCCGCACGCATTTATGTCCATCCTTCGACACACTCTCATTCCTGAATGCACTCAGAGGTGAACTGCCCGAGTGGTATCATGCGGTGACCGATACGCGTTAAGCGAAACCAAAACATGTGATCTGAAGCGGCTGACCGGTTGCCCTGACCCCGCTCCGTCGCTGCGCAGAGGTCGTACACGTAGAGTTTCCTATGCCGAAATTACCGGGCGCTTCGAAGCAAACTCGGAAATCTAAGGCCAAATCTCTATTCCTCCGCGCCGACAAAAAGTGGGACCGTGGCGAGTTACGATCCGCTTTTCAACTTTTCCTTGCTGCTGCCAAGGCCGGCGATAAAGGGTCGCAAGTGAACGTCGGTTATTTCTATGACAGCGGGCTTGGCACTCGGCGCAATCGAACAGCGGCCCTTTACTGGTACAAGCGAGCATACCGGCGCGGAATGGCGAGCGCAGCCAACAACATTGGAACGATTTGGCGAGACGAAAAAAAACCACGGCGTGCCTTGTTGTGGTTTCGACGAGCTGTTGAATTAGGCGACGACGGCGGCTATTTGGAGATTGCCAAACTCTGCCTACAGAACGAACGCAATCCAAGCAAAGCCGTCAAGTACCTAAAGAGGGTGTGCCAATCCGATCGCGTCTCGGAAGGCGAGACGGAAGCTGCAAAACGGCTACTTAAGAAGGCGTTGAAGCAATTGAAAGCGGGTGGATAGCCGGGCGTTTGGAAATGTGCAAATTTTTGAAACTTCCCCCTGCCACAGTCAGCATTCACCGTTCACCGATCACTGGTCACCTGTCACGGATCACTCGCCACGTCTCCTCAATTCCTTGAGCAAGCTAGCAATTGCAATTCACCTTTGCATTCTGCTAGCGTGGATTGAAATGCCAGACGGAGGATTCAGACCGTGACCTCTCCCGCAACCACACTGCACCGCGGCGAATTTCAGAACGAGCCGTTCATCGATTTCACGAAGCCCGAAAACCGCAAAGCGATGGAAGACGCGATGCGCCATGTGAAGGGCATGGTCGGGCGTGAGTACCCGCTCACGATCGGCGGCGAAAAAATCACGACGACGGAAAAAATCAAATCCACGAATCCGTCGCATCCCGAAGAAGTCGTCGGAATTTTCCAGAAGGCTTCGGTCGAGATGGCGAACCAGGCGGTGGAAGCGGCGGATCGCGCCTTCGATCGCTGGAAGCGCGTTCCTGTCGAAGAGCGCGTGGCGTGTGCGTACCGCACGGCCGACATTTTGCGGAAGCGCCGATTCGAGCTCGACGCGTGGCTGTGCTACGAAATCGGAAAGACGTGGCCCGAAGCGGACGCGGACATCGCCGAGCTGATTGATTTTTGTGAATACTACGGGCGCGAAATGATGCGCCTCGGCGGGCCGCAGAAACTTACTCCGATGCGCGGCGAGAAAAATTATTTGCGGTACATCCCGCTCGGCGTGGGCGTGGTCATCCCGCCCTGGAATTTCGCGGCCGCGATCATGGGTGGCATGACGCTCGCTGCGATCGTGACCGGCAATACGGCGGTGGTGAAACCGTCGAGCGATTCGCCGACGATTGCCGCGATCTTCGTGGACATTCTCTACGAAGCGGGAGTGCCGCGCGACGTGGTCAGCTTTTTCACCGGGCCGGGCAGCACGGCCGGCGAAGCGCTGGTGATGCATCCGAAGACGCGCTTCATTGCCTTCACCGGATCGAAAGAGGCAGGACTGCGCATCAGCGAGCAGTCGTCGAAAAAGCAGCCGGGACAAATGTGGATCAAGCGCACGGTGCTCGAAATGGGCGGCAAGGACGCCATCATCGTGGACGAGGAAGCGGATCTGGACTCGGCGGTGGAAGGCGTCGCGGTTTCCGCGTTCGGATATCAGGGGCAGAAATGTTCGGCGTGCTCGCGCGCGATTGTGAGCGAAAAGATTTACGACAAATTTCTCGAGAAGCTCGTCGAGCGCGTGAAAAAAATCAAGGTGGGGCCGGTGGAGGATTCTTCGAATTACATGGGGCCCGTCATCAACAAGGCCGCGATGAAGACGATTCTCGATTACATCGAAGCGGGCAAAAAAGAAGGACGCTTGCTCACCGGCGGCAAACATACGGGCGGCGACGGCTACTTCGTCGAGCCAACCGTGATCGCGGACGTCGGTCCGAAGGCGCGGATTTTTCAGGAAGAGATTTTTGGCCCCGTCCTCGCGGTGACGAAAGCGAAAAATTTCGACGAAGCGCTGGCGATGGCCAACGACACGGAATTCGGCCTTACCGGCGCAGTCTATTCGCAGAATCCGAAAAAAATCGAGCGCGCCGCCGAGGAATTCCACGTCGGAAATCTGTACATGAATCGCAAGTGCACCGGCGCGATGGTGGGGGCGCACCCCTTCGGCGGATTCAACATGTCGGGGACGGATTCAAAATCAGGCGGGCAGGATTATTTGCTGCTTTTCCTTCAAGCGAAAACTGTTTCGGAAAAAATCGGCGCGACGAAATAACTTGCTTCAGTGCGACAGCGGCGCGGGCTTCATTCCGAATCCCCAGCGCAAAATCGCGTAGGCGATGGGGCCGGATGCGATCAGCAGCGGCGCCCAATGCAGGACAAGCGGCTCGCTGTAATAGACCTTCATCGCGCACAGAATCGCCGGAAAAATCAAAATGTAAGCCATGCCAGCGGCGCCGCCGGGAATTCGGAAGCTTCGCTTCGCGTCCGGCGATTTGCGGCGCATCTGCCACGCGGCAAGCAGGGTGAGCAGCGTCGTGGCGATGCGCGTCCAGATGTAGATGTTGACGAGATCTTCCACCGGATACTTCGCGAGAATGCAATACACCACGGTGGAAACGGCGATGGCGCGCGCGGGTGTGCCGAAGCGTGGGTGAATTTTTCCGAGCCACGCAGGAAGATAACCATCCTCCGCCATCGTCGCTGGAATTCGCGTCGTGTAAAGAATCGTGCTGTTCGAAAGCGAAAGCGTTCCGATCAGCGACGCAACGAGCATCGCCGCGCCGAGCGCTTCGCCGCCAATGTTTCGAGCTGCCGTGACGATGTAGCCGGTTTCCCACTCCTGCCAGTTTCCGAGGACCGCCAGCGCGAGCGTAGTCGGCACAATGTACGTGAGAATGTTCATCGGCGTGTTCCACGCGAGGATGCGCACGAAAGTTTTTTGCGGATTTTTCATTTCACCGGTCACGCTCGATAGTTGCTCGTACCCCGCGTAATTCCACATCGCCAGCGCGAGCCCTTTCCCGAAAACACTTCCAAACGGTTTGCCGGGCGGCACAAACGGCATCACGGGGTTGTAGCGCCAGTGGAAAAGCGCAACGAGACACAGCCACGCCACGGGAATCAGAACAATGACTAGCAGGGCGATCGAAAGCCAGCCGGCAACTTGAATTCCGCGCGCGTTCAACCACGCGAGCAGGCACAACACAAGGCAAGCGCCCGCCCACTTGGGATATCCCGTCAGCCAGGGAATATAGTCACCTAGGTAATCCATCAACAGCACGCCGTAGAGACTGTTCAAAAGAAACGTCCCGGTCCAATTCCACCAGCCGCATTGGAAACCCCAGAAATCCCCGAATGCCGCGCGACTCCAACGATAGAAGCCGCCCTGAACCGGAAGAATCCCGTTCAATTCCGCGGCCGCGAAAGAAATGGGAATGCTCCAGAAAAACGGGACGAAGGCGAGAAAAACAAGCGCCATGCCCGGCCCGGAACCATGAAATATTTCCTCGTAGCCGAAGGGTCCGCCGGCCGTGTATCCATAGAAAAGTGCGAGCAGGGGAAGGAAGCCGATTTGGCGGAGGCGCGAAGCCTCCCCTGACGGCGCCGGGTTTGACTCGCCTTTGGAAGGTTGCATGCAGGTATTGAGAAAAGGTCTGAATCATATTGGACAAGCCCTGTATTTTCAATGGGAATGAAAACTTTTTCCTTGACGCCACGGCATTGGATGTGAAAAATGCCGGACTAGTTCCGCAGGAATCAGGTTTGCCCCTGATGAGGAGTCTCCACATGCGCAAGCCACGAGTTTCGCTATTCGCAGTTGTAGTACTCGTTTCGATTTTGGCCGTCCTTTGGCCCACGGGCAGCGCTTGGGCCGCTCCGCAAGCAGCCCAACCGGGATTGAGACTATCGCAGGCGCATGGCGCTACAG
>JBAWGF010000182.1:0-62776 GCA_049592615.1 Candidatus Acidiferrales bacterium
GCGCGAGCCGGCAAATAGGGGATGCGCCTGAGGAAACGTATGCTCGCAAAGGGCACAATTAGTGTCAATGGTAAATGCGTCCTACTTTGCACATTAGATGAAAAGCTCGGGAGTAATTTTGCACATTCGGTAAAATTGTATAAGCCTGTGTTCCCCGGCACACGAGGCAAGTATCTAAAAAGAAGAGCTTTAAATAAATGTGATTTGCGAACAAAGACTTGCCCTGAAATTGCGGTTCAAGTAAGTACTATAACTGGGGTACTGACGGGCGTGCGAGAAAATGCTGTCCATCAAAGGCTTGGGATGACGCCTCTCTATGACGAGCGAAGGCGTTTTCAGCGTATTCATCTACAAGTCCCATTGTTCATCCGGGGGAAGGACACCTACGGAGAACAATTCCTAGAATTGGCCAAGACATTAGATATCAGTGCCATAGGGGCGTTTCTGACCAGCCCACGGCCATTGGCTGTGAATGAAGTGGTTACTTTGACGATCCCGGCCCCTTCGATTACATCCTCTGCTTTGGTCCCTGCCGGCATGCCTCCAATACAGGCCCGGGTTAAGCGACAGCAAGAGGCGGGTGATGTCCACCTGGTGGGCGTTGAATTTCTCAAACCGATCGGTTAAGGCCCTCCCCTAGTAGTGGTTGTACTGAACCTCCAAGAGCACGGCGAAAATGTGGAATCCTTTTCACCCTTACAAGGCCATTACTCCAGATTCATGATCCCACTTAGGTTCACATGATCTAATTTTCCTATTCGCAGCAACTTACGAACGACTACTTGAAAAAACTCTCGTCTGGGATTGGACTGTCCGTTGCTGTAAGATTCATGCCCCCGCGCGCTCTATTCTTGGGATAGAGAAAAGCGAATTCGGAATCCATTGATGCCCCAGTCCGGCGAACCTTCACAGCCGCAGCCTTCAGCAGAGGAGTCCTTCCTCGATCTGTTGATCGAGACGCTTGAAGGCGTAGATGAATCTGTCCGCGGGCAGTTCCTAAAGCAATTCTTCCACAACATTGCGCAGATCGATTTGACGGAAGCGCAGAGCAATGAGTATTGGCATCGAATCCTGGAACGCCGGGGAGAACTCACTGAAGGCACGGGCAAGCGAATCTCCATGAAGACGGCGATGGTGGACGTGCTCTCATCAACGAATTTCCTGCGCGTCCCGATCCTTGTCGAGTACGACGATTTCAAAAAGCTCCAGATCAACGCGGCGACGGACGCGCTGACGGGTCTCTATAATCGCAGGTTGTTCGACGAGTATTGCGACAAGGAGTTGAATCGCGCTAAACGCTACGGGCAATACCTTGCTGTTGTGATCATCGATTTGCACAAGCTCAAAGAGGTGAACGACCGCCATGGCCACCTGCAAGGCGATCACGTCCTGCAGCTCGCTGCGTCCACTTTGCGGAAAACGCTTCGCGCTGCTGATTTTGCGTTTCGAATCGGAGGCGACGAGTTTGCGCTTCTTCTCCCGCAAACCGATCCCGAACAGGCCAACATCCTGTGCACTCGTCTCCGGGCGCGGTATGAGAACGAAGTAAAGCCATTCAAACTCAACGTTGGTTTGACGCTTGATTTCGGTGTCGCCGTTCATCCTCAGGATGGCGATCAGAAGAGTGTCTTGATGGGGCTGGCCGATGAACGCCTCTATGCCTTGAAGACATCGGGGCGGCCCGCGACGCGCGTCATTCCTCTCGAACCACAACCGATTCGCGAAGTGCCTCCGACGAAGCGTGAGGATGTTCCCGCATACGAGGTGGCCCCCCCGCAGCCTCTCCGTGTCACCGCACCTCCGATACCGCCGCCCGCAACCAGTGCTGTACCGCGACCCGTGACCTATGGTGAAAAGCGCAAGTGGGAGCGAGTCTCGCTCGCTGGAACGAAGGCGAACGCGATCCTTACCGAAGCGGGCCAGAAATCAGCGACGGTGGTTGATTTGAGTTATGGCGGAGTTGCGCTCCTGCTGGAAAGACCCGAAGAAATTCCGGGCCAGTTCAATGCGGTCCTTCATGTGCCGATACTGCCCCCCGTCCGCGTGAGCCTCAAGATTGCCTATACGCAGCGCCTCGAGGGCGGGCGTACGCGCATCGGCTGCGCGTTCGTTTCCTAGCTTTCGCTTTCAGCCATCCCGCCTGCATCCGTTTCCCCCAAAGCGCATCTTATGCTTGGAGCGCAATCACCGGCGCTGGCAAATACCGTCATTCCGCGCTATGATTTACGTCTCTTCGCGAGCCTAGCGACGCGACTGTGCTTTACCGCTTGATTCAATCGCGCAGACCGGCTTGCTGACAGGAGTCTTCCATGAAAGAAGGAATTCACCCCGATTATCATTCTGTGAAGGTGCACTGCGCCTGCGGGAACACGTTTGACACTCGCTCGACATTCAAGGGCGAATTGATCCGCGTGGAAATCTGCTCGAATTGCCATCCGTTCTTCACCGGCAAGCAGAAGCTGATCGATACCGCCGGACGCGTTGAGCGCTTCCAGAAGAAGTACGCCGACAAAGCGGCCTCCATAAAAAAGAAGTAACGCGTCTAAAAAATTGCAGCAAATCCCCCCCCCAGGCCAATGCCTGGGGGTTTCGTTTTTGTGTGAGAGTTCCACAAAGCCTGGAGTGAATCCATCACTCCGGGCGGTGTACAATGCGCCGGAGAAAATGGCTACGCAATTGTCGCCTTCACCCGACGCCTCATCCGGATCGTTAATTGAGACAGCTTCGCCGCGCGTCACTTTGCGGAATTCCTTCGCGCATCCGTTCGATTCGGCGATTGCGGCCGCGCGCACGTGTTACGCGCCGCGCTTGATCGGCCCCGAGGAAATCACAGACAAACAGCGCGTGAAAATCGGGTCGGCCACTTACTACGGCGGACATCACACTGTTTTTCAACACGCGCACTTCGAGTTTGGCCTCGAAAACGTCAGCCGGCAATTCGTTTGGTCGTTTCTCCACGCGCATCCGTTTTACAACTCCGAGCAGCAAAGCCAGCGCTACGTTCGGCTGGACCGCGCGCAGGCGTTCGTCCCGCCCGAAGGGGCGAAATTCGGCGCCGCCGAGCGCGCAACCTACGAAAAAGCCGTGGCGCGCGCGTGGGAATACTACCGGGAATTGACGCAGGTACTCGAGCCGAACGCCCGCGCAATCCTTGCGGACATCTGGCACGTGAGCACGATGTCGCATCCGAAGCGCGTTCAAAAAGTGGAACGTCAATCGGAAAAGCGCGCGATCGAAGTGGCGCGCTACGTCCTGCCGGTCGCGGCGTTTACGACGATGGTGCACACGCTTTCCGGGATCGTGCTGCACCGATTGTGGCGAATGCAGGCGGCGGGCGACACGCCAAGCGAAGCGCGAATCGTCATCGGCGAGATGGTGGCGCGCGTTCGCGAAGTGGATTCGCAATTCTTCGATCGCTTCGACAACGTGCCCATGGAGGAGCCGCCGGAATGGCACGAGCCGCCGCGCAGCGGCGAAGCGTTTTCCGAGGAGTTCGACGCGCGCCTGGCGGGGTTGACATCGCGGCTCATCGATTTCTCTCCGCGCGCGATTCCGGCTATGGCGGAAGCATATCGCGCGGTCGTGGGAGTGACAGCTGCTGAATGTCCTGACGCTGAAGCGCTCGACCGGATTCTGAATCCGGCGCAAAATCCTTATCGGCGCGAAACGCTCAATATCGGAGTGCACGCACCGCTCATGCGTGCATTGCAACACGCAAATTTCACGTTCGCAAAAAAAATCAGCCACACGGCCGATAGCCAGGACCAGCGGCACCGCATGGTGCCCGGATCGAGGCCGCTCTTGACGCTTGCCGATACTCGCGCGCCCGATTACATCACGCCGATGCTGATTCGCGAAAATCCGCGCGCCATGGAAATCTATCAACATGCGATGGCAGAAGCTTGGAACGCGAAAAACGAATTGCTCGACCGCGGCGTCCCGCTCGAATTCGCGCTCTACCTGCTGCCGAATGCGAAGTCGATTCGGCTGATCGAATCCGGCTCGCTGCTGCACCTGCTGCACAAGTGGACGATGCGGACCTGCTTCAACGCACAGGAAGAGATTTACCAGGCTTCGATCGAAGAGGTCGAGCAGGTGCGCGGGGTGTTCCCGGACCTTGCGAAATACATCGGACCACCATGCTATCTCCGCGCTGGAATTTCCACGCCGATTTGCACTGAGGGTTCGCATTTCTGCGGCGTCAAAGTGTGGACCGATTTTCCCAACATCCAGCGCCGCATATGACGCGCCGCGGCAGCCTGATTTATTACCTTTCCGCCTGGACACTCGGCTGCTTCTTCATGAGTCTCGCCATCTGGATCAAAGACGCGATTGGTCCGACGCTGCGTGCACTGTCCGCACGATCGGCGTTTGGATTCCTGTTCTTTTATTTTTATGGGCTGATCGGCGGCGCTTTCGCTGCGTTCCTCGGTGCGTTTCTATTGCGGCGTTTGATGGCAGCACTCAAGTGCAAAACTCCAATCCACTGGGCAGTAGGAGGGGCGATCCTCGCGCCGGCAGTGGTTGCAATCCTTGGTGCGTGGGGACGGCGTCTGGATGTCGCGCAACATCCGGGACAGCGGCTCGTGGAACTTCTGACATTCGGCCCGAAAGTTGTTTTGGAAGCGGGATGGTGGCTGGCGATTCCGGCGGGAGCGGCAACAGCGTTTCTGCTTTGCCGCACCGAGCGCGCGTTTACGGCGCACTCGGAAAATCCGAAAGCGCCCGCAATTTAGCGCTTAAGGATGCGAGTCGTGGTCGGCGAAATCAGCTCGTAGCGAATGCCGCGCCAGCGAATGCGCCTCGTCACCAGCGACATGATGAAATTCCACGAATACAGGAACGGAACAATCGGCGCGAACACGCTGTAAACCCAGTTCCACTCTTGGAGCTTGCCGCGCCACTCCGGCAGCAACTCGCTTACGGCCAGCGAGCGGATCGCTCCTTTCATCGCTGCGAGCAAAGGGATGGCGATTGCGACGAGCGCCAATTGCACCCACGGGTCGCCGTCTATCATTTCGGACAATACCGCAATCCCTGCGAACAGAAGCGTAAGCGAATAGCCGGTGTGCGCGAGCGCACCAATCATCCAACGGCGGGGCGAATAGACGCGCGTGATCAGGATTTGCCGATTTGTGAATTCGAGGAGGTCGGCGCCCGTCCAAGGATGCAGCGTCGCGGCGAGGCATTCGGGACAAAAAACGATGGGTTTTTGGGCCAACTCGAGTGAATGCGTTAGGACGAAATCGTCGCTGACGGCGCCTTTCCAAGCTTCCAACACCTGCGCGTCATCGAACGTCTTCCGGCGAATGGCTGTGCCGCCGCCCCAGCAGAAGTTCTCTTTCGGGCGGCCGAGCATCGTAGCGATAGCAGCGTTCCACGCGGAAACCAGGGCGCTGGCAAATCCACCCGCACCGAATTTTCCGCTGGGAATGAGCCAGCGGTACGCGGTCGTGGCACCGATGCGCGGATCCTGGAGCGGCGCGACGAGCTTCGCGAGCCAGCCTCGCGGCAACCGCACGTCAGAATCGGTGAAGACAAGGACTTCGAATTTTTCGGGGATTGCCTCGACCGCCCGGCGGAGGTTATACACTTTCTCACCGCAGTCTTCCGGAGGCCCCGCGATGACGATGTGGACGGGCCGCTGGCTGGTTGCTTTGACGCGCTCAATGACTTTCAACGCAGGGTCGAGACTCGTCGCGAGGGAAAAATAGATCTCGTAATTTGCATATTCGAAACGCGTCAGCGCCGCGATGTTTTCATCGAGTCCCGGCTCGTTGCCCTTGCAGGGGCAGATCACCGCGGCTACCGGCGCATAAAAGCCCGCGTGAGACCCCAGCCGCCGTCTGACCATTTGGAACCACGCGAAGCCGTCCCAGAGCGAGTAAAGTCCGAATGCAATTTGCAGCAGGACAAAGATGTAAAAGGCTGGCAACATCCGCGCGAGAATAACAAAAACGGAACCATTGTGGGGTTTCGTCGTCGATTGACTTGTCCGATTTGCAAGCGATGGAGTGAATCCAGTTTCAGGACCTTTCCCAGCTCAAATTCTTCTGGAGGAACTTCATGTCCTCGTCCGCGCCTCAACCACTGCGACGGCTAGTTTTCGCGGCGCTGGGAGAACACTTTGCGCAGGACGCGGTCGGCGGCGGAGTCGAGCTCGAGCTGAAATCTCCCGGCGGCGCGGCGCGCCTGCTCCATCAGTGAAGGATCGAGGAGCAGCGCGGTTCGATCCACAAAAGGACCGGAAGAGGCGCCACGGAACGAGCGGGCTGAAGAGGAGCGCGGCTCGCGCCCTGATAATTTTTCGTAAAGCTCCAGGTCGCGCCAGAATTCGTTAGCATCGTCGTCGCTCCAGCGGAGAGCCTGTCCCAGCGCGACAAAAAATTCTTCGCGAAAGAGATCGAGCAGAGGAATTGCGAGTTCAAGCGTCGGCTTCTGTGCCTTTCTCTGCTTCGTTCCTTTCTTCCCCTTTTTCCGTTTTGCGCGGCGTCTCGTATCGCGCACAGCGACGCGCACTTTCAATCGCGCCGGCAATGCCGCTTCCACGCGCCGCACCATGACGAGGATGGCTTCTCGCCGAATCGTTTCGAGCTGCTCGCTGTAGTGCGACGGTTGGTCCGCCCGTCCGGGCCGGCGATTCTCGGCGGCGTACATATCGAGGAATTGCTCGACCATCTCGTCGCGGTCGAGCGCGGTAAGCAAAAGTGTTGCGGCTTCCCGCGCGCGTACGACGAGTTCTCGTGGGCGATAGGACATCGGAAGATCCCTACCTGTACGCGATTGCGCCGCTCACCGCAACAGGAAACGTGGCTGTTGCCGCCAAATAAAAAGGCCCGGGGATTTCGCCCCGGGCCTTGGTTCATGTTTCGATTCTCCGCTTTTCAATGCACGGGCCCAGCGACCTGCTGGTCTTCCCCGTGCCGTGCGACCGGAACTGCGCGCATTGGCTTTTCGAACTTGCCAAGCGCAATTTCGATCGCCTGCTCGACCGTGCGTACGAAGTGGACCTGCATGCCATCCAGCATGTGCGGAAGCAAGTCCTCCTTCACGTTTGGTTCATTCTCCGAAGGGAGAATAACCTCACGGATGCCGGCGCGCTTCGCTCCGAGCACTTTCTCCTTGATCCCGCCGACCGGCAGCACGATGCCGGAGAGTGAAATCTCTCCTGTCATGGCGACGCGCGGCCGGATTGGGCGTCCGCTCAGCAGGCTGACGAGGGCCGTGGCCATCGCGATGCCCGCCGAAGGGCCGTCCTTCGGAATCGCGCCCGAGGGAACGTGGATATGCAGGTCCTGCTCGCTGAAGAAGTTCGGATCGATGCCGTAACGCTCGGAGTTCGACCGCACCCAGCTCAGCGCGGCGCGCATGGACTCCTGCATTACCTCACCGAGATGGCCGGTCATGGTGAACTGCTTCCCGCCGCGCATTTTGCTCGCTTCGATGAATACGATATCTCCACCCGCGGGCGTCCACACCAGCCCAACCGAAACGCCTGGTTGTTTGACGCGCTCTTCGACTTCCTTTTCCATCCGCACTTTCGGGATTCCAAGCGCCTCGCGAATCACGTCGGGGGTCACGGAGAGCTTGTCCGTCTTGCCCTCGGCGAGACGGCGGGCCTGCTTGCGCACGAGCGTTGCAATTTCGCGCTCGAGATTTCGCACCCCGGCCTCTCTCGTGTAATGGCTGATCAGGAAGTGCAGCCCGTCATCCGGGAACTCAATCTGTTCGCCCAGCACGAGCCCGTGTTCCTTGGTCTGCCGCGGAATCAGAAATTTCTTCGCGATGTGCACCTTCTCCTCCTCGGTGTAGCCGGCGAGCTCGAGGATCTCCATGCGATCGCGCAGCGGCTCCGGGATAGGATCCATCCAGTTCGCGGTCGCGACGAACAGAACCTTCGAGAGGTCGAAGGGCACATCGAGATAGTGATCGCGGAACGTCGCATTCTGTTCCGGATCGAGCACTTCCATCAACGCGGCTGCTGGATCCCCGCGGAAGTCACGGCCGAGTTTGTCAACCTCGTCCAGCATGAAAACCGGATCGAGCGTCTCGGCGCGGCGCATTCCTTGAATGATCTGGCCCGGCAACGCTCCGATGTACGTTCGCCGGTGCCCCCGGATCTCTGCTTCATCGTGCATCCCGCCAAGCGAGATACGCACGAACTTGCGCCCCATAGCTCGCGCGATGGATTTCCCGAGTGAAGTCTTGCCGACTCCCGGCGGCCCGACGAAGCACAGAATCGGCCCCTTCATTCCGGGCTGCAGTTTCTTCACCGCAAGATAATCGAGGATGCGTTCTTTTACCTTCTCGAGATCGTAGTGATCCTCGTCGAGAATTTCCTGCGCTCTCGCGATATCGATTTCCTCGGAGCCCGACGTCTTGTTCCAGGGCACCGAAGTCATCCATTCGAGATATGTTCGCGCGACCATATATTCAGCCGACGCAGGCGTCATCTTCGCAAGCCGCTTCAATTCGCGCTCGCATTCCTTCTTTGCCTCGGCGGACATTCCCGACTCATCGACCTTCTTGCGCATCTCTTCCACTTCCGTCTGCCCATCGTCGGATTCACCGAGTTCCTTCTGAATTGCCTTCATCTGCTCGCGCAGGAGGAATTCGCGCTGGCTCTGACCCACTTGCTCCTGCACCTGCTCATGAATCTTGTTGCGCAGTTCGAGCACTTCCTTCTCTTTCGAGAGCTCGTTGATCAACGTCTCGAGCCGCCTACGAACGCTAAAGGTTTCGAGGAGTTCCTGGCGGACCATCGTATTGAGCGACGGAAGGGTCGAAGCGACAAAATCCGCGAGACGCCCGGGCGAATCGATACCCATTACTTCGTGTTGAAGGTCGTCGGAGAGTTGCGGCGAGCGCGCCACAACGTCGCGGAACAATTCCTGCACGTTGCGCTCGAGCGCCGTCAATTCCGCGTCCCGCTGGTTTTCCAGATCCAGCTGCTCCTCGATGCGCGCGCGCAAAAATGGCTTCAGGCCCAACACTTCCACGACGCGGATCCGATGCAGGCCCTCTAAGAAGGCAACGATATTTCCGTTGGGCATGCGCACCATCTTGTGGACCTTTGCCAGTGTGCCCACATTGTGAAGGTCGGTGCCCGTCGGGTTCTCGACGCGCGGATCGAGCTGCGCGACGACCCCGAGAAGCTTTTCATCTCCTTCGAGCGAATTGAGCAGCGCGAGCGAGCTTTCCCGGCCCACCGGCAGCGGCATCACCGCGCCCGGAAACAGGACCGTGTCGCGCACGGGAAGTACGGCAACCTCTTGCGGGGTCTGCTTGGTTGATTTACTCACTTTGTCCCCCTTCGGGCCCAAAAACGAAACGACGCCGTAAGACACCTTATCGGCCGCCTTGCAACTTAGATGCAATGAAACACAAAAGGATTGCTAGATTTAAGCATCCGACTATAAGTCCTGCTTAGTGTAATACACTCATATATCGAAAGCAAGCGCCCGGCTGCGAAGTAACAGAAACAACGCCACCATTCGCTTCGATGCTGATTCTAGGTTACTTACTATGTATTTTCGGATGAAGTGTACGTCTCTTTGACGAAACGATGTGCCTCTTCTGGAGTATGAATCTTGCCATTCAACTGAGCGTCTTCGACCGCCTCCAGTATCTCTTTGAAGGCCGGCCCTGGGCTGAATCCCATGGCTTTCAAGTCATCGCCCGTCAGCAGGCGTGGGGGGTGGACCTCGGTCGGCGGAGTCTCCGCGAGGAAGCGGCGGACGAATTCGTAACCGTCGAGATTGCGATGGCTTGAGAGACAGTCGAGGCGATGGAGTTCGAGGTGTTCTTCGAACCGATTGAGCCGGACGAAGCGCTTGAGTGTGGACTGACGCATCTGCGCGACATCTTTGAATCGAAGGTGGTTTGCAACGAGCGCGGCGACTTGTTCCGTGTCTTCATTCGAAAAGCGCAGCCGACGACAGATTTCTTCCGCCATGCGCGTGCCCACCTCGACATGCTGGTCAAAGCGAATCCGTCCTCCGGGACCATTTGCCGGCGTAAATGTGGGCGGCTTTCCCACGTCGTGAAGCAGGACTCCCCAGGCGAGAGTCGTCGAACACCCGGCGTTCAACTGTTGAAGCATCAGGAGCGTGTGCGTCCACACATCGCCTTCGGGATGAAATTGCGCGGGCTGCTCGACTCCTTTCATCTGCGACACTTCGGGAAGCAGTTCACCAAGCAGCCGCGATTCGTCGAGCAATTCGAAGCCGCGATGGGCCCGGCCTTCGGTGAGAAGTTTCGTCAGTTCCTCGCGAATGCGTTCGGCGGAGACTTGCACGATATCGGGTGCAAGCTTCTGAATCGCGCCGAACGTGGCGCTCTGAATTGCATATCCAAAGCGCGCGGCAAAGCGCACCGCACGAATCATCCGTAATTTGTCTTCGCGAAACCGCTCGCGAGCATCACCAATCGCGCGGATAATTCCTGCATGTAAATCCGCGCGACCCCCGACAAAATCGAGCACCTCATCCGATCGCGGATCGATTAGCAGCGCGTTAATCGTGAAATCGCGGCGCTGAACGTCTTCCTCGGCGGAAGCGGAAAAGACGACGCGATCAGGATGGCGGCCGTCCGAATAGCCGATGTCGGAGCGAAACGTCGCAACTTCCACTTGATCGTCTCCGTCGGTAACAACGATGACGCCGAATTGCGCGCCCACAGCTAGGCTGCGCGGAAAGAGATCCTGGACGCGATCGGGCGTTGCATCGGTTGAAACGTCGTAATCGGCCGGTTCGCGCTTCAAGAGAATGTCGCGCACACACCCGCCAACGAAGTAGGCCTGGTGGCCTGCGTCGCGAAGCGTGCGGCAGATTTTTTCAGCAAGTGCGCGGGCGCTCATGGATTTCAGGGGGCGACTCGCAGCACGAGACACGTGATGTCGTCGTGCTGGCGGGCGTAGCCGACAAACGTGTTCACTTCGTTCATGACGCGTTGCAGGATTTCAGCCGCGCTTACCGGAGGCGCGGTCTCGATACTTGGAACGAGCCGCGTCTCGCCAAATTCTTCGCCCGATTCATTGACGGCTTCCACGACGCCGTCCGTAAAAATGAAAAGCAAATCGCCCGATTGAAGTTGCACACGCTCGGAGGGAAAGGAATTTTCGGCGTCGGTGAAAAGCGGCAGGCCAAGCGGCGGACCGCCGACCGAAAGCCGTTCGATCCGGCCGCCGGCACGGCGAAGGATCGGATTGTTGTGCCCCGCATTCACATAGACCATCTCACGTGTTTCCGGATTGATTTCCGCCAGGAATGCCGTCGTAAACCGACGGCCCTCCAGGCTGTGCGCACGGGTGTAGCGATCGAGGCCGACAACCATATCGTCCAGCGAACTCGGCGAAGCTGCAAGCGCCTGGAGGCTGGCCTGAAATGTGGCCATCAGCAGAGCCGCGGGGACGCTTTTGCCGGCCACATCCGCCACAGCAATAATCAGACGATGAGGGTCGCCTTCTCCGGCCGGATTCGTTCGAAGAAATGCGTCGTAATAGTCTCCCGCAACCGTGTTCTGCGGGCGCGTAGCGAATGCAATGTCCATGCCCGGAATTTTCGGCGGATGGTCGGGTACCAGCCATTGCTGAATTTCGCGCGCGATTTCCAGGTCGCGTTTCATCGTCACGCGATCCGCCAGCTCGAGCGCCAGCAAGACAAACAGGATAAACGCGCTGAGGCCCCTGAGATCGAGGTTGCCATTCGACCAATGGATATCCGGCGTGATGATCATGAAAACAACGGCCACAATCAAAAGCACGCGGCGCGCCGGCGACAGCTTCATTAACAACGCTTGAAACAGCGCCCAGGCCGCAAGGAATGGCCGCTTCCATTTCTTTTCCTCGCGCTTGATCGAGTCCCAATCCACGTCCTTCGAATAAAGGCCGTAACCTGCCTGCGCTTCGGACTTGAACTGGCCCCACAGCTGGCTGAGCTCGAACCCTTCGGTCACACGAGTCCAGTAATCGCGAATGCCGCGGTTTCGTTTGCGCATTGCCGGATTGGGAGTAGAGGACATAGGGATCGCAATTATAGGACACACCGCGGGAAGCGGTGAAATCGCCGGGCGCTGCGCATCAGTCGCGATCCTCGCGAATCGAGAGCGAGCCGCCGAATTGAATTTTCGAGAAGCCGAAGCGGTCGCGCAATCGGTCCGTGGCGCGAGCGAGGCGCTCAAGTTTTTCGCGTCGGCCGGGATCGAGCAGTTCGAGCTGTCCCGAGCTGGCGGAAAAAGACGAAAGCTCCACTCCGACGAGCCGCAGCATTGCAGCGCCGTCCCAGGCGTGAGAAAAAAGCTCTCGAATCGCGCCAAGAAAGATCGCGTCGAGGTCGGAGGAATTCTTCAGCGTCTGGCTCCGCGTGATTGTGGTGAAGTCAGCATACCGAAGCGTGAGCGATACCGTGCGCGCGTGAAGTCCCGCGTCGCGAAGCCGCTTCGCCGCTTTTTGCGATAGATAGCTGAGCGTCGCTTCAAGCAGGGCGCGGTCGTTTGTATCTTGGCCGAATGTCTGATTGTGCGAGAGCGATTTCGGCTCGGCATCCACGAAAAATTCATACGAGTCGATTCCGCGCGCTTTCCGATGGAGCGCCGTGCCCCATTGGCCGAACACTTCTCGCAGTCGTTCGAGCGAAATCTGCTGCAATTGCCCGACGGTTTCGATGCCGAGGCTGTTCAATCCCGATTCGGTTACGCGCCCGATTCCGGGAATCCTTCGCACGGAAAGCGGCGCGAGAAACGTTGCTTCGCTGCCCGGCGCGATCCACACAAGCCCCCGCGGCTTCGCTTGTTCGCTCGCAATTTTTGCGACGAGGCGCGTCGCAGCGAGGCCGCCCGAGCACGGCAGATTCGTCGTCACCGTAATTTCGCGAAGAAGCTTGTGGGCCGCGGCGAGTGGAGGGCCGTGCAATCGTTCGGTGCCGGCGAGATCCAGGTAGGCCTCGTCGATCGAAGCCATCTCGACGACGGGTGAATATTTTCCGAGGATGGCGGCGATTCGGTCGCTCCATTGCCCGTAGAGACCGTGATTGCCATCGAGAAAGACCGCCTGCGGGCATAGCTTGGCGGCCGTGCGCAGCGGCATCGCCGAATGAATTCCAAAGCGGCGCGCTTCATAACTTGCCGAGGAAACCACGCCGCGCTGGTCGCGCTGACCGCCGACAACAACAGGAAAGCCGCGCAGTTCGGGCCGCGCCAGCAGCTCGACCGAGACAAAGAACGCGTCCATATCAACGTGAAGAATCGACGCAGCGGATTCGGCGGATGGTGCGGCGCTCGCATCGTGCTTGGCGCGGAATTGGGCGATCTTTGGCATCGGCGGCTTTGCCGCTAACTATACAACGAGGAAGGCAAGAGGCTAATGAAGCAGTGTGTGTGGATATGGTTAGGCGATTCGTTCGGCGGCGAGGACGCGGGGAATGCCGGCGAGGTCGATCGTGATGGCCACATTCATCCAACGGAGGTCTGCATCGAAGATCGAGCGGACGTGTTCGGCTGAGTCGTGGCCGAGTTCGAGCACGAGTATCCCGCCGCTGCGAAGCAGCTCCCCTGCTTGGTCGACGAGCCGCGCGTAGATTTCGACGCCCGTCGGGCCGCCGAAGAGGGCTGAATGCGGTTCGTGGTCGCGAACTTCGCGGGGCAATTCGGCGGCTTCGTTGCTTGCGACATAAGGCGGGTTGCTGACGATCAAATCAAAAAGAAGCGGCGAGTGGGCGATCCCTTCCAACAAGTTTGCCTCGAGGAAATGAATACGATCGGCAACGCCGTGGCGGGCAGCATTGCGTCGAGCGACTTCGAGTGCAGTTGCCGAGATATCCGTCGCGAAAACTTCCGCGTGGGGCAGTTCTCGCGCAAGGGCAACCGCGAGACAGCCCGAGCCCGTGCCGACATCGGCTACTCGCAGCGGCGCGTTATCGAGATCGGTTTTCGGATTATGCTTAAAGGCGAGCGGACCGAGCCGCTCGAGAGCGACTTCGATAACATGCTCGGACTCCGGGCGCGGGATTAGCACCGCAGGCGTGACTTCAAATTCGAGGCCCCAGAATTCCTGCTTTCCGGTGAGGTACTGCACCGGCTCGCCCGCGGCACGCCGGGCTACGAGCGCGAAATATTTTTCGGCGGCGGCTGAATCGAGCGCCTCCTCCGGATGCGTGTAAAGCCATGTGCGGTCGTGCCCGAGCGTGTGCATCAGGAGAAGTTCCGCGGCGAGCGTGTGCGAAGCGATTTCTGCCGCGCGCAGCCGCGCCATCGCTTCTTTCAGCGCGGCGCGGATATCCATTGATTGCGGTTTGATGTTTGGGGCGTGAGACATGATTTGCGAGCTTGGTAAATGGGGCGCTGAAATCAGCGCCCTACAAATGCACCGATAATTATGCCTCGACGAGTTCCTGCTTCAGGCGCTCGGATTCATAATGCGCGGAAAGCGCGTCCACGAGCGGGCCGAGCTTGCCTTCGATCACCTGATCGAGCTGGTGAAGAGTCAAACCGATGCGATGATCGCTCACGCGGTTTTGCGGGAAATTGTAGGTGCGGATTTTTTCCGAGCGGTCGCCGGTCTTGATCTGGCCGCGGCGCTCCGCTGCAATCGCTTCGTGCTGCTTGGCCTGCTCCATTTCATAGAGCCGGGCGCGGAGGACGCGCATGCCCTTCGCGCGATTTTTGATCTGCGATTTTTCGTCCTGCTGCGAAACCACGAGGCCAGACGGAATATGCGTGATGCGCACGGCCGAATAGGTCGTGTTCACCGACTGCCCGCCGGGACCCGAAGAGCAAAACGTGTCGATGCGGAGATCTTTCGGCTCGATCTTGATGTCGATTTCATCCGCTTCGGGCAGCACGGCGACGGTGGCGGCGGACGTGTGAATGCGGCCTTGCTGCTCGGTGGCGGGCACGCGCTGCACGCGGTGCACGCCGCTTTCATATTTCAGCTTCGAATAGACTTTGTTCCCTTGAATCGCGGCGACAATTTCCTTCATGCCGCCGATGGACGAGGCCGAGCTTTCGAGCACTTCCACTTTCCAGCCCTGCGATTCAGCGTAGCGCGAGTACATTCGGAAAAGCTCGCCGGCGAAGAGCGAGGCTTCGTCGCCGCCGGTCCCGGCGCGGATTTCGACGATCACGTTCTTGTCGTCGTTCGGATCCTTCGGCAGGAGAAGGAAGCGTAACTCACGCTCCACCGTTTCGCGGCGTGTTTCGAGCGCATGCTCTTCGTCGTGCGCCATCTGCTTCATTTCGGCGTCGTCCGATTCGGCAAGCAATTGTTTCGCGCCCTGCAACCCTTTGTCGATTTCCTTCCACTCGCGGTACTTCGCGACGATTTCCGCCATTTCCGCGTGCGTCTTGGCGAGCTTCTGGAAACGCGCCGAGTCGTTGTGGACTTCGGCCGAGGAAAGCTGCTGCGTGAGCTCTTCGTAGCGCGATTCGATGTGGTTCAATTTTTCGAATAAAGTCAAGTTCGGCATGGAAATTCCTCAAAACACCAGAAAATGGAAAACAGAAAATGGGTAGATACCACCGAAAGCTTCGTCCCTGGTCGGGACGGATACGAGAGCGCTAATAGAAGGCGGCGAACATTGCAGCTAAACCTGTAGTAAGGATAGACGCATTCACTCAGGGTGTCAAATAAGGCTCTCGCGACGCAGTGCAGGAGGCCTTTGCGGCGGGGGCAACGGTGTACTACGATGGCGGCGATGAATGAGACCGCAGCGTCCGAATCGAAGAACCAATCAGGCGAAATGCTTTGGGGATTCTGGTATCCCGCGCTACGAAGCGAGCAGTTGCACGTGCGAAAACTCGAACGCGCGATGCTGCTCGATGTCCCGCTCGTTCTCGGACGCGATGCCGCCGGAAGACCCTTCATATTGCGCGACGTTTGTCCTCACCGCGCGTTCCCGCTCTCGTTCGGGCAATTCGACGGCGCCAATGTCGAATGCGCCTATCACGGCTGGCAATTCGACGCACACACGGGACAGTGCCGCGCGATCCCGTCGCTCACGGCGGATTCGAAACTCAAGTGCGAGCGCATCTATGCGGGCGCGTTCCCTTGCGAGGAGCGCGACGGCTACATCTGGGCATTCATGACCAACCCCGAAGGCCGCGCCATGGAAACTCAGCCGCCGGCGGCGCCCCAGTTGCCGACGTTCAGCCCGCGCTTTCAGATCGCGCATCTCTGGGCCGATTTGCCGTGCAGCGTGGATCACGGAATCATCGGGCTGATGGACCCCGCGCATGGGCCTTTTGTGCATCAAGCGTGGTGGTGGCGCTCACGGCACAGCATTCGCGACAAACAAAAGCAATTCGAGCCGATCCCGAACGGCTTTCGGATGAGTCCGCACGCGCCATCAGCCAACAGCGCACCGTACAAAGTCCTGAAGCTCATCACCGGCGAGCCTGCGACGACGATGATCGATTTCGTGCTGCCGAATCAGCGCTTCGAGCAAATCCGTGCGGGGCGCTACTGGCTTTCGAGCCGCACGACCGTAACCCCCATTCGGCGCGACCTCTGCCGGCTCGATTTCTGCGCTGCGTGGAACATCCTTCCGTGGTTTCCCGTCATCTCCTTCATCATTCACGTTCTGGGACCGCGATTTATTCGCCAGGACACTGAAGTGATTGAGAAACAGGCCCTCGGTCTGAAATATGAGGATCGCATGATGCTCGTGGACGACGCCGACCGTCAGGCGCGATGGTATTTCGAGTTGAAGGCCGCGCACCTGGAATCGCAACGCACCGGCGCGCCCATGCGCCATCCCGTCGCGGGGCCCGTGACACTTCGTTGGCGGTCGTAGGGCTGCGAATGCTCGTAACCATGGAAAGGCCATGAATCGAAATCTGCCTCGCGGAACTCCGGAGAGAAGAACGACGCCTCTGGTGCTTGCGATCCTGATCCTACTCTTCGCTCTGTTTACGGCGACATCGCATCTCGTATGCGCTCAGGATGCGAAGCTCTCCGCGGCGAAGCGCGCGCAAATCGAAAGTGCAATTTCAAAATTCATGTCCGCGAACAACGTTCCGGGGCTCGGCGCCGCAGTTGTCGAGAATGGGCAATTGGTGTGGAGCAAGGGCTTCGGCAAGGCCGATCTCGAAAACTCTGTCCCGGCGACGGAGCACACGTTGTTTCGCCTCGGGTCGGTGTCGAAGCCGCTGACCGCAACGGCCGCCATGCAGCTTTGGGAGCGCGGAAAATTGGATCTCGATGCACCGGTCCAAAAATATTGTCCGGCATTTCCGCAGAAGCCCTGGCCGATTACCACTCGCGAGCTGCTCGGACACTTTGGCGGAATTCGTCACTATCATCCCGACGCGACGCAAGACGACCCCGAAATCGGCAATGTGAAGCACTTCGACGATCCGATCGCGGCGGGACTCAAATTCTTCGCAAACGATCCCCTTGTGGCCCAACCGGGAACGAAATCCAATTACTCGACATACGGCTATACGCTGGTCGGTTGCGCGATTGAGGGAGCGTCGGGCAAGAAGTATGTGGACTACATGCGCGAGAATATTTTTCTTCCAGCCGGGATGACAAGCACGCAAGCGGACGATCGCTTCGCCGTGATTCCGAATCGCACCCGTTTCTACGAAAAAAACAAGGCGGGCATAGTCGTAAATGCGGAGTTCCTCGATTCGAGCTACAAAATTCCCGGCGGCGGGTGGATATCGTCCGCGGAAGACATGGCGCGGTTCGAAGTCGCGATCCTCCAAGAACGTTTGGTTTCACGCGCCACGCGGGTCGTCATGTGGACTCCGCAAAAGGCTGCGGACGGTTCGCAGAATGGGTACGCTCTCGGCTGGGGAACAGCAAATGACAATGGAATTGGGGAAGTGGGCCACACCGGCGCGCAGCAGGGAACGCGCACAGCCATCATGCTGGCGCCCGAACTGCGCGACGGCGTCGTCGTGCTGCTGAATCTGGATTCAGTAAGCGCTTCCGATATTTCCAAGCAGCTATTGAAAATCGTGGCCGATTCGCAGGCGCCCGATCCGAAAAAGTAGCTGTCTAGTCCGTAATGCTGCTCAGAAACGGATAGTGGTCCGCGGCGCCCATAAAGAAGAGCATCGGGAACGACAGCCAGAATCCCACGCGCGACGCAATGAATCCCCACCGCGCCAGGCGTTCGGCTTCGGCCGGCATGGCCGTGCCTTGTTCGACGGTGGCGCGCGTCCATGCGATCAACCGCTTCTGCACGCGCCATACGACGCCCCACGTGTTGAGCAGCATCAGGAAGCCAAGCCCGCCGCCGACGCTGATCGAAAGATGCGAGTTCGAAACCATCGGGCCGCTGTTCAGATCGAGAACGATCCACGAAGCCGCAATCACGATGGCCGAAATTGCAATCGTGCGAACCCAGGGATTATCGAGAATGCCTTTGCTCGGAAGCTGAAATGGATAGATCAGCGCGTAAGCGACGAACCAAACGAGCAGCCATTCTCCGAACCATCGCAGCGCGAGCGAGGGGTTGCCGGCATTGTGCGCGTCCGCGGAGAGAATCTGAAAAAAGTAGCGCAGGCCAGCCACCACCGTCACGAGCGCCGACCAGCGGAACCACCCCATCGCGCGCTCCATCATCACCGGGAAAACTTTCCCACGCACGGACGGATCGAGCTGCTTCATCGTCGGGAAACCGACCAAATTGAAGAAATAGAGCAGTCCGATCCAGATAATTCCGAAGATCAAGTGGAGCCAGCGCAACACGATTTGCTCGTTCGCGACGGCGCCGTGGGGAAAACTAAATTCGGGGCCGAGCGCATAAAAAAGGATTGTCATGAGAGAAAATGGCATCGATTACCCCCTGCCGCAGTACCAGTTGCATTATAGCTCGCCGCCCCTGAGCTGAGCTTGCATTGAGATTCGAGCGAGGGCCCACCGGGCGTGCTCGGCGATGAGCGCATCGTCCGACTCCGCCAGACGGCCAAGGAGTTTTTGAATGCGCCCGTACAATTTAGAATCGTGCGCGATGCGGGAATTCCCGAGCGCGACGCAGGCATTGCGAACGATGCCGCGCCACTTCGCGCGTTTCACAGCGCTGCCGCGAAAAATCCGGCTGAAGTCCTCCTGCGTCAGCGACGCCAGCCATTCCAGTTCCGGGGCAAACAACGACTTGCCGGTTTCCACTTTCTCTTTTCCATTTTCGGCTGTCTCAGCGAACTGTCTCGGCTGGAACGCCGCCAGCCGCGTCACGGGCGCTTTGCGGGTCCACGGACACACGTCCTGGCAAATGTCGCAGCCGATGATGGCGCGGCCCATCAAGGAGCGGAATTCTTCGGGGATCGCGCCGCGAAGCTCGATCGTCAGATAGGAAATGCATCGCCGGGCGTCGAGGACATACGGCGCGACGAACGCCTCGGTGGGGCACGCGTCGAGGCACAGCCTGCAATTTCCGCAGAGGTCGGCGGCGGGCGGCTCACCCGGCGCGAGCGTTGGCTCAAGATCGAGCGTCGTGAGGATCGCGCCGAGAAAAAGCCAGGAGCCGATTTGCTCGTTGATGAGGCATGTGTTTTTCGCGAGCCAGCCGAGTCCTGCATGTTTCGCAGCTTCGCGTTCGCTGATGGGGCCGGTATCCGTATAAACGCGTGCTTCGAATGGCTCGGGAAACTGCGCGTGCATTGCAGCGGCGAGCGTCTCTAATTTCTCGCCAAGAACTTCGTGATAGTCGTCGCCCCACGCGTACCTGGAAATCCATCCGCGCGACGCTTCGTCGCCGGCGCCGCTCTCTGGCACTTCGGTCGAATAAGGCTGCGCCGTGTTGTAGTTGAGCGCGACGACAATCATATTGCGCGCGCCTCCGAGGACGCGTTGCGGATCAGCGCGGCGCGGGTCATGCAGGTATTGCATTTCACCCGCGTATCCACGTGCGAGCCATTCCGGCAGGTTTGAGGACTCCGTAAGCGATTCGACCGGGGCTATGCCGCAAAGATCGAAACCAATCGCGCGCGCCCGCACGACGATCCACTGCGTCCGCTCTGCCGGCGTCATGCCCTCATGATGCCATCATCTAGCGCCGACCGCCCACATTGCGAAAGCCATCCATAAATTGGCCTAGGACTCCTGCGGCTGATACAATGCTCCGCCATGGCTGATTGGCGGCAAATCCAGGCGCGCATCCGCAAGGCGAAGAACAGCCCCGACGCGCAGGCAAAACTCACGGAGCTTTTCCAGCGCACGCGCGACGCAATGGTCGCGTGGGAACTCGGCGTGATCGAAGAAAAAGCCGCGCGGAACGAAGAGGCGGCTCGGTGGTACACAATCGCAGCCGAACGATTCCGCCGCGCGGAATGGAAGAAAAAAGCCGAAGAGGCACTCCTGCGATTAGGCGTCGCTCTGCCGGTTCGAAGCACAGAAGCAGGCGCGGATGAATCCGGCGCTTCTGCAACGGAAAGCCACGAGACAGCTCCACCGCTTGCAATGGGAGAAATCCCGGATGAGGCGAGTATCGCGCCGCAAGCTGAACCACGCGCAGAGGTAATTGGCGCAGTAGAAGCCGGCGAAGGCGGGAAGAAGAAGCGGCGTCGCGGGCGTCGCGGCGGTCGAGGTCGCCGACGCAAAGGCGGAGCGGCAGCGCCCGGGCTACCGACGGAGGCGTTTGCAAAACCGGCGGAAGCTCCTCCGCAGCCGCAACCTCGCGCTCAAGTTTCGAGGCCCGAACAACACGAACGACCCATGATTGCGCCGCCCGAACCGGCGCGCGCTGCGCGCGTCGAACATGCGCCGCCGCAACTGCCTTCCGAACGCACGGCACACGGCCGGGCCGGCGATCCGGCACTTGCTTCGCGCATGGCGCATCTTGAATCCATGTTGCGCCGGCTCCTCTCGGGCACTCTGCACCGCCTCGATGAATCCGATGAGGCTCCGGCAGGGCCGGGCGTGTTCCTGCTTTCGGATTCCGATCAAGTGACTTCGTACTACATCGAAGCTTGTCAGACACTTCGTGTTGGAATCGGGAACCTGGTTCGCGGGGGACGCGGCGGGAAAAGCACTCGTGGCGGCAGGGGTTTTTCCGATAGCGCGCTGAAGGCAAAGCTGGCCGAACATCTCGGAATCGGCGAAGCGAAGGTCGCGCAGTATATGAAAGACCACTGCGTAATCCGCTGGATTCAAATGGACGACGACGCCCCGCATCTCGCGCACTTCGCCATCGGCGTCCTGCGAACGCCGCTGAATATCGACTGAAGCCTGGCGCCCTCCTGCCGCGGCTCCCTGATTCGACTTCACCTTGGGCTAAAGTACTAGCTCCCTTCCCGTTGGCTGCGCCGGAGTGCCATTCAGGGTCCCATTTGTACCTTTGGGCGCACGAGCCTAGACTCCCTCTTGGAATCCAGTCAAACTCTGGTAGCGTAACCAGTTACGGGTGTCGAGTCGCCCGTCGGGGTCATGCTTTCGGGGGAATTCAGCCGTTGAATTAGGGCTCGTGCTTCAAAAGGAGGGGTGGAGAATTATGCCGAAGACGATTGGGAACCAACTCTGGAAATCGTTCGATTGGACACTCTGCAAGACGGCGGGTGTGGCCTTCGACACGATCCAGTTCTTTAACAAGTATCGGCCGAATCCATCCTTTACGCCGAAGTGGTCGGACAAACCTATGCTGAAGTCGTGGGAGAAGTCGAAGCCCACACTTGGCTGGCCGCGCACGACCGACTCTCTCTGTCCGGGCTGCGTGAAAGACGCCCGCGACTCGATCATCAACGGCACGAAAGACTGGACCGACCTCGTCCACGAGAAGGTCGGCGAGATCAAGGCGCAGATTATCGAGCGCGACGGCCAGGTCTGGATGGTGAAGGAGTGCCCTATCCACGGAAAATGTGAAGATCTGATGGCCGCGGATTCGAAATTTCTCCAATGGATCGAGAAGAATTTCCCAGGACGCGACATCCCGGCACACAACGACGAAGACCTGCACCGCCACGGCTCAAGCACGGTTCGCCACGGCCGAGGCTCGGTCTTGACCGTTGACCTCACGAACCGCTGCAACATGATGTGCGACCCCTGCTTCATGGACGCGAACCAAGTGGGCTACGTCCACGAATTGAGCTGGGAAGAAATCCAGGAAATCCTCGACAACGCGACGAAGATCAAGCCGCGCCGGCAGATGTCCGTGCAGTTTTCGGGCGGCGAGCCGACGATGCACCCGATGTTCCTCGATGCGGTGAAATACGCGCGCAAGGTCGGCTACAACAGCGTGCAGGCCGCGACGAATGGAATCGAGTTCGCGAAGAGCAAGGATTTCTGCCGCAAGGCCTTCGAAGCCGGGCTGCGCTACGCGTACCTGCAATTCGACGGCATCGGTAACGACGCGAACAGCCACCGTCAGGTCGGCAACCTGTTCGATGTGAAGCTTCGCGCTATCGAAAACATGCACGAAGCCGGCATCGACATTGTGCTCGTCACCACGATTGTGAACAACGTGAACAACGATCAGGTGGGTCCGATCGTTAAGTTTGCGATGGAAAACCCGAAGAAAATCTCTTTCGTCTCGTTCCAGCCCGTTTCGTTCACCGGACGAGACGAAGAAATCACGCCTGAGCGCCGCATGCGCCAGCGCTATACGCTCTCGCACCTCGCGAAGGACGTCAGCAGCCAGGTGGGCAAGATTGAGCCGACTCGCGACTGGTTCCCGATTTCGCTCATCAGCCCGTTCGCCGATTTCGCGGACCTCGCTCACGGCCCCGAGGCCACATGGGGACAGATGAGCTGCGGCTGCCACCCGAACTGCGGCGTGGGCACGGCCGTGATGATCAATAAGGAAAACAAGGAATGGGCGCCGGTGCCGAAGTTCCTCAACGTTCCGGGACTCGTCACCGACATGCAGGGAATCAATGACGCGGCCCGCGGAAGAAAATTCTCCGGCGTCATGGCCGCTCTCGCTCTGCTGAAGAACTACCGGCCGTTCCAGGGCCCGCCGAGCTTGCGGCTGAAGGATCTTTGGAAGAAGTTCGATAAGACATTTGCCGTGAAGGGCCAGGAAGTGGCGAAGAAGGCTTACGGCAGTGTCGGCCCGGACCGCACCCTCGAAGATCAGATGAAGCGCCGTCAGGATCCGTGGAACTTCCTCTTCCTCGCCGGCATGTGGTTCCAGGATCTTTTCAACTACGATTTCCGCCGTACCGAAATGTGCATCATTCCCTACGCGACGCAGCAGGGCGAAATCTCTTTCTGCGCGTACAACACGGGGATCGGCTGGCGGAAAATTATCGAGAACATGTACAAGAACGCGACCGTCGCTCAGTGGTACAAGGAGCACGGCAAGCACGACATTTACGCCAAGGGCAAGAAGGTCGATCTGCAAAGTTACGAACACTCGCTGCGCATCGATGAAAATGACGCCGCGCGTGTGCGACACCTCGAGCACGATATCCCTCAGACGGCGGCTGAAGAAGACCGCATCCGCCGAAAGAAGGCGCTCGAAGAAGCAGCCAAGGTACGCAAGATTTACGAAGAGCTCGTGCTGAAGAAACCCCAGGAGTCGGTCGTGCAGATCGGCTCGATTCAGCAGATTCAAATGGCGGTTCCGGGTGCTACTGTCAAACCGGTGCAGATTGCCGGCGCAAATGGCAATGGAAACGGCAACGGGCACTCGAACGGCAATGGGAACGGTCCGGCGAAGGTCGAGAAGACCGAAACCGAGCAGCCCGTAGCCGGCGACTAACTCCTCCCCTCTCTCATGGGTTTCGCCAACAGCCTCGGCTTCGGCCGGGGCTGTTGCTTTCTGGTCTATAATAGGTGCTAGAAGGAAACAATCCATGCCGATCTACGAATACATTTGTGATGATTGCGGCGAGCGCTACGAACGCATCGTGATGAATCAAAAGCAGGCCATCTCGTGCCCGAAGTGCTCGAGCGCGAAGCACACCATCCAGCTCTCGGTCTTCGCGGCGCCCTCAAACGGCTCGAAGTCCTCCTCGGGCTCGTCCTCCGCGCCCAGCTCCGGGGGCGCTTGCTGTGGAGGCGGTGGTTGCGGTTGCCATTAATCGGCCCAGATTTTTGGTTCCAAAACCGCTATTCCAGATCAACCTCGGCTCGCTTCCGCTCCATCCACGAATACAGGACCGGCATAAGAAGCAAAGTGATAAACGTGGACAGCAGCAGTCCGCCGATGACGGCCCGCGCAAGCGGCTTTTGCAGTTCCGCACCGGATCCAATCCCCAACGCGAGCGGGAGCAGCCCGAACAGTGTTGCAAGCGTGGTCATGAGAATGGGGCGCACACGGATCTTGCCGGCTGCGACGAGTGCTTCGCTCAGCGGCAACCCTTCTTTTTCCCAAAGCTTGTGAACGTATTCAAAAAGAATGATCCCGTTTTTCACTACCAGCCCGACCATCAAGATGATCCCCATGAATGAGGAAACATTCAAAGCCGTGCCGCTGACGATCAGCATTGCAAAAACACCCAGGAGCGAAAGAGGCGCCGCAGAAAGGATAATCAAGGAGGGCACGAAAGAACGGAACTGAATCACGAGCACAACGAACACTGCACCGAGCGCCAAGCAGAGCACGTAAAGCAGATCGTGGAACGAGTTCTGTTGTTCTTCGTATTGCCCGCCGATCTCGTAGGTTGTGCCAGTGGGAAGAGTCATCTCTCGCATCACTTTTTGAACGTCGCCCACGGCGCCGCCGAGGTCCCGATTCTCAAGGCGGGCCGTTAGCGATACCATCAGTCGCTGATTCTCCCTCAACAGTTGGTTTTCCCCTTGCACTTGTTCCACGTGAGCGAGCGATGAAAGCGGCACGATCTGCTTGGTCGCGGTCAGGATGGGAAACTGCTGAATATTGGAGTAGGTGTAGCGAAAAGAATCAGGAAAGCGTGCGCGAATGTCCATTGTGCGGTCGGCTTCGCGGAATTGCGTCTCGCTGAATCCCAGCAACCCCGCGCTCACTTGTTGCGCCACTTGGTCTACGCCCAGCCCGACTCGGCCTGCCCGCGTTGGGTCGACGTGATAAACGAACTCCGGATTGCCTCTCTGAATTCCCTTGAAATCGACGAGTCCGGGTATCTTCCTGAGCCTCGGTTCCAGTTCATTTGCCACTCTCTCGAGCTCCGCCATACTGTTGCCGAACAGCTTTACGTCGACCGGCGCAGGTGAGCCTTCGAGATCACCGATCATGTCCTGCAAGATTTGAACGAACTCCACCGCGATTCCAGGAACGTTTTCGCGTATTTGCTCGCGCAAGTCGTCCATCACTTCTCCCGTGCTGCGCGTACGCATGGAGCGTGGCTTCAGCTTGACGAGGATGTCGCCCGTATTCTGCTCGGTTGCGTACAAGCCAAGCTCGGCGCCGGTGCGGCGGGAGAACGCCGCGGTTTCCGGCATCTTCGCGACCCATTGCTCGATTTTCTCCAAGATGCGATTGGTTTCCTGCAGCGACGTTCCCGGTGGGGTCCGGTAGTCCAGAACATATCCGCCCTCGTCCATTTCCGGAAGGAATCCCGTTTCAACCACGTTGTAAAGAACAACGCCGAGCACGACCATCGCCAGGGCTGCACCCGCGACAATCGCCCGATGCCCGAGCGACCAGCGCACGGCTCTTTCGTACGTCCGGCTCACGGGCGCCATAAACTTTTCTGCCGCTTCGCTGCTCCGCGTCGAGCCTGACAGGTAGCGCTCCGAAAGCAAAGGAATCAGGAACAATGCAAACACGAGCGACAGTAATACCGAGATGCCAAGCGTTAGGCAGAGAGCGCGGAAAAATTCGCCAACGACGCCTTTCAATAGGCCTAGCGGAAGAAATACTACCAGTGTTGTTGCGGTTGACCCCACGACCGGCCCCAGCAGTTCTTGAGTGCCCCGTTCGGCTGCGACTGCCGGGCTTTCACCGTTGCCCAGATGCCGGTAGATGTTTTCAACGACAACTACAGCATCATCGATAATCAGTCCGACGGCGATGGCAATTCCGCCAAGCGACATCAGGTTAAGCGTCCCGCCGAACGCTTTGAGGAAGAAAAAGGTCCCCACCACTGAAAGAGGCAGCGATGTCGCCGCCACCAGCGTCGTCCGCCAGTGGCGTAGAAATGCGAAAAGGATCACGATGGCCAAGACCGCGCCAATTACGATTGCATCGCGAACGTTGCTGACGGATGCGGAAACGAATTCGGCGAGATCGTACACAACGGAAATTCGCAACGTACTCGGAATTGCCGAACCCAGATGCCCGACCTGTTCTTTGACCTGACTGGCGAGCTGGAGAATATTCCCGCCGATTTGCCGTGAAATGTTAATGAGCGCCGCCGGCTGGCCGTTCCCAGTGATCAGCGTCTGGCGGTCTACGACTCCATACCGGACTTCGGCAAGATCGCGAACCCGTACCGGCGTGCCGTTCTCGACCGAAACGATCGTATTTCGAATGTCATCCAAGCTCGTGAACAGACCCGTCGTCAGCACTAGATACTGGAGATAGTCTTTCGGAAGACGGCCGACGGAAGTAACCTGGTTCGTCGCTTTCAGTTCGTTGGCAACGTCTACAACAGAAAGTCTGTACGCGAGCATTCTCTGCGGGTCCACAACTACCGAAACCTCACGGACGTCCGACGCCTGCACTTGGATCAGTCCGACCCCCGGGACCCGGCTGAAAAGAGGTCGCAGGATGTAGTAGGCGTCGTCCCGCAGATCGACATCGGGAACATTTCCGTTGAGGATCAGGCTAAGGACGGGGAACACCGCCGGCGTGATGCGTTCGACAGAGAGCTCCACATTGGAGGGCAGTGAGCTGCGCGCTTCGCTTACGCGCACCTGCACGAGTTGGAGTGCATACTGCATGTCCATGTCGGGCTGAAACAATACGAAGATCTCCGTGTTGCCACGGATCGTTTTCGAATCGACCCTCCTCACGCCAAGCGTCGTGCCCACTGCTTCTTCGAGCGGTCGCGTGACCGTGAGCAGCATGGCATCCGGCGCGAGGTCCCCCGAATGTGCGAGTACGACGATTCGTGGAAAATTGAGTTCGGGATAAATGTTGCTGGGGAGCTGGAACATGGCTGCGACCCCAGCTATGGAGAGGAATGCCGTTAAAAGATAGACGGCGTAACGATTTTGGCGGCAGAAGCGGACTACGTTCATTGATTCGGCCGAGAGTTCGACAGGGACTTTGTCTGGATTTTGGTTTTTTCACCGAGACCGTAACCCCCCGTCAGGATTACGGTCTGCCCTGCTTTAACCTGGTCATTCTCACTTCCCACCAGCTCCACCCGTTCCTTCGTTTCAATCCCGAGTGTGACGGGAACCGCGGTCGCCACGTCGCCGTTTACGACATAGACCCGTGGCTTGTTGGCTTCGTTTCGATAGATCGCTTCGGGCGGCACTGTTAGTGCGTGCGCATGCGTCTCGACCGGGATCTGCGCGCTCATGAAAAATCCCATCTTTAGCAGGCCGGCAGAATTTGGCACTCGAATTCTCACGATGCCTAAGCCTGTTGCCGGATCAACGGCGGGCGCAATCGCAACCACGCGGCCAGGGAATTGTTTTCCGGGTGCCGCCTCCGTCGTCACTTCCACTTCCTCGCCCGGATGAATCCTTGCGAGGTACATCCCCGAAGCATTTGCTAGAAATTCGATCTCGTTCAGATTTGCAACTTCCACGATCGGCTGGGCGGCCGTTCCGTCCACCTGTTCGCCGTCGCTGACAAATCGTTTCACAACCTGCCCGTCCAACGGCGAGAGAATCACCGTTCGCGTCAACTGGAGACGAGCGATCTCAAGCGTCGCCTGCGCCTGCCGCAACGTCGCTTCGGCAACTTTTGCTTGCGTTCGCGCGTCCTCCAAATCTTTTCGGGCAGCTATTCCGCGCTGGAAAAGATCTTCGTTTCGTTCCAGAGTCAGCTTCGTGTTTTCAAGATTTGCTTTCGCCTGCGCTTCTCCCGCGGAAGCCTGTTGGAATTGGTCGCGATAAGGGCGGTCGTCGAGCTTTGCGAGAGCCTCCCCGGCATGCACGCGATCGCCTTCCGCTACTTTAAGGCTCGCCACCCGGCCTGCCACCAGCGAACTCACACGCACGTCCCGGTTCGGCAACGTCGCGGCGGGTCCCGTCAGCGTTAACATCTGAGAAACGTCCGCGCTCACCACCTGAGCGAGGGTTACTTCGGCAGTCGCCGAGGCGTTGGCCCCCTCCCCCTCGGCGGACTCCGCCTTGTGCGAACAGCCGCTCAAAGCAACGGCGACGACGAGCATTGCGATAAGAACATTTGTGATTCGAATTGATCCGAGCATCGTTAGTCGAGCGGCGCGCCGACCGCTTCTTCCAGGTGCGCAAATGCTGTTTGCATTGCGTGAACGCTGTCCAGATACTCCCGGTCCACCTGCTGAACTTCGCGTTGGGCTGCGAGCACCGTCAAGATATTCGCTTTCCCGGAACGGTAACTGTCTTCAGCCATGTCCTCCAGCTTCCGTGACGACGGGAGAAGTGTATCGCGATAGAGCTTCACTTGAAAAAGCCGCACTTCCAGTTCGTAGTAAGCGGATTCCACCTTTGCGTCCACGGAGCGCCGCGTCGCTGCGAGCTCCCGTTCGAGTGCTTGCTCGGCCGCAACTGATCCAGCTATTTCTCCCTGATAGCGATTCAAGAGCGGCACTTCGACAGAAATCTGTCCTCTCCCACCAACCTGGAAGCTTGGGGGCGAATTGAAATCGGCCCCGAATTGGAGTCCCAGGTTCGGAATGCGCTGTGCGCGCAGCAGTGCTGTCTGGCTTTGCTGCACTCTTTGCTCCTGACTGATTCGTGCGATTTCGGAGCTCGAAGCCCCACTGCGCGCCAGCAGGTCTTCCAGCGCAAGGGAAGGCGGCGTTGCCGTAAAAGCATCCCCGATGTCCCAGTCCATCATGGGAGGCTCGTTCAAAAGTGCATTCAGATCGTTGAGCGCGACTTTTTCTTCTTGCTGCGCAATCTCCAAATCGGCCCGTTCGCGTGCTACCTCCAAATCCGCCTGGGTCACCTCGATCTGAGGAATATCACCTGCCTGGAAGCGTGCCTCCGCAATTTCGCGGAGGTGCTCGCCCAACTTCAGCACGTCTGCGCGTTCGGCCGTGGTCCCGCGAGCAAATGCCAGTCCGTAATAAGCGCTCCGGACGTTCATTCGCACCTGGCGCTCCGCCGCTACGATGTTTACATCGGTCAGGGCGGCTTGCTGCTTCGCAAGGTCAATCCGCCTGCCGCGCTTCGGCCCGATCTCGAGCGGCAAATCTACGAACGAGCTTTCGTGAGGCTCATCGCGAGTCGCCGCGAAGTTGATGGAGGGATTCGGTCGCTCCCCTGCAGTGCGGATTCCCGCCAGAGCCACGGCTCGTTGTGCTCGTGCCGCCATCAGGTCAAGGTTTCGCTTGTTTGCAAGATCAAGCGCTGCGGATATCGTAAGCTTTTGTCGCTGCGTCTGATTGCCTTGGGCGCGAACCGACGATCCGATTCCCACCCCAAGAACTATAAAGAGTACGCCTGCAAGGCTCGCCTTCATGCAAAAAATCTCCTTCATTTCGCTTCCTCACTTGGTTGCCAATTGGGCTAATCCGGGCGTAGTAGCACACTCGGTGCCGGCTTGCAATTGGGGAGCGCAACTCCTTTCGCTTCAGGTGGGTGCCGCAATCGAGAAGCAGAGCAGACTTAAGCCGAGATCAGAGATGCGCAGCCGTAAGCCGGTTTGTTCTGATGGTACTCTCGTGCTCGCGCCGCCCGCAAATGCGCGCGGCTTTAGCTCTCTCTGTGCTTAGAAAACAACCAGGGGAGAAGCTCCGGATCGGCGAATGCCTTTTCCCAGACGTTGTGGCCCCAGCCTGGAACCTCTGTGTATTTCGGGGTGCCGCCTGCATCTCGCAACCCGGCCACCCATCTCCGTGCTCTGGCCACGGCAACCACTTCATCTGCGTCGCCCTGCCAAATCCAGACCGGAGTTTTTGCTCCAGCGCCGATCATCTCCTCGAAGCCGTACCCGCACAGCGGAATTGCAGCCGCGAACCGGCCCGGCGCAGACGCGAGCGCCGCCCAAGTACCTTCGCCTCCCATCGATTGCCCGGCCACGTACACCCGATCGAGGTCGATGCTGTATTCCTTCTCCACCGTGTCGAGAATTTCAAGCGCGAGGCGAATCGAAACGGCCGGGCCCTCAGCGTGCGGCCGTGCCCAGGCCTTCGTGGCGTCACACTGCGGCGCAACAACGAACGCGTGGTATTTCACCTGGTTCTCCGGCGTGGTCCACACATGCGTGCCGAGAAAATTGCCCCCGGAGATTTGCTTCAGATTGTCCGAACCGCGCCCGGCCGCTCCATGCAGCCAGAGTACGATGGGATACTTTTTCGCAGCATCGTAACCCGGCGGCACGAAGAGCCGGTACGACATCGTTTCGCCGGTCGGGCTGTGATACGAGCGCGCGACAAAACCATCCACTACGGAATCTGATTGCTGCGCCGCGGCAGTGAAACCCGCAGAGAGAACGAATAGGCAAAATAGGAAGAAGACGCGAATTCGAGTTTCGATCATAGGTTTTTCATCGCACCGCTAGCGTCTGCGCGAATAATTGCGCGCGTGCTCCGGCGTTTCGAGTCCTGAGTTGAGCTTTGGATCCGGCACCGGCGCATCAGCGACCAATCTCAATGGGATCACACCGGCCCAGATCGGTAATTGATAGTCTGCCTCTTCGTCCTTGGGCGGACCCGTGCGAATCTTCGCCGACGCTTCCGCGAGCGGCAGCGTAAGCACAGTCGTTGCCTTCAGCTCGGCTTCCGTCACCGGCCGCAAGCCCTTCCACCGTCCGCGAACGATGTGCTCGGTAAACGCTTCGAGCGCCCGCAGTTTTTCTTCAGGTTCCTCCACCTGCGTCGCGCGGCCGAGTATCACCACCGACCGGTAATTCATCGAGTGGTGGAAGGCCGAGCGCGCGAGGACGAGCCCATCCACGAGCGTCACCGTGACGCAGACCGGCACACCTCCTGCGAGCGTACGAAGCAGTCGGCTTGCTGCCGAGCCGTGAATGTAAATCGTGTCGCCCACGCGCGCGTAGCCCGTGGGAATCACGTAAGGTTGATCGTCGGCAACGAATCCGACGTGACAGAAGAACCCTTCATCGAGAATCCGGTAAATCGTTTCGGGCTCATAAGCGCCGCGGTCGGGCAGCCGCCGGACCTGCGTGCGTTTTGTGGGCGTGGATGTGTTCATACAGCAAGCGTAGAATCCAAATTGGATCGCCGCAAGAGCCAATCTGGATCGCTGGACCACGCTCCGCAGCCACTGCGGCAAAGCGAAACTGAGAGGGTTTAGATAGAATGAAGGCGCGGCGACGCCGCAGGCAGGTGGCAGATGGCCGGGACGAACGCGGCATTTTCACAGGAAATCTTCCGATTCTTCCGCGAATTGAGCCGCAACAATCACAAGGCGTGGATGGACGCGAATCGCGATCGTTACAAATCATGCGTGGTCGAGCCGTTTCGCGTGCTGCTCGCGCGGCTGTCTCCAGCGGCGCAGAAATTGAATCGGCGGTTTCAGACGACCGGCCGCGTGGGTGAGAATTTTTCGCGTATCAATCGCGACATTCGCTTCGCCGCCGACAAATCACCCTACCGGACACAGATGTATCTTTTCTTTACGGAGCCAGTGGAAGATGGCGGCCAGGTTTACGTAGGTCTTTCCGCAGATGCCGCCACCGCGGGCTTCCGCATCTACGGGGGCGGCCGGACTTCTTCGATCGTACAGCTCGCGCGCCCGCGAGGCCGGGATCACGGAGCGTGGATTGAGCGCCAGCAACGCCGACTCGGAAGGAAATACGAGAGTTATTGGTATTCAACCGAGAAGGGCGGGTGGACGAAGCGCAACGGATGGCCGGTCAAGCGGGAAGACTGGAAGAAACTGCAAGGGTGGATTGTGCGGCGAAAATTTTCTGCGGTGGCTGCAACGCGAAACGGCTTCGAGCGTGAAGTCGCGAAAGTCTTTCGCGATGTTTACCCGCTTTATCAGTTCACGACGTCGGCGAATTGGAAACCCTGACTGCGGAGGAGCCTTTCCGATGGCCATACCTCGAGAGCAAGCGCGAAGCGAGCACACGGTGAAGACCGGTCACGACCAACTCAATGAAACGATTTACGGCGTGATCTGTGCCGGCTGCCACAACTACATTCTCATCGACCACACAAACGATCCGCGCACCTGCCGCGAGCACGAAACCTGCCGCCAGGCGTATTCCTAGCAGCGCTGTTTCACTTCGTGTTCTCTCGCGAGCGGGCGAGACGACTGTGCTTGCGGCCGTACGTGAAGTAAATCACCATCCCAAGAATCAGCCAGACAATCAGCCGAATCCACGTGCTCAATGGCAGACTCGCCATCAAGCCGAACGAGATCAACATTCCCAAGATAGGCGTCAGCGGAACGAGTGGCGCCTTGAAAGGCCTCGGCAAATCCGGCCGGCGGACACGCAAGAGCCACACGCCGGCGGAAACGATTACGAACGCGAGCAGCGTTCCAATCGACGTCAGTTGTCCCAGCAGCTGAATCGGCAGCGCGCCTGCAAAGATGGCCACGCAAAAACCCACCACAATCGACGAAATCCATGGCGTGCGAAACCTCGGATGGATCCGGCCCGCCCACTCGGGCAGCAGGCCGTCGCGCGACATCGAATAAAAAACTCGCGATTGCCCCAGCAACATCACGAGCATTGTCGTTGTCAAGCCCGCGAACGTTCCGAGCATCACCACCAGGCTGCCCCAGCGGACGCCCGTGGCCTGAATTCCCGCCGCCACAGGAGCCGCCGTATTGAGCTCCGTGTACTTCAGCACGCCCGTCAGCGTGGAGCCGAGCGCGATGTAGAGAATCGTGCAAATCGCGAGTGATCCGAGAATGCCAATCGGCATGTCGCGCTGGGGATTTTTCGCTTCCTGCGCCGCCGTCGAGACCGCGTCGAATCCAATGTACGCGAAGAAAATCACTCCTGCGCCGCGCGCCACTCCCGACCACCCAAACTGCCCGAATGCGCCTTCGTTCGGCGGCACAAACGGATGCCAATTCGCCTGCGCCACGTTCGGATGGCGCAAAAGAAAGTTCGTCGCCACCACCACGAATGTAATTACCGTGGCGACCTTCACGAATACAATCGCGGTATTGAAATTTGCCGATTCTCTCACGCCGATCACTAAAATCACCGTCGTGAACGCGATCGCCAGGTACGCGAACAAATCGAGCAACCCGCGCGCGTGCGGCAGCGTCGCCGCGTTCACCCCGGCTTGTTGCAACGTCAGCCCGATCGTGGCGATGGCAGACCAGCGCCCCTGGTAGAAAATCAGGTCTGTTCCAGGCGCCGCGATAAGCTGTGGCGGAAGCTGGATGCCAAAACTGAAGAGCAGCGCATTCAAGTTGCCGCTCCAGCCCACGGCCACCGTCGCCGCGCCGAATGCGTACTCGATGATCAAGTCCCACCCGATGATCCATGCGAACAATTCTCCCAGCGTCGCATAGCCGTACGTGTAAGCCGAGCCGGCAATCGGAATCAGGGAAGCAAACTCCGCGTAGCAAAGCCCTGCAAACACGCAGCCGACGCCCGCTAAAATGAACGAGAGAACGATCGCCGGACCGGCGAAATTGGCGGCGACGGTTCCAGTGAGAACAAAGATGCCCGCGCCGATGATCGCCCCGATTCCAAGCGTGACGAGATTGACGGGTCCGAGGACGCGCCGCAAGGCGTGTTCGCCCTGTTCCTGTGATTCTTGCAGCAGGGCGTCGAGCGGCTTGGTCGCGAACATGTTCGACATTTGAGGGCAGCCCCCTTGAGACGCGGTCCAACTGCGTCGTCATGACTGCCAATTTGGCCGGTATTGTATAGATTCGGGGCATGCAGAGCCACGACGAAATCGAGTGTCCTTCGTAATGCGCCCGCGTAATTCTCGCACAACGATAATTGCATGCCGGGCATCTGCAGTAGAATCGAGCTATTGCCGTAAGGAGTTTCCGCGATGCGAGTGGGTGATTTTTCCTCGACCAAAATCCGCTGGCTTACATGTATGTGTCGGCACATCGGCAACACCATCGCAACTCGCTGCGTGTGCGCCGTTATCCTGTCGTCTGCGTGCGCCATGGGCGCGCGAGCTCAGGATGCGCCGCCGCCCGCGAATCGTCCTGCTCCGGACGCCACGAATTCCGCGGCAAACACCGCGCCAAAATCTGAGTTCATCTCTCTAATCGTGCCGAAGGGCACGCCTGTGCAAGTAGTCCTCGACAAAGAAGTCCGTGTGCAAAAGGCTGGCCAGCCGATTCACGGCCGCGTCGCGGAACCCGTGTACGCGTTCGACAAACTGGTCTTGCCGGTTGGCGTGGAAGTGAAAGGCAGGATCACGAGAATTGAGAATGTTTCCCGCGGAAAACGCACCGCCGCCGCTCTGGATGCGGACTTCACCCCGAGCCATAAAATCGATGTTGCGTTCGACGAAATGATTCTCCCGGACGGGAAGCATATTCCCGTGCGCACGTCCGTGACTCCCGGCTCCGGACAGTTGATTCAATTCGTGACGGCGCCGGATGAGAAGAAGAGCGTCCACGACAAAGCTGCCGAAAAAACGAAGGAGGCGAAGGAAGCAGCCAGGCGGGAATGGGACAATGCGATCAAGCAGGCGCACGAGCCGGGAAAGCTCCACAAGATTGAAAGATACGCGGTGGCCCAACTTCCTTTTCACCCGCAGTACATCAATGCAGGGACCGTCTATTTCGCGGAGCTTTTGGAACCGCTCGATTTTGGAACTGAGCCGTTGACACCCGAAATCGCCGCTTCGCTCTCGTCGCCGCCTCCCGACGGCAGCGCCGTGCACGCCCGGCTTCTAACGCCGCTCAGTTCCGCCAGCACGAAGAAGGGCGAAGACGTTGAGGCCATGGTCACTCAGCCCCTCTTTGATGGAGGGCATCTCGTCATTCCTCAGGGCAGCCTGTTGAAAGGCACGATTGTGCAGGTTGAGCCCGCGCGCTCTCTGAGCCGCAACGGCCAACTGCGATTTGTGTTTCACAACCTCGTACTTCCGATGGGGCTTGACCAGAGGGTTGACGCGATACTCGCGGGAATACAGGCCGAGAAGGCAGCCAATCTGAACCTCGATTCTGAGGGCGGCACGCATGCCGCGGCGCCAAATTCGCGCTATGTGACCACGGGAGTCGTTTCGGCGCTCGCCGCCTTATCATTCGGCATCGGCGGCGACACGCTGGGAGATACCCCTGAACGCGCCGCCGGAGGCGCTGGGGGATATAAATTGATCGGCATCGCTCTCGGCGCAGCGATCCACTCGCAACCTTTCGGGATGGCGATGGGAGCGTTCGGCGCCAGCAGATCGATTTACATCCACTTCATCGCCCGCGGGCGCGATGTCGTGTTCCCGAAGGACACAGCCATGGAAATCAGCATCGGGACACACGCATCCACCCCGGGTTCGCAAAAGCCTCCGCAGCAACAGTGACACTTCCGTTGACCCAGGTGCGCCGAACCCACTATAATGCGCGTTTGTCACTAGCTTCGGGAGGCAGCATGTACGCCGTAATCCGCAGTGGGGGAAAGCAATATCGCGTCGAGCCGGGCAAGACGATCCGGGTCGAGCGGCTGGAAGGCAAGGTCGGTGGCAAGGTGACGTTTGAAGACGTCCTCACGGTCCGCACTGACGACAAGAAAATCGTGGGTGGCTCCGAGGCCGCCAAAGCCAAAGTCACCGGCAAAATCGTGGGCCATGGGCGCAGCCCAAAGGTCCTGGTTTTGAAGTTCAAGACGGGCGGCCAGTACAAAATTCAACGCGGCCACCGGCAGGGCTACACGGCCGTCGAAGTTAACGACATCCAACTCGCATAGAGGCTCTTCATGGCACACAAAAAAGGCGGCGGGTCATCCACAAACGGACGCGACTCGCAGGGACAGCGGCTCGGAGTAAAGCGATTCGGCGGACAGCTTGTGAATGGCGGAAGCATTCTGGTCCGCCAGCGCGGGATGCGCTACAAGCCCGGAAAAAATGTTGGCCGCGCCAAGGACGACAGCCTTTTTGCCCTCACCACCGGCGTGGTCCGCTTCGACGACAAAGGCGAGTTGGGAAAATTTATCAGCGTCTTACCGGTTGAAGAAGCCGCGGCCACGGCCGAGAAAAAGCCTGCTGCGCCGGCTGCCGACTGAATCTCACGGCTCTTATGACGCGCCCGAATCTTCGGGTCTTGCATCTTTGTTTTTCCCCGCACCCCTAGCGTATTCTCTTTTCGAGTAATTTCTCTTAACGAGCGACCCGTGTTTGCAGACGAAGCGAAAATTCTGGTGAAGGCGGGCGACGGCGGCAATGGCTGCGTCGCGTTCCGCAGGGAGAAGTTTGTCCCGCGCGGCGGGCCTGCCGGGGGCGACGGTGGAAACGGCGCCGATATTTTTATCGAATCGAATCCTCACGACAACACGCTGCTCCGCTACCGATACAACCGGGAATTCCACGCCGAGCGTGGCCGCCACGGCGAAGGATCGAACTGCCACGGCCGATCAGGCGACGAAATGGTTCTCGCCGTACCCGTGGGCACGATTGTATATGACGCTGATTCGGGCGCGCAGCTTTTCGATTTTACCGAGCCCGGCCAGCGGTTTTGCGCCGCGCGCGGCGGGCACGGCGGCGGCGGAAATTCACATTTCGTGAGACCGTGGCACCAGGCGCCGCGCGAGCACGAAGACGGCCAGCCGGGCGAAGAGCGCCACCTGCGCCTCGAATTGAAATTGCTCGCGGACGTCGGCCTGGTCGGCTTCCCGAATGCAGGAAAATCCACTTTGATCTCGCGCATATCGGCGGCGCGGCCGAAGATTGCGGCTTATCCGTTCACAACGCTCGAGCCGCATCTGGGAGTCGTCTCCGCCGATCCCGACGCGGCGCCGGGGATGGGCCGCACGTTCGTCGTCGCGGACCTTCCCGGGCTGATCGAAGGCGCGCACGAAGGCGTTGGGCTTGGAACGAGATTCCTGAAGCACGTGGAGCGCACCCGCTTGATCGCACATCTCGTGGATACGAGCGACGCAAACGACCGCGATCCTGTTCGCGATTTCGAAATCATCGAGCACGAGCTCGCTGCGTACAGTCCATTACTGGCCGAGAAACCGATGATCGTCGTCGCGACGAAACTCGACGCGACGACAAACCGCGAGCGCCTCGAAGAATTACGCGCGTTCAGCGCGAAGCGCGGCTTAGAATTTCATGCCGTTTCTTCTGCAAGTGGCGAGGGCGTCATCACCCTTGTCCGCGCGATGGCCGACGCGCTCGATCGCCTTCCGAAACCGATTGCGCCTGTCGAAGCGTCCAAGCAGGTTGAAGAACGGGCGTTGCCGCCCGCGGAAGATCACTCGGCCGCGCCCCATCGGGAGGAGCGTTGACGCCTCACGCCGCGCATAAGCCTCAAAGTCACGGCCATCGCCGCTCTGTCGCACTCTTCGGTGGGACGTTCGATCCTGTCCACGCCGGGCACATCGCTGTGGCGCAGGCGGCGCAGAAGCGGTTCCATCTCGACGCCATTTATTTCATCCCGTCATCGCGCCCGCCGCACAAGACTAAGCCGGCGCTCACGCCCTTCGTCCACCGCTACGCTATGGTGGCGCTGGCGTGCGCTGACCACTCGAATTTTCATCCGTCGCTCGCGGAAGCACCGGTTGATGGCGCGGCGCCGCACGTCTTCTATACGATTGACACGGTTCGTCGTTATCACCGCGAGCATCCCGACGATCATCTCTATTTCATGCTCGGCGCTGACCAATTTCTCGAAATACCGACCTGGAAGAGCTATGAAGCGCTGCTCGACGCCTGCGATTTCATCATCGCCAGCCGCCCGGGATTTCGCCTGGACGCGCTGCGGCTCGTCGTTCCACCGGAGAAGCTGGGCAGCGCGCCGCAGGACCCGCACAAAATCTCCCTGCGCAAATCGGTGGTTCATTTACTGACGACCGTCGCGAGCCACGTTTCTTCCACCGAAGTTCGCCATCGGCTCGAGCGGCGCCAGACCATTCACGGGCTTGTGCCCGCGCGCGTGGAGGAATACATTCTTGGACAGGCCCTGTACCGGTGACGCCCGATCCCCTTCGCCAAGAAATTCGCTGGGCCGTGGAAGCGGCTCAGGACAAACAGGCCGTGGACATCACGGCGTTGAAACTCGCGGGCTCCGGCGCGTTTGTTGAATATTTTCTGATCTGCTCCGGAAACAGCCAGCCCCAAATTCAGGCGATCGGCGATGCCATTGAAGAGCGGCTCGGCCGCCAGGGCGTGCGGTTGGCGCACCGCGAAGGAAAAGGCGAAGCCGAGTGGCTTCTGCTCGACTACGGCGATTTCATCGTGCATATCTTCAGCGATCGCGCCCGGCATTACTACGATCTCGAACGACTGTGGCGCACGGCGGAACGCACCGATTTCCCAGCAGCGGCGCGGCCGCCCAGCTCGCCGCGGGACTCGGATAGCGAAACGACGACTCCATGAGCGCGACGAACATCTCGTGGGTGGCGGTTGACCCGGTATCGCTCCACGTTCTTGAAATCGCGGAAAAGCTGGCCGACACCGCCACCACCGTCCTGATCATGGGCGAAAGCGGCACCGGAAAAGACCAGCTGGCCCGTTGGATCCACCAGCGTGGGGCGCGCCGCGATTCTCCCTTTCTGAAAATTGATTGCGCGAGCCTCCCTTCGGAGCTCGTCGAGTCCGAACTTTTTGGTCACGAGCGCGGCGCGTTCACCGGTGCGGTCGCGCGCAAACCGGGACGCCTCGAGCTGGGCGAGGGTGGCACAATCGTCCTCGACGAAGTGGCGGCGCTCGCGCAGGGAATGCAGGCGAAGCTTTTGCGTGTTCTCGAAGAGCGCACGTTCGAGCGCCTGGGCGGCACCGAAACGTTGCACATGGACGCGCGATTGATGGCGCTGACAAACACCGACCTGGGCAGAGCCGTTGCAGCGGGCCGGTTTCGCGAAGACCTCTTCTTTCGATTGAACGTGCTCGCGATTGCCGTGCCGCCGTTGCGCGAGCGTCGCGGCGATATTCAGCCGCTTGCCTCGCATTTTCTCGCGCGGCTTGCGCCCGTGCACGGAAAGCCCGGCGCCGTTTTCGATCCCGCGTCGCTCCACCTTCTTGAGTCCTACGCGTGGCCGGGAAATGCGCGGGAACTTAAGAACGCGGTCGAGCATGCGCTCGTGGTTGCGAAGGAACCCGCGCTGCGGCCCGAAGATTTTCCGGAAATTCTCCGCACCGCGGGCGAAACGCACGGGCCCTCGGGACCGCTTCGATCTCTCGAAGACATCGAGCGCGAAGCTGTCAAAGCGACGCTCGAAGGCACGCACTACAAAATTGGGCGAGCCGCCGAGATCCTCGGCATCAGCCGCAAGACCCTGCTCGAAAAGCGCAAAAAGTTCGGCTTGATTGAGTGAACAATCCGGCATGCGTCGCTAAGCCAACGTTGTCATCCTGAGCGTTCCGGCGAGCCGGGACGCGAAGGATTTCGGCCACAGATGCTTGTCGCACAAGCACTATGAAAATCCGCCTCATCATGCTCAGCAAGACGCGCCGCGAAGAAATTCGCGGCCTCCTCATCGACTATATCGGGCGCATTGGCCATTACGCTGAGATCGAAATCAGCGAACTTCGCGACGCCTCGCCCGCCGCGTTGAAGAAACTTAAAATCGAACCGAGCGCTTCAATCATCCTGCTCGACGCCGCAGGCAAGCAATTTACGTCCCAGCAATTCGCTCGCTGGCTCGGTGACTTGCGTGACCGCGGCGTGCGCGAACTAGTTTTTCTGTGTGGCGATGCGGAAGGCTTTCCCGATGAACTTCGCGCGCGCGCCAAACAGAAAATCTCGCTCTCGACGCTTACGATGCCGCATGAATTTGCGCGCGTCGTCCTCGCCGAGCAGATTTACCGCGCATTCGCGATTCTCGCCGGCCATCCGTATCCAAAATAGGCGAGCTTTTGCAAAAGTAATTTGCGAGGATATCCGGGCAATGGCTATCAAGATCGCGCACGATGTTGCCGCACCGACCGCTTCCATCGAGCTGATGATCACGCATCCCCTGCCGGACTACGATCTCGAGGAAGTCCAGGCGCCGATCCCGCGCGATGTGGACCCCATGCTCGCGTCCCAGGGATTCAAGGATTTGCTTGACGAAGCGCGCAGCATCCTCGACCGGGAGCTGGAGGGAAGCAGCCTGGAGATCGCGCAACTCACCGGAGCGATCTGCCACGATAAAAGAGTTCACCGGCCGGGGATCTGGCTCGTCCTGAGGGAGCGCAACGGCGTAAAGGAAATGTCCGCGGCCGCGCGCGCGCGCGTTGCCGCCATCGCCGAAACCCTGCGCAGCAACCTTCAGCTTTCCTGAATGGTCTTTGGAAACATTGATCGAACCGCAATTGTCTGCTTCACTTGACGTTTCCGCGAGGTGCGGTCACTATTCTGATCTGCCTTCGCGAGACGCGATTCGATGCCGGAAGGAAAGGGACTCCTGATCGTTTACACCGGGCCGGGCAAGGGCAAAACGACTTGCGCGCTCGGTACCGCATTTCGCGCTGTCGGTCAGGGGTTGCGCGTGCTGATGGTGCAATTTATCAAAGGCTCGTGGCACTACGGCGAACTGGACGCAGCAAAGATGCTTGGCGACGACAAATTCGAGATCCGGCCGATGGGCCGCGGGTTTGTGAAACTCGGCGGCGCGGAAACGGACCCGGAAGACGTCCGGCTCTGCGAAGTCGCGTGGGAATACGCCCGCGAGCAGATTTACAGCGAGAAATACGATCTCGTGGTCCTCGACGAAATTAATTACGTGATCAGCTATAAAATGCTGGACGCGAATCGCGTGGTGGATTCGCTCGCAAAGCGCCCCGAGCGCGTCCACGTAATTTGCACGGGGCGAAACGCGCATCCGAAGCTCGTCGAGGCCGCCGACCTCGTCACGGAAATGCGCGAGGTCAAACATCCGTACACGAAAGGCATCCTCGCGCAGCGGGGAATCGACTACTAGCCATGGCTTGGTTTAAGCGAGACAAAAGGCCGATCGAGAATCCCACGCCGGTGGAAGAGCGCCGCGTCCGCACCGAAGGGATGTGGACGAAGTGCAGCTCGTGCCGCGCGATCATCTGGAAAAAAGACCTCGAAGCAAATTGGGAAGTCTGCCCCAAGTGCGAGCATCATTTTCGTCTGGGCGCGCGCCGCCGGCTCGAGCTACTGCTCGATGACGAGCCGTGGATCGAGCACGACGCCGACCTGGCTTCGAACGATCCGCTTCACTTCTCCGATACGAAGCCCTACGTGCAACGGTTAAAAGACGCGCAGCACAAGCTCGGCATGAAGGACGCAATCCTCACAGCCGAGGGGCACATGAACGGCCGCCCGGTGGTTTGCTGCTCGATGGAATTCAGTTTCATCGGCGGCTCGATGGGCGCGGTCGTAGGGGAAAAAGTGGCGCGCGCGGTCGAGCGATCGCTCGCGCAGAAGCAGCCGCTGGTCATCGTTTCCTGTTCGGGCGGCGCGCGAATGATGGAAGGCGTCGTCAGTTTGATGCAGCTCGCCAAGGTTTCTGCGGCGCTCGCGCGGCTCGACGAAGCCCGCGTTCCCTTCATCTCGATTCTTACCGATCCGACGACGGGCGGCGTCACCGCGAGTTACGCGATGCTGGGCGATTTGAACATTGCCGAGCCCGGCGCATTAATCGGGTTCGCCGGGCCGCGCGTGATCGAGCAGACCATTCGCCAGAAATTGCCTGAAGGATTCCAGACCGCCGAATTTCTTCTGGAGCACGGCTTCCTCGACGCCGTCGTCCCCCGCAAAGATTTGAAGCCGTACGTTTCGCAAGCACTGAGTTACTTCCTCGACTGAACATGAACTACCAGGAATCCGTCCGCGCGCTATTGGCGCTGGGCCGCGAGCTGGCCGCCCCGCAGCAGGCGCGCATCCAAAAATTCGGACTCGAAAACATCGCAACTCTTGCAAGCGATCTGGGCGAACCTCAGCGCGCCGCGCCCTGCGCGCACATCGCGGGAACGAACGGCAAAGGCTCCACGGCCGCGATGCTCGAATCCATTCTGCGCGCCGCTGGTCTGCACACGGGGCTTTACACCTCGCCGCATCTTGAGCGCATCAACGAGCGCATCCGCCTCGACGGCCGCGATATCTCGGACGAAGATTTCGCGGCCGCCTGGACGCGCGTGCACGCGTCCATCGAATCGCTGATGGCCTCCGGAAAATTGCACGCGCATCCGACATATTTCGAATGTGTCACGGCGATGGCGTTCCTCGCGTTTGCAGGGCCGCGCGTGGACTTCTCGGTTTACGAAGTGGGCTTGGGCGGCCGCTTCGATTCCACGAACATTGTCACACCCGAAGTAGCCGTCATCACTCCGATTGATTTCGATCACGAAACTTTCCTCGGCCATTCGATCGAAGAGATCGCCGCCGAAAAAGCCGGAATCATCAAGCCCGGCGCGTGGGTGGTCAGTTCGGTCCAGCGCCCGGAAGCGCACGCCGTCATCGCGCGCCGCTCTGCGGAATCCGACGCGCGCCTCGTCGAAGTGGACGTGGCCTGGCGCGTCGAGGACGTTCGCGGGTCCGGCGGCTGCTATCGCGCCGTCGCCTGCTCCTCGCATTCGAACCGCAAGATCCGGCTCGAACTGCCTTTGCCCGGACGATTCCAGCTTCGCAACGCCCTCACTGCCGCGGCCGCCGCACGCCTTCTCGCGGAGCGCGGATTCCCGGTGAATGACGATGCCATCGCCCGCGGGATTGCCACTGTTCGATGGCCCGGCCGCCTCGAAAGGGTTTCCGAACGCCCCGCTGTGTATCTCGACGGAACCCACAACACGGCCGGTGCGCGAGAGTTGCTCCAATTCTGGGAAGAAAACTTTGCGGGCCGGCGCGTCTGGCTCGTGTACGGCGCAATGCGTGACAAGGCGGTGGACGAGATTGCGGGGCTGCTGTTTCCGCACGTAGAAAGCGTAATCCTGACAGAGCCGCGACAGCCCCGCGCCATCTCCGCGCCGCTGCTCGCGGAAATGACCGGGCATCTCGCCAAACAATTTGTCGTCGTTCGCGATCCCGTGGATGCGCTGGAACGCGCTCTGGAAATGGCGAGCCCCGATGACGCCGTTTTCGCGACAGGTTCGCTCTACCTCGCAGGTGACCTGCGCCGCTACTGGTCGGAGCGCAGCGCGAAGAAATTCACGCCTCCGAATCCTGCTGTGCCCGTCCGGCGTTTCTAACCTTCAGAAACTCGATTCCGCAATCTGTATCGTTTTCGTTCCGTTTCTAGAAGAAATGTCCGAATCCGCATATTCTCGGCCCATTTTTGCCAAATTGGCCTGCCGAATATGATGAACTGTGTCCCATCCGCGGACATGTTTTTCCCGGTCGCGGACGAAATGGAATTCCCCGCTAAATTATTCAGTGTATTGAAACAATCAACTCACTTTCTTCGTTTATTCAACTAACCGCAGGCACCAAAACGGCGAACTCATGCGTCTAAGCTAAAAGACCCGGGAGGACTGTATGACGAGAGAGGAGAGACGACAAAAGCTGGAATCATTCGGGCGTGCGCCGGCTCTGCTATCGATTGCTTTGCGCCAATTCCCGAAAAAAATGTGGCTGTACAAACCCTCGCCCGAGCGCTGGAGCATCCACGAAACCATTCTGCATCTTGCCGACAGTGAGGCGACTTCCTACGTGCGTTGCCGTCGTTGCATCGCCGAGCCCGGTACGCCGGTCCTGAAATTCGATCCGGCGCGATGGGCCGGCTCGCTTGGCTACTTTCATCAGAGCACGCGCGAAGCCCTCGAAATCATACGCCGCCTGCGGAAAATGACATACCAGGTGCTCAGCAGCTTGCCAGACGCAGTGTGGTCGCAAACGGTCGAACACCCGCGCGAGGGAGATCTGAGCCTCGAGCGCTGGATTGAAATCCAGGAACGCCATATCCCCCACCACATCGATCAGATGAAGTCGAATTTCGATGTTTGGCTTGCGACGCACCCGCCGCGGAAGCCGGCATCGCCTTCGACGAAGCCAAGCATCCCGGCGCGCATGGTCACTCTGACCGCGGGAATCTGAACCTTTTCCACCTCGCACCCATCTTATGGGGCGAGGCATGCCTCGGTGACTTACGACTCGCTATTCGCCTGCGGAACCTGGACTGCACAAGCGGTTGGGTTGCCCGGGTCCCGCTGCGATGGTAGGATGGGGATTCTATGAGCCGCGAAACGACCCAGAAACCGCGTGTCGGCATCCCCTATCGCACACGAAAAGAAGAACTTAATAGGGAGCGCACCAAGCTCGAGTACTATCTCCAGGCTGTCCGCCAAGCTGGTGGAGAGCCTGTTGAAGTCTCTCTGGGACTTTCCCCCGAGGATCTGAAAAAGCTGGCGCAGTCGCTCGATGCGATTGTCCTCACCGGCAGCCCGGCCGACGTCGAGCCGTCGCGCTTCCACACTCCGCGGCACCCGAAATCCGCTGAAGCGGACAATGACCGCGAGCGAACCGATTTCACGCTGCTGGAACACGCGCTTCGCGAGCATAAGCCAGTTCTCGCGATTTGCTACGGCATGCAGTCCTTGAACGTCTATCTGGGCGGCTCGCTGATCCAGCATATCTCCACTCGCGATGCCTCGACCGAAGTGAAGACTGATATTCCTCATCCAACGAGCGAACAGAAGGGGGATAAATTTCGGCATCGGATTCAGATCGAACCTGACTCGCGCCTAGCAGGGTTAGCGGGTGGTAGAGAAGCGTCCGTAAACAGCTCCCATCACCAGGCAATCAACAATCCGGGCCGCAACCTGCGCGTCACGGCGCACGCCCCGGATGGTGTGATCGAAGCGGTCGAATGGACCGGCGATGAAAACTGGATCACGGGAGTGCAGTGGCACCCCGAACGAATGGCCGGGGATTCTTTGGCGCATGCACTATTCCGCGAGTTGATCGCGGCAGCTTATAAAACGGCCGTGCGGGCCTAGGCACACGGTACTTCGAGGCAAGTCGTCCGCCTCACCCTGCTTTCCATTCTGAACATTCACGATTCTTCTGGGGGACACATGATTTCGCTGGCGGGCAAAGCGGCACTCGTAACGGGTGGCTCGCGTGGGATCGGCGCGGCCACAGTTAAACTCTTTGCGCAGGCCGGGGCCGACGTGGTCTTCAATTATCACCGCAATCGAGAAGCAGCCTCCGCCGTCGAGCAGGAAGCCCGCAAGCACGGCACCCGCATCGAATCGTTCAAGGCCGATCTGGGAAAAATGGCCGGCGCGAAAAAGCTGGTTGAATTCGCGCGCGAGCGGCTGGGACGGCTGGATATCCTCGTGGCCAACGCCGGCATCTGGAACGCGGAGGATGCGCCGATTGAGAAGCTCAGCGAACGCGAATGGGACGAAATGGTCCGCGTCAATCTCAAAAGCGTCTATTCCGTCATACACTTCATCGTTCCGCATATGATTGGCCAGCGCAGCGGGCGCATTATCGCCATCAGTTCGACCGCCGGTCAGCGCGGCGAAGCACGACATACGCATTACGGCGCCACGAAGGGCGCGATCATCAGTTTCGTGAAGGGGCTTTCCACTGAGCTTGCTCCCCACAATATTCTCGTGAATTGCGTTGCGCCGGGCTGGGTGGATACGGACATGTCGAAACCAGTTCTGAAATCGAAAGCCGGCTGGAAGGCGGCGGTTGCGCCGATTCCCCTGGGACGCGTTGCGACTGCCGAGGAAATCGCTGGCCCAATTCTCTTCGCCGCGTCGGACCTGGCAACCTTCATCACCGGTGAAGTGATCAATGTAAACGGAGGCGCCATCCTGTGCGGATAAGCCGTCGCAAGAGTTGGATCGCAGTCCTGCTGGCAGGCGTGTCGCTTGCGGGCGCGTCGCAAGCCGCCGCGCAGGAGCAGGAAACCACCGTACTGATGCCGGAGCAGAGCGCGGCAAAGGCGAAACAGTTGCTTCAGCAGGCCATCGAAGCGCTTGGCGGGAAAGCGTATCTCGGTGTGCGCGACGTCACGTGCAAGGGCCGGCTCAGTCAGTTCGGTCATTCCGGAGCTTTGAGCGGGTTTGAGACTTTTGAGGATTACGCGATACCCCCCGACAAGGACCGCAACGAGAATCTTCCCAAGCGCAATCTCATCGAGGTGTTCAATGGTGACAAGGGGTGGGTGCTCGACCGAGGCGGCGTGTCGGACGCGCCCGCCGACACCCTCGCGCAGGTCCGGGAAGACACGAAGAAGGACATCGACAACATCCTGCGCAACCGAATGAAAGAGCCGGGCATGATTTTCCGTTACGCCGGTACGGACGTCGTGGACTTGAAGGAAGTCGATTGGGTGGAGCTTGTGGACAACGACAATCGCACGATTCGCATCGCGCTCGCGAAGGCGACTCACCTCCCGATTCGCAAAACCGTCATAACGCGCGATCCAAACACGCGGTTGCGCAGCGAAGAAATTGAATACTACTCGAATTACCATCCGATCGACGGCGTTATGACGCCGTTTCAAATCACGCGCGAGCGCAACGGCATGAAGGTCTATCAGGTTTTCTTCGACAAGTGCGACTACAACACGAATATCTCCGATTCGCTGTTCACCAGGGAATCTCTCGATGAGCGGTGGCAGAAAGTCGGCAAGAAGCAGATCAACAAGAAGAACAAAAGCAACAGCAGTAGCAGCGGAAGCAAGAACAACTGAGATCATTCTGCTTTTCCCTCCGCACCTCCTCGTCTCCATGGCCGAATTAATCCGTTGTAGGGCATAATCGCCCGCGTCATTGACTCGGAGGTGCCTCTTGCTCCCTCGACGTGAATTCATTCGACGTGCTGCCGTTGCAGCCACGCTTCTAGGAGTTCCGCTCGCGCGCGCCGAGCGGTTTCTTTCGGGCCAATCGGCGCCGCTTCCTCCGCGCGCTCTTCTTTCCTCCGACCCGAATCGTTACTGGGCCGAGCTGCGCCGCCAGTGGTTGCTCGCGCCCGATCACATCAACCTGAATTGCGGGTCGGTGGGCTGCGTGCCGCTGCCGGTCCTGCGCGCGATGATCGATCATATTCTCTATGTGGAAGAATTTCGCGAACCGGAATATCCATGGTTCGGCTACGAAGAAAGCCCGCGGCTCCGCGAAGTCCACGAGGCCGTCGCCGCGTTCTTGCATGTGAGCCGCGACGAGCTCGCGCTCGTGCGCAATGCAACCGAAGCCAACAACGCAATCGCGAACGGGCTTGATTTCAAACCCGGCGACGAAGTCCTTCTCACCGATCAGGAGCATCCCGGCGGTCGCTGCCCGTGGGAGCAAAAGGCAGCGCGCTTCGGCGTGAAGTTGAACACGGTCGCAATTCCCAAGCCGCCCGCCACGGTTGACGAGATTGTCGGGCGATTCGAAAAGGCGCTCACGCCAAAAACACGTCTCGTTTTCTTCAGCCACATCACGACCGCCACGGGCGTAATTCTTCCGGCGAAAGAAATCTGCGCGATGGCGCGTTCTCGCGGCGTCCTTTCGCAGGTGGACGGCGCCCATGCCATCGGCCAGATCCCGCTCGACCTCCACGACATCGGGTGCGATTTCTACACTACGAGTCCGCACAAGTGGCTGATGGCGCCGAAGGGCACGGGAACACTTTACATTCGCGAGGAGCGCTTGAAGGATTTATGGGTCAACATTGCGACTGCCAACTGGAACAACTACGACTTGAAGGCCTACCGCTTCTCATGGTTCGGGACTTCGAACCTGTCGGTCATGGTCGGATTGAAAGCCGCGCTCGAATTCCACCAGCAGCTCGGCCCCGAAATCGTGTACGCCCGCATCCATGAACTCGCTTCGCAAGTCCGCGAGCGCGCCGCCCGCTATCCGCAGCTTCGAATTGTCAACGCGAGCGCCGATCGCTTTTATGGCGGCATGATCACGTTCGAACCCGCGGACGACAAGGCAAAGCCATTATTCGAGCGCGTGGCGAAGGAGTGCGCCGCGCGGCGCATGCGAGTCGTCGGCGACGCCAGTCATTACCGAATTTCCACGCACATCTTTACGCAGCCTGCCGAACTCGACACCTTCTTCGAAGTACTCGACGCCGGATTTCGCGGTGCCGGGTAGCCTGTAATAGCCCGGAAAAGAATCAATCAAACCGGCGGGCTCAAGCCTTTTTGCTCCGCGACTCGAGCGTCAGTTGCGCTCCCACACGATAGGATTGCCGGAGCCACCGCTGAATCTTCGCATCCAGATCTTTTTCGGATCGCACGTGAAACATGTGTCCGTGGAATCGCCGCGCGTAGCTTTCGATTTTCGTGAACCTCTTGTCCTCGCATCGTCCCGGCAGCGCAATTCCGCACTCGAGGTACGATTTCCGCGGATACGCGCTCGCGAATCGCACACGCACCATGAACACAACGCGCGTCTTTTGCGGAATCATCTGCACCGGCCCGCACTTCTTCACCATCCGCGCGTATTTTCGAAATAGTCGCAGCACGTGCGGCTCGGATTGGCTGAACAATTCCTTGAGCGAAAAACGCCCGCACGAATGCCACATGTTCCGCGTGACGAGTCGCGCCCCGCATTTCGGGCACTTCCACAAGGGGCGAAATTTCCGTGGCATCCGGCGCTCCCAAATACACACTGCCGTCAGTAATCGATCGGTTCTGCGCCTGATCGTAACACGGCCGCGAGCGCGGCCTGATCCACCGGCTCTGGCCGCGGACGTCGTCTTGCTATCATCGCCGTTTCGTTACATCCGTGACTCAGTGGCCCATTGCGCACGCCGCGGGGTATAATTGGCGGATGCCAATGACGCGGAAAACCTCACCGATGCACGGCACAACCGTCTTGTGCGTCCGGCGCGACAACAAAGTCGTGCTGGCCGCCGACGGCCAGGTGACGCTGGGCGAGACCGTGATGAAGCACAGTGCAAAAAAAACGCGCCGCCTCTTCAACGACAAGATTATCGCGGGCTTCGCTGGCAGCACGGCTGACGCGCTTTCGCTCTTCGGCCGCTTCGAAGGAAAATTGCAGGAGTTTCACGGCAATCTGCCGCGCGGAGCGGTGGAGTTGGCAAAGGAATGGCGCACGGATCGCTCGTTGCGCCACCTCGATGCTCTGTTGATCGTCGCCGACGCAAAATCCACATTCCTGCTCTCGGGCAACGGGGACGTGATCGAACCGGATGATGGCATTTGCGCAATCGGCTCGGGCGGGCCCTACGCTCTCTCGGCAGCGCGAGCTCTGGCCAAATTTACGAAGCTCAGCGCCAAGGACATCGCACAGGAAGCCATGCGCATCGCGAGCGAGATTTGCATTTTCACGAACGCCAATTTCAGCATCGAAGAATTATGAGCGGGATTCCGGGGCGGAAAGTCGGAGAAAGACATGGTGATCTACTTGACCGGTGAATCGCAGACGGCGGAACCCGAACCGATTCCGTCGTTCGACGAGTTGACGCCTCGAGAAATCGTTCTCGAGCTCGATAAGTACATCGTCGGGCAGAACGCGGCGAAGAAAGCCGTGGCCATTGCTCTGCGCAACCGCGTTCGCCGTCAAAAACTCCAGCCCGAGCTCGCCGAAGAAATTCTTCCGAAAAATATTTTGATGATCGGCCCCACTGGCGTCGGCAAGACGGAAATTGCGCGCCGCCTCGCGCGCCTCGCCGGCTGCCCGTTCGTAAAAGTGGAAGCTTCGAAGTACACCGAAGTCGGCTACGTGGGCCGCGACGTTGAGTCCATGGTGCGCGACTTGGTCGAAACCTCAATTGATATGGTCCGCGAAGAAAAGCTCGACGAAGTGGCCGAGCGCGCGGAACAATCTGCCGAGGAGCGTTTGCTCGATTTGCTTCTCCCCGCCTCGCCGATGCCCCCCAATGGCGATTCGGCGTCCGAAGCGCAGCGCCGCGAGCAGGCCGCGCGCACGCGCGAAAAATTGCGCGCGCAGCTCCGCGAAGGAAAGCTCGACCAGCGCCTCGTCGAAGTCGAGGTCCGCGAGCGCTCGATGCCCGCGTTCGAAATCGTCACGAATCAAGGCGTCGAGGACATGGACATCAACGTCAAGGACATGCTCTCCGGCTTCTTCGGCCAGCAGAAAAAAAAGCGGAAGATGACCGTGGCGGAAGCGTTCGACTATCTCATCCAGGAAGAAGAAACCCGCCTCATCGACATGGACCAGGTGACGCGCATCGCCGTGGACCGCGTCGAACAGATGGGAATCCTTTTCATCGACGAGATCGACAAAATCGCCGGGCGAGAATCGGGCCACGGCCCGGACGTCTCCCGCGAAGGCGTGCAGCGTGACATCCTCCCCATCGTCGAAGGCACCACCGTCAACACGCGCTACGGCATGGTTCGCACCGACCACATCCTTTTCATCGCGGCCGGCGCGTTTCACACGACGAAGCCCTCCGACCTGATCCCCGAGCTGCAAGGACGCTTCCCGATTCGCGTCGAGCTGAGTTCGCTCACCGAAGCCGACTTCATACGCATCCTCACCGAGCCGAAGAACGCACTCATCAAACAGTACATCGCGCTCCTCGACACCGAAGGTCTGAAGCTGACGTTCACCGATGATTGCATCGCCTCCATCGCACATTTTGCGGCCAAGGTGAACGAGCACACCGAAAATATCGGCGCGCGCCGCCTGCACACGATTCTCGAAAAAGTCCTCGAGGAAATTTCCTTCGAAGCGCCGGAGATGAAAAAGAAAACCGTGAAGCTGGACGCCGCCTATGTTCAGAAGCAGCTCGCGAACATCGTGAAGGATCAGGACCTGAGCCGGTACATCCTCTAAGGAATCCGAAACTCGAAAATGGAAATTCGAAACTCGGAGAAGCCTTCGCACACGCGTCTTCGCCGCAAGCGAATCAGTTCGAGTTTCGATTTTCGAATTTCGATTTTCGTTCTATCGCTCGTCCTCGGCGGCTGCGCCGCCCCTGCTGAGCCCGTCGAGCGCAAGCCGCACGTGCCGGTCGCCGTCACCGACCTCGCTATCGAGCAACAAAGTAAGGACATATCGCTAGCCTTCACCGTGCCAAAAGAAAGTACGGATCACCGCGCCCTGAAGCTGCCGCCCGCGATTGAGGTTTACCGGGCCTTTCAGCCCGGAGCCGCTTCGGGCACACCGACTCTGGCGGCGCCGCCGAATCCCACGCTGCTTGCCACAATCCCTTCCGAAGTCGTAAGCCGATCGTCAGTCCGCGGCAGGTTCGCTTACGTTGATTCCATCCAGCCAGATGATTGGGCTCATCACACGGGCGAGCAGGTGGTTTACATCGTGCGCACCAGCGCATCGAAGAAAAAAGAATCGGCCGACTCGAATCTGGTTTCGATCCCGCTCTATCCGCCGCCCGAAGCGATCGATCACATCGTGGCAAAAGTACAACCCGACAGCGTCGTGCTCGAATGGACGCCGCCTGCAAAAACGATTGCGGGAACTCCCGAGCCGCCTCTCGCCGGCTTCCGCATTTATCGTGCGGAAGCTGCCGAAGGCGCCGGCCAACCGCCCGCCGCAGGCAATCCAAAACTCGCTTCGCCGCTCGCTCGAATTGGTGAAGCAGACGCAAATTCGCCGATCTATCGCGATATGCAGATTGGGTTCGGAAAAACGTACGTCTATTCGGTCCGCAGCGCCGTGCAGTACGCGTCCGAAATTCTCGAGTCGGCGGATTCCTGGGTCGTGGTCACGCCCCGCGACACATTCCCGCCGGCCGTGCCGCAGGGGCTCGTCGTTGTCGTGATTCCGGCGCAGGGCGGAGTGCCTGCGACTCTTGATCTCTCCTGGGCCATAAGTCCTGAAACCGATATAGCGGGTTACAACGTCTATAGAAGCGAGCAGGAAGCTGCTCGGGGGGAACGCTTAAATTCCGAGTTGTTGCGCTCACCCTCATATCGTGATATGTCCGTGGTGCCCGGCCGCCGATATTTTTTCTCAGTCACCGCGGTTGACCGCTCTGGCAACGAGAGTCCGGCCAGCGCAGCCGTAACCGCCGGCATCTCGGTCGAAAGCCAGACAACGCCATGACAGACGCTCCAGCCACCAAGCGATTCGTCCCTGATGATTCAGCCGCGCCCGCGCTTTGGACCGGTCTCTACACCGGCATGCTGCTGATGATGGTGATGATTGGCTCGCTCGTGGCCGCTAACAGAATTCCCGCCCTTGAACGCTACGCGCTCGAGCGCAACGCATGCGCGTACAGCTTCTTCGTCCTGTTCACGATGATTCCCGTTCTTCGATTTCTCAACCGGCCGCTCCAGATGTTCACGTCTGCGATGATCGGCTGGGTAATGTTCGTGATCGCCTACGATTTTGCCGGAATTTATTTCCACAATATTTTTCAGATTTTGCGCACCCCGTTCCAGGCGTTGATCGAAGGAGCCGTTGTGTACGGCGTCGTCGCCGTTGGGTCGTGGGTCGTTGGAATGATCCTGCACGCGCGCCGCCATCCGATTGCTCCTGGCCGCCGGCGCGCGGACCACGCTGCTCCCCATCACCGATGAAGCTCTGCCGTTTTCAGCCACTCGAATTTTCTTCAAAAGAAGTTACCCGCGCATCGCTCGAGGCGCACCCCGAACCGCGCTCCGGAATTATCGAAGGTTCGACCGTGCGGGAAATTCGCGGCGAGCTTTGGGGCGCGTGCGAATTCACCGGCCGCTCCTGGCCGCTCGATTCCGTAAATTTGCTTTCGCCATCCGTGCCGTCGAAAGTCGTCTGCGTCGGCAAGAATTACGTCGAGCACGCCGCTGAAATGGGCGGCCCGCCTCCGAAAAGCCCGGTGATTTTCCTGAAGCCGCCTTCTTCGGTGATCGGCCCCGAAGAGCCGATTGTGCTGCCGCGAATTTCGCAAATGGTGCACTACGAAGGTGAACTCGCCGTCGTCATCGGCCGGCGGTTCCGTCTAACACGCCCCGATGAAGATTTTCGCCCGTACATTCTCGGCTTCACCTGCTTCAACGATGTCACCGCGCGCGATCTCCAGCGGCTCGACGGCCAGTGGACGCGGGGGAAGAGCTTCGACACGTTTTGCCCGATCGGCCCCGTGATCGAAACCCAGATTGATTGGGCCGGCACGACGCTCGAGACCTTTGTGAACGGAATTAAGAAACAGTCCGCGCGCCTCTCCGAAATGATTTTTTCCCTTGATGTTATAATCCCCTGGATTGCGCAGGTGATGACGCTTGAGCCCGGCGACGTGATCGCGACCGGAACACCTTCGGGCGTGGGGCCGCTCGTCGCAGGCGACGTCGTCGAAGTCAGCCTCACCGGAATCGGAACGCTGCGCAATCCTGTCGTCGCGCCGGAAGACTGAGGGCGCGCGCAAAGGTGGGAATTGAAAGATCTTCTATCGAACTGGCGAGATTTGCTCCCGGTGGCCGGCGTCATACTCTTCGCTCTCATCGGCATCATCTTCTGGTTGAGGCGCAAGCCGGACGATCCGGGCGAAGTCGAGCGCCAGCGCCGCGCCTACATCAATCGTATCGGCCGCATTGTCGAAGGCCAGGTCCTCGAAATCGCCGAGCATCCCCGGGAAACGCCCGCAGCCGGCGGCGCAAAACTTTTTGCCAAAACGAAATCAACCGTCGCCGTAAACGGCGCGCAGCGGCTCCTCTATTACACCTATTCTATTTCCGGCGTGACCTACGAAACCGCCCAGGACATCACCGGTCTTGAAGAGCGTCTGCATCTCACCCGCGTCGCTGCCGGTCAGACCGCCAGCGTGAAGTACGATCCTTCGAATCCCTCGAATTCCATTCTCCTCGCCGACGATTGGTCCGGCCTGCACTAAGGTTTCTCGCGAAGCGTTTCCATTAACAGCTGGTCCAATTCGGGATGGCGATCCAAGGCGCTTGATCAGAAGTTAAATGTTATTTCCCAGCTGAAGCCAAGGGGAGGTTGTAAAGAAATATGATTCGCAATGCGATATACGGACCCTTAAAGGCTTCGGGTAAATGTTCAAATGGAGCTGTGTTTTTGATTGCTGCGAGCGCGGCTCTGTCAAGTGGGTCATTCCCGGAGCTGCTTTCTACTTCCAATTTCTGAGGCGGCAGCGCGCCGTCTTTTAGAATTTTGAATCGAATGACCACTTTTCCTTTCTCTCCATACATGGCTGATTGCGGCATCACAGCGTACCAGTTGCGTCTTATTGATTGTCTGGTCCGAGCTGTGTAGCCACTAAAATCGACGCCACCCGTCGGCGTAAGAATTTCCAGAGTGGACTCCTGCTTGGGGTCAGAAGGTGGTTGTGTTGACTTCGCTTCCCTGCTTTTGGGGGGCGATGCGAATGCAATGCAAGCAGGAACCAAGAGAACTGCTGGCAGCAAAAAAAAGAGCCGGATATTCTTCCTCATCAGCGCCAAGGGCGACATATTCCCTCCCCGACTGGAAAACTCCGAGATGGATTGAGTCTGCTATCAACCATCGAATTCGTCAAGAAGTCCTCATCTTAAGTGCTCGCGTCAGGTCTGAGCTCCGACAGTCGCACGTTTCGGTGCCTTCCCCGAAAACTCCACGCCATGCACATCCTTTTAACGCTCCCTCGAACGTGCTAGGGTGACGTGGAAGATGGCTACTCTAAATCGAACTGGGGCGCTCGACCCCGGTCGCCATATGTCTTTGTGCTTTCGCAGGGGCGCAGGTTTACCCAGTGCCTGCCGAAGGCGGGACAGGGGCCGCTGCGCCCGGCAAACGACCTTGGCATTGCGCCGCCTCCAATCACAGTTGCGGCCGCATAAAGAATTTCCATCTTGCTTGCCATTATCTGTGTTCATCTTTGGTTGCTTTTTCGCCCGATTTCAGCCCGTCAGTGGATGTCAGACTGATTTGGGTCTAACTCTATGAAAAGAAAGGAAAGGCTCCTCTTCAGCCCGTCAGAGAATTGAGGGGTCAGAACAGCTCAAAATGACGGAAAAAACCAAAGACCATAACCGGGTCGAAGAGCTCCGGAAGCGCAATGCCGAGGCGGAAGCCGGCGGCGGGGCCGAGCGCCGCGAGCGGCAGCACAAGGAAGGCAAGCTCGCCGCGCGCGAACGAATCGACCTGCTGCTGGATGAAGGCTCGTTCGAAGAGCTCGACAAATTTGTCGAGCATCATTGCACCGATTTCGGGATGGAGCAGCAGCGCCCGCCGGGGGACGGCTTCATCTCCGGCTACGGCCGCATCGAAGGCCGCCTGGTTTACGTCTTCGCGCAGGATTTCACGGTCTTCGGCGGATCGCTCTCGCAGTCAAACGCCTCGAAGATCACAAAGATTATGGACCTGGCGATGCGCCAGGGCGCGCCCTTGATTGGGCTCAACGATTCCGGAGGCGCGCGGATTCAGGAAGGCGTGATGTCGCTTGCGGGGTACTCTGACATTTTTCTCCGCAACACGCTCGCGAGCGGCGTGATTCCGCAGATCAGCGCGATCATGGGGCCCTGCGCCGGCGGCGCGGTGTACTCTCCCGCGATCACCGATTTTATTTTCATGACTCGCGAAACTTCGTACATGTTCGTCACCGGTCCGGACGTCATCAAGACCGTGACGCACGAAGAGGTGACGAAACACGAGCTCGGCGGCGCTATGACGCACAACGCGACGAGCGGCGTGGCGCATTTCATCTCACGTGACGACGCCGAATGCGTCGCCATGATTCGCGAACTGCTCGGCTATCTTCCATCGAACAACCTCGAAGACCCGCCGCGCCGCGCGTCGAGCGATCCCTGGGACCGCACGCATTCAGCGCTCAATTCGCTCGTTCCCGAAGATCCGCTCAAACCTTACGACATCAAGGATGTGATTCATGCGGTTGCCGACGACTCCGAATTCTTCGAGGTCCACGAGCACTTCGCAAAAAACATCGTCGTGGGCTTCGCGCGGCTCGATGGCCGCCCGGTTGGAATCGTGGCGAACCAGCCCGCGTTCCTGGCGGGCGTGCTCGACATCAACGCTTCCGTGAAGGGTGCGCGCTTCGTCCGATTCTGCGATGCATTCAGCATTCCGCTCATCACGTTTGAGGATGTCCCCGGCTTTCTGCCCGGCACGCAGCAGGAATTCGGCGGAATCATCAAGCACGGCGCGAAATTGCTCTTCGCATTTGCCGAAGCCACCGTGCCGAAAATCACGGTCATCACGCGCAAAGCCTATGGCGGCGCTTACTGCGTGATGGCGTCGAAGCACATTCGCACGGACATCAATTACGCGTGGCCCACGGCGGAGATCGCCGTGATGGGACCGGAAGGCGCGGTCAACATCGTGTACAAGCGCGAGATCGATCGCGCGCCCGAAGCTGAGCGCGAAAAGATTCGCCGCGAAAAAATCGAGGAATTCCGCGAGCGCTTCGCGAATCCTTACGTCGCCGCCGAGCACGGCTATATCGACGCCATCATCGAGCCTTCCGAGACACGCGCGAAACTCATCACCGCGCTCCGCTCCCTTGAAAATAAGCGCGACACCAACCCGCGCAAAAAGCACGGCAACATTCCGCTCTAGGAAGATGGGGATGAACTATTTCTACAACATAAAATTCGGCGGCTGGATTTTCCGCCGGAATTCGTTTAGGATGTCGGGGTTTTGCGTGGACGCCAACTCGGCGTGCCTCCTGGGAGAAATTCATGGCGAAAAACGGCAATCGTGGCCTGCTCGAATCACTTGACGCACTCATTGAAAAGCATCATCTGTTGAAGCATCCGTTTTACCGCGCCTGGACCGAGGGAAAGCTTTCGCGCGAATCGCTCGCGCTCTATGCCCAGCAGTATTATCAGCACGTTCGCGCGTTCCCGGAAAATCTGAAGCAGCTTGCCTCGCGCACGAACGGCGCGGTGCAAAAACTCGTGAACGAAAATCTCGCCGAAGAACTCGATCCCGTCTCGCCGCACCCGGTGTTGTGGCGCCAGTTCGCGAAATCCGTCGGCGTGGACGATGCGGCGCTCAACGATGCGCACCCGCTGCCGGGCATCGCCGCACTCCTCGATAATTTCGACGAGCTATCCGAGCAGGGCACGATTGACCAGGCCATTGCTGCGTTCTACACGTATGAAGCGCAGGTTCCCGAAATCGCCTCGCAGAAAATTTCCGGCCTGCGCCGTTTCTACGGCATCACGGAACCGCGCGACCTCGCGTATTTCGCCGTTCATGAGGAAGCCGATGTGCGCCACCGCGCCGCATGGCGCGAGTGGCTTGCAAGCCAGAAGAATGTAGACACGATTGCGGTGCTTTGCGCGGCGGAACGCAGTCTGAAGGCGCTGTGGGGCGCGCTCGACGCCGTTTACCCGGAGGGTTGCGCGTCGAAGAATTAATTGTGGACCGCTAGCTCGCGGATTTCTTTTTCAATATTTTTACGCCGTCGCGCCCGCCGACGAAAACCTGCCAGGCTAAATCGAGAAAAAGTCCGTGCTCGACAACTCCCACGACATGATCCAGATGATGCGCAAGTTCTTTCGGATTTGAAATTTTCCCGAACGTGCAATCAATAATGTAATGTCCGCCGTCGGTGACGAACGGTTTCTTGTCCGCCCCCGATCGCAGCCCCGGTTTTGCGCCGAGCTGCTTCAGCTTTCTCTCCGTGGCTTCCCAACCAAATGGAACAACTTCAACCGGAACTGATTGTTTCATCCCGAGGTGCTCGACGAGTTTTGTGTCGTCGGCGATCACGGCCATTCGCTTGCTCGCCGCCGCGACAATCTTCTCCCGCAGCAGCGCGCCGCCGTGGCCTTTGATCAGGTAGAGCGTTCCGAGCTCGACTTCGTCCGCGCCGTCAATCGTGAGATCGATCTGCGAATTCTCCGCAAACGTGGTGAGCGGAATCTTCAGGCTGCGCGCCTGCTCGGCCGTCCGCTCGGACGTTGGAATCCCGGCGAAGCGCAGGCCTTCGCTTTTCATGCGACGCCCCAGCTCGCTCACGACGAAAGCAGCCGTCGATCCAGTTCCAAGTCCCACGACCATTCCGCTCTCAACCAGCGCGGCAGCCGCTTCCGCTGCAGCCTTCTTCCATTCATTCTGGTCCGAAGCATCCATCGGTTTCGCCATTCTCAATTCCTCAATACTTCGCGCGAGCCGCGCCATCATAGCCCGTCGCCTGGGGCTTGCCAACTCGTTCCACACGGTGTGTACCATTCGTCGCGCAATCGCCATGCTAGAATCGCGTGTTCTCTGTGAAGAAACAAATGTTCAAGAAGATACTGATTGCGAATCGCGGTGAGATTGCGGTGCGCATTTTGCGCGCCTGCCGCGAGATGGGTGTGCGCGGCGTCGCCGTGTTTAGCGATGCCGACCGCGCGTCGTTGCACGTCCGTCTCGCGGACGAAGCCTATCCCATCGGCCCGGCGCCGTCCCGCGAAAGTTATCTCGTGATTGAAAAGATTTTGGGCGTCGCGCGCTACGCAGGATGCGACGCGATCCATCCGGGCTACGGTTTCCTCGCGGAGAATCCCGCACTCGCTCGCGCATGTGTTGCCGCGGGCGTCACGTTTATCGGCCCTTCCGCGGAAGCAATGGAAAAGCTCGGCTCGAAGACGGCCGCGCGGCACATCGCGCGAGAAACGGCCGTCGCGACGGTTCCCGGAATGCTTGACCCGATCGAAAGAATTGAAGAGGCCACCGAGACGGCTCGACAAATTGGTTTTCCGGTGGTGCTCAAGGCAGTGGCGGGAGGCGGTGGAAAGGGAATGCGTCTCGTTGAGCGCGAATCGGAAATCGCAAGCGCGTGGCGCGATGCGGGGTCCGAAGCGCAGAACGCCTTCGGCGACGCGCGGCTTTATCTCGAAAAATATCTGCTGAAGCCGCGGCACATCGAGATTCAGGTGCTGGGCGATCGTCACGGCAACATGGTCTATCTCGGCGAACGCGAATGCTCCGTCCAGCGCCGCCACCAGAAAGTGATCGAAGAAGCGCCTTCGCCGGTCATGACGCCGGAGCTGCGCCGCGCAATGGGTGAATCGGCCGTAAAACTCGCGCGCGCGGGCGGATACACGAATGCCGGGACGGTGGAATTTCTCGTGGACGCGCAGCGCAATTTTTATTTTCTCGAAATGAATACGAGGCTCCAGGTGGAGCATCCGGTCACGGAGATGGTCGCCTCGCTCGATCTTGTGAAATTGCAAATCCGCATTGCGGCGGGTGAGCCTCTGCCATTCTCGCAGGAAAATATTGTATTGCGCGGCCATGCGATCGAATGCCGAATCTACGCGGAAGATCCGGACAACAATTTCTTCCCCTCACCGGGAAGAATAATCGAGCGGCGTGCGCCAACCGGTCCGGGGCTTCGTCTGGACGATGGCGTGTATGGCGGTTGGATTGTGCCGAATGAATACGATCCCATGCTCGGGAAACTGATCGCGTGGGGCATCGATCGCGCTGAAGCGATCGAGCGACTGCGTCGCGGGCTCGATGAATATTATGCGAGCGGGATTAAGACCAACGTCGGGCTTTTCAAAAAGATCCTCGCCGCGCGAGATTTTCAAAACGGTGAAATCTATACGCTCTGGCTCGACGATTTTCTTCGTGAGTCAAAGAAGGGCGGCGGCGCCGACACTTCGATGACCAGCTACGGAGCATCGCTTGAAGAAGATGCTGCAACGATAGCCGTTGCGCTTTGGCACGTATCTCGCAACGGCGCTTCGGACAACAAGGTGCCGGCACAAGTGAGCGAGGCGGAGTCGCGCTGGAAACGAGAAGGCCGACAGGAACAAATCGACCGCGAGCCACAAAGGTAGCGCACCGAGAAACGCTTTGAAGCTCGAAATTGAACTCGGCGGGAAGACGCGCAGCGTCGAGTTGGCGCACGCCGGAGACCACCTGCGCTTCGTCGTGGACGGACGAACGCTCGAAGCCGATGCGGTCGAGGTCTCACCGGGCATGTACTCGATTTTGATCGGCGGACAATCGCTCGAAGCGCGCGTCGAGCCGGCGGGAGCGGGACTGCGCGTCATCGTCGGTGAACGTGAATTCCAGGCTGCGATTCGCGATACGCGTCAATGGCGCCGGCACCGCGGTACAGCGCATGAAGCGGAAGGCCGGCAGCAGGTGATTGCCCCGATGCCGGGAAAAATAGTGCGCGTGCTGGCCAAGGCGGGAGATTCGGTTGAAGCCGGCCAGGGCATTCTCGTGATCGAAGCGATGAAGATGCAGAACGAAGTTCGTTCCCCGAAGTCCGGCACAATCGAGAGCCTGCTCGTCGTAGAGGGACGGACGGTCAATGCTGGCGAAATCCTCGCGATCGTGGCGTAAAGTGAGTTCGCGCTTACTTCGCGGCGGGGAGCTTGCCGACGGATTCAATGATCTGGCGGGCGAGATAATTCGTGACGTGAGACTCGTTGCGCGCTTCGAACAAATACGCGGAGCGTAGAACCTGTTCTTTGCGGTTTCGCAACATGTCGCTGATGGACCGCTGCACCTGAATGTCGGTCAGCAGACGCTGCCCGGCTTGCTCTCGGGCAATCATCTTCAGGATGCGGTAGCCGCCTTTGTTGTCGGAAATTGGCCGGCTCACTTCACCCGCTTTCATGGCAAGCACGGTCTTTTTAAGCGTGGGATCGGATTGATTCAGGTTTGACTCGGGAATGAAGCCGAGGTCGCCGCCCGTCGAAGAGGTCGAGTCTTCGGAATAGTCCATCGCCAACTGAACAAAATCGGCGCCGCCGCTAAGTTTTTGCTCGATCAACGCCGCCTTGCGTCCAGCTTCCGCTTCGTTTGTAGCTTTGTCGTTCTTGCGATTGCGAACGGTAGAGTCGGGTCGCGGCGTGATCACGATCTGCGCGATGTGAAATTGCGGCTCGACAACGTTGAATTGCGCGCGGTTTTTGTTGTAGTAGTCGGAGACGTCCTGGTCCGAAATCGATATCTTCGCCACGACCTCGCGATTGATAAGTTTCTGGATCGAAAGTTGCCGGCGAATGTCGGTTTTCAGATCGTCCACCGAAAGCCCGGAATCCTTCAGTTTTTTCTGAAACTCTTCTTCGGTGTACGGGCTTTTCGATTCGGTGAATTTATCCTCGACCTCGGCGTCGCTGGCTATCAGGTTCAACTTGGCGGCGCGCTCGAGCAGAATTTCGTTATTGATCAGCTCGTCGAGAATGCTCAGTTTGAGTGAGAGGGCTTCTTCCTGCGAAGGCGCCGGTCCTTCGGGGTTTACTCGCGCGCGGTAATACTTGTCGACCTTGGCCCGGTCGATTTCCTTCCCATTCACAACAGCCCAGACGTCGGGTCCCGGAGCCGCTTCCTTCTTGCATGAGACGATGAATGCGCAAGCGACGAACGCGGCAAAAATGGCGATCTTGCGTTTCAAACGGAGCTCCTTCCGAAGGGACTGCGTTTCAAGCGGCCTTTTTTACGCGACCAGCCCGGATGCAGGCGGTGCAGACGCGCACGTGTTTGCGCACGCCATCGACCACTGCTTTCACGCGCCGAAGATTTGGATTCCAGCGCCGGCGGGTTACGTTATGAGCGTGGCTGATCGTATTGCCGTAGCGCGGCTTCTTGCCGCAGATTTCACAAGCGAGTGCCATTGTCTCCATACTCCCAAAAGAATTTTTTCAAGATGTGCAAATTTTGATGCTACCAGAGATTGAGCCGACCGGGAAGCGATTTGCCCTGCTACCGGGCCGGACGGCGCTCGAGCGCAACGAAAGCGGAATCCTGGTCGGGCAAAAAATAGCCCACCACGATGCCCATTGCGCCTCCGGAAAGGTATTTTCCGGTGGGGTTGTCGTAGGTCGCCGTGACTTTGAGGACTTGGCCTTGGTCGAGCCGGTAGCCGCCGCGGTCGGCAAAGGAAACCACCGGCATGGACATCAGCATCCCGGAGGGATCGAGTTTCGGATCGAGCTTTGCTATCGTCTGCCTGTGCGTCACATCTTCGAGTGCGAGCGCGCGGCCGTAGTCGTGAAGATGCCCGCCGACGCCGAGCAGCTCGCCTGAATATTTCATCGTGAATTTTCCGACGTTCGTGGACTTCCCCGGCGCGAGGTCGTAGCCCGAATCGCGGCACTCCTCCACGTCGAACCAAACGGGATAAACGCTCTTGATCGCCGCCGCATCGGGAGACGCGGGACGGTATTCCATCTGCACGTCGAGATAGACCTCGGGATATGTCGTATCGGTCGGGTTCGCGAACATTGTGCTGATGCGGATCTTGTCGCCCTTGCGAACGCGATAGCCGAAGCCGGGGATGCCGGGCCAATCGTTCATTTCGCCGCCCGCACCAAAGATATGCTCCTCTTTATTAGAGCAGAGAAAGTCTGGCCGCGAGACGTTCCAGAACGCCACGTGGTGCAGAACTTTCGCGTTCACCGGCGCGCCCGATCCATCCGCCAGGCGCGGATGGAAGGCGATGAGCCAGCCATCAAAGGGAATTGTCAGGAAGAAGTCGCGCGGTTGGGCCACCGCCATGTGGTCGGCATGAGCCGGAAGTTTTACGGGCCCAACCCGGGCATTCAATTTCTGTGCCGCTGCGTCGTCCGTGACTTCGAGCTTGGCCGTCATTGAAGTGGCGTGATGCATGGCCATCTGGCCGTGGTGCATGGACGCTTCGCGCTGCCCCGCCGTCATGTGCTCTCTCTGGCCGAAGGCGCGCGCCGCCAGCATGAGAACGAGAATAGCCGCAACTGCCGAATTTCGCTTGAGCATGATTCGTCCCCGAATTGCCGCCGGGAATGCGAGAGTATCATACTCCGCGATTGCATCCGCGACTAGCAAGGCTTACGGTGCGCGAAAGTCAAATGCAGTGTGCGCCGGTGCCAGTCATCTTGGTACGATCGAGTTCGAGCTGGAACGGGGAATTGTAAGAAAATCCGCAACGTCGATGCAGTTACTGCAACACTTTGATCGCGGCGATATCGATTTTCGGAACGGCGGCAAATGCTCTAGAATGAAAGCGACACCTACTGTGGGCGTGTAGCTCAGCTGGGAGAGC